>NZ_JBFBND010000006.1:0-163766 GCF_040702905.1 Kineococcus sp. NPDC059986 | reverse complement strand
TGACCCTTGGACTCCAAACCCCACCCCGAGCTGGCAAGCCGAGATGAGGGTAGATCCCAAAGGAATCCCCGATCCCCACCCACTGTGGAGTGAAGGACCATTGGGGGTTGATACATATGGCATCAACATATTTCTAGCGCACTGTTGAGTTCTCAAGAACCGGACGCACCCACCCCGACAAACCCACACCAAGCGGGCCAGCGGAAGAGGGGCAACTTTCCCACCTTAACCGAACACCAGGCCAAACCTCAACCCGACACCGATCAAGACTTCCGGCGCCACCACCTCGAGGCGCGGATCACCCTCGGCCAGAAGCTCCAGGTGTTCCGCCCCGCTCGGGGCGACATGAAGAACAGTACGCGGCGACCGGACCGAGAGGCAAATCCGCTCGGCGCCGGCCGCCGATCCCCTACTGCGGCAACGGAACAGCGACCGCAGCCAGGGACTTCTTGCCGCGGCGCAGCACGGCGTACCGCCCGTGCAGCAGCTCCACGTCGGCGAGCGTGGCCTCCGGGTCGGTCACCTTGACGTTGTTGACGTACGCCCCGCCCTCACCGATGGTCCGACGCGCCCCGCTGAGGCTCGGTGCGAGACCGGTGTCCGCGAACAGCTGGGCCAGGCGGACAGCAGGCTCGGTCGGGGCCGCGGTGGGCAGTTCCTCGAGAGCTCCCCGCAACGTCCACTCGTCGATGCCGTCCAGCTCCCCCCCGCCGAACAGGGCCGACGACGCCTGCTCGACGGCCACTGCGGCGGCCTCACCGTGGACGATCGCCGTCACCTCGTGAGCCAGGGCCCGCTGGGCGGCCCGAGCGCGCGGGTTCTCGGCCACCTGCCGGCCCAGCTCCTCGATCTCCTGCGGGCTGCGGAAGCTGAACGCCTTGAGGTAGTCCACGACCTTCGCGTCCTCGGCGTTGAGCCAGAACTGGTAGAAGGCGTACGGCGACGTCAGCTCCGGGTCCAGCCAGACCGCGCCGGACTCCGTCTTGCCGAACTTCGTCCCGTCCGCCTTCGTCAGCAACGGCGTCGCCAGGGCGTGCACCGTCTGCTGGTCCACGCGGCGCACCAGTTCGCAGCCGGCGGTGATGTTCCCCCACTGGTCGGACCCGCCGAGCTGCAGCGAGCAGCCGTGCCGGCGGTGCAGCTGGAGGTAGTCGTTGCTCTGCAGCAGGACGTAGCTGAACTCGGTGAAGGAGATGCCCGTCGTGGCCAGCCGCTTGCTGACGGCCTCGCGGTCGAGCATCCGGTTGACGCTGAAGTGCTTGCCGACGTCGCGGAGGAACTCGATCGTCGACATGGACTGCGTCCAGTCGAGGTTGTTCACCATCGTGGCCGCGGCCGGTCCGTCGAAGTCGAGGAACGGCGCGATCTGCGCCTGCAGACCCGTCACCCAGCCGGCGACGACGGACGGGTCGTTCATCGTCCGCTCCGCCGACGGCCGCGGGTCCCCCACCAGACCGGTCGCGCCGCCCACGAGGATGAGCGGCCGGTGCCCGGCCTGCTGGAGCCGGCGGGCGGTGAGGACCTGGACGAGGTGCCCGACGTGCAGGCTCGCGGCGGTCGGGTCGAAGCCGACGTAGTACGTGAGCGGACCCGTCGCCAGAGCCTCCCGCAGCGCGGCCTCGTCGGTGGAGTGCGCCACCAGGCCTCGCCACTGCAGTTCGTCCCAGACGTCGTTCACGACTCGTCGGCTCCTCAGGTTGTCCGTGTGGGCGACCGTCGCCCGCCGACACGGTACGCGGACACGGTGGGCTCGTTCACGAGGAAAACGCGCCAGGGGGTGGGAGCGCCGGCCCCCGCCACGCCCACCCGCGGACCCCACGCGACCTCGGCGTCGCCGACGGGCGCACCCGGCAGCACCGTCAGGGCTCCCCCGGAGCAGACGTCGACGCCGTCCTGGGCGCGGTCGACGCCGAGGGCCTGCGTGAGCCGCGCCGGCCCCCGGGCGAGGTCGACGTCGCGCCGGGCGGCGGTCCGCCGCGCCCGGGCGAGGTCCAGCCCGTCGACGACCTCCCCCGCGCGCAGGAGCACGGCCGAGGCCGTCCCCGCCGGCCCGCACACGAGGTTCATGCACCAGTGCATGCCGTAGGAGAAGTAGACGTAGGCGTGGCCGGGCGGTCCGAACATCACGCGGGTCCGCGGCGTCGGCCCCCGGAACGCGTGGGAGCCGGGGTCGGACTCCCCCGCGTACGCCTCCACCTCGGTGAGGCGCACGGCCACCACGCCGTCGGCCGTCTCGTGGCGCACCACCCGGCCGAGCAGGTCGCGCGCCACCACGAGGACGTCGCGGTCGAAGGACGACCGCGTCAGGGGCGCGCCCACGCCAGGTGCTCCGCCAGCGCGTCCTGGGCCGCCTCCAGCTGCTCGGCCACGCGGACCGGGGCGGTGCCCCCGATGCCGTCCCGCGAGCTCAGGGAACCCTCCGTGGAGAGCACGTCCTTGACCGCCGGCGTCAGGTGCGTCGAGATCCCGGCGAGGTCCTCGACGGTCAGGTCCCACAGTTCGACGCTGCGCCCCTCCAGCACCGAGCGCTCCTCGCACCGCCGGACGCAGGCGCCGGAGATCTGGTGCGCGTCGCGGAACGGGACGCCCTGCCGCACGAGCCACTCCGCGATGTCCGTCGCCAGGGCGAACCCCTGCGGGGCGAGGGAGGCCATCCGGTCGGTGTGGAAGTGCAGGGTCGCCACCATCCCGGCGACGGCGGGCAGCAGGAGTTCGAGGGTGTCGACGGCGTCGAACACCGGCTCCTTGTCCTCCTGCAGGTCGCGGTTGTAGGCCAGCGGGAGGCCCTTGAGCGTGGCCAGCAGACCGGTGAGGTCACCGATGAGGCGTCCGGCCTTGCCCCGGGCCAGCTCGGCCACGTCCGGGTTCTTCTTCTGCGGCATGATGCTCGACCCCGTCGACCAGGCGTCGTCGAGGGTGACGAAGGAGAACTCCTTGGTGGCCCAGGCGATGACCTCCTCGGAGATGCGCGACAGGTCCACGCCGATCATCGCGGCGACGAAGGCGAACTCGGCGGCGACGTCGCGCGAGGCGGTGCCGTCGATGGAGTTCTCGACGCTGCGGGTGAACCCCAGTTCGCGGGCGACGGCCAGCGGGTCCAGGCCGAGCGAGGACCCCGCCAGCGCACCCGAACCGTAGGGGGAGACCGCGGCGCGGGCGTCCCAGTCGCGCAGGCGCTCCACGTCGCGCAGCAGCGGCCACGCGTGCGCCATGAGGTGGTGCCCGAGGAGGACGGGCTGGGCGTGCTGCAGGTGCGTGCGACCGGGCATCGCCGCGGTCGGGTGGGCCGCGGCCTGCGTCAGCAGCGCCTCGACGACGTCGAGCACGAGACCGGCGACGACGCGCGCGTGGTCGCGCAGGAACATCCGCAGGAGCGTCGCGATCTGGTCGTTGCGGGACCGGCCGGCGCGCAGCCGGCCGCCGACGTCGGCGCCGACCCGTTCGACGAGCGCGCGTTCGAGGGCCGAGTGGACGTCCTCGTCGTCGGGGGCCGGGAGGAAGGCGCCGGAGACGACGTCGGCCTCGAGCACGTCCAGACCCGCCAGCAGCGCCTGCAGCGTCGCGTCGTCGAGGAGCCCGGCAGCGTGCAGGACGCGGGCGTGGGCGCGGGACCCGGCGAGGTCGTAGCGCGCGAGCCGGAAGTCGAAGTGCGTCGACTTCGACAGCGCGGCCATCGCCTCGGCGGGGCCGGTCGCGAAGCGGGCGCCCCACAGGCCCTTCTCGCCCTGCTGCGGGGGGTTCTGCGTCATGGCACGTCCACTTCGGTCTCGGGGGCTGGTGCGGTCTCAGGATCGTCGAAGGCGGCGGTCCGGCGCGCGAGGGCCAGGAACCGGGCGGCGACGGCGTCCCCACCGAGGGGGTCGCGGGTGATGACGAGGACGGTGTCGTCCCCGGCGATGGTGCCGAGCAGCGAGGGGATCACCGAGTGGTCCACCGCGCTGGCGAGGAACTGGGCCGCGCCCGGCGGAGTGCGCAGGACGACGAGGTTCGCCGACGCCTCGGCGCTCACGAGCAGTTCCTCGCACCAGCGAGCCAGCCGGGCGTCGAGGACCTCCTGCCCGATCCCGCTGCGCGGCGTCCGGTCGCCGCCCTCGGCGGGCAGCGCGTAGACGAGGCCGCGGTCGCCGTCGCGCACCTTGACGGCCCCCAGTTCGACGAGGTCACGCGACAGCGTCGCCTGCGTCACCGCGACGCCCTCCTCGGCCAGGTGGGTGGCGAGCTCGGTCTGCGAACGGACCGGGTAGCGGGCCAGGACCGCGGCGATCCGGTCGTGGCGGAAGGCCTTCGTGCCCGCCCCCGGACCGGGGGCCGGGGTGGGGACGGAGGTCACCGGGACTTCTCGAGCAACCAGACGAGCAGCGCCTTCTGGGCGTGCAGCCGGTTCTCGGCCTCGTCCCACACGACCGACTGCGGACCGTCGATGACGTCGGCGTCGATCTCCTTGCCCCGGTAGGCGGGCAGGCAGTGCAGGACGACGGCGTCGGGGGCGGCCTGGGCGAGCAGGGCGCTCGTGAGGGAGAACGGCCGGAACCGTTCGTACTCCTGCCCCTCCTGGCCCATGGAGATCCACGTGTCGGTCGCGACCACGTCGGCCCCCGCGACGGCTGCCGCGGCGTCGGACGTCACCGTCACGGAGCCACCGGTCGTCGCGGCCACGGCCTGGGCGCGCGCGATGACGGCGGCGTCGGGCAGGTCGGAGGCGGGGGTCCCGATGCGCACGTGCATCCCCGCCGTCGCGCCCCCGAGCGCGTAGGAGTGGGCCATGTTGTTGGCCCCGTCCCCCACGTACGCCAGGGTCAGACCGGCGAGGGTCCCCTTGTGCTCGGCCACCGTCTGCAGGTCGGCGAGGATCTGGCACGGGTGGTAGAGGTCCGTGAGGGAGTTCACGACGGGCACCCGCGAGTTCGCGGCCATCTCGGCCAGGGAGTCCTGGGAGAACGTCCGCCAGACGATCGCGGCGACCTGGCGTTCCAGGACGCGCGCGGTGTCGGCGACGGGTTCCCCGCGGCCCAACTGGGACCCGGCGGCGTCGACGACGAGCGGCACCCCGCCCAGGTCGGCGACGCCGACGCTGAACGAGACGCGGGTCCGCGTCGAGGGCTTGTCGAAGAGCAGGGCGACGGTCTGCGGACCGGCGAGGGGCTTCTCGGCGAACCGGTCGGCCTTGAGGCGGGCGGCGAGGGCCAGCACCTCGGCCTGTTCGGCGGGGCTCAGGTCGTCGTCGGCGAGGAAGTGCCGGACGGTCACGGGGTCGCTCCCTTCAGCGCGGTGTCGAGGATCTCGGGCAGGGCGGCCACGAACGTGTCGGCCTGGGCGGCGGTGAGCACCAGGGGCGGCGCCAGCCGGACGGTGTCGGGACGCGCTGCGTTGACGATGAACCCGCGCTCCAGCGCCGCCCGGACGACGTGCGCGCCGACGGGCTGCGTCAGCGCGATGCCGAGCAGCAACCCCTCCCCGCGCACGCCCTCGACGAGGGGGTGGCCCAGGGCCTCGACCGCCGTGCGCAGGTGCCGGCCGACCGTGCTCACGTCGTCCAGCAGGCCGTCGCGGGCGATGGCGTGCAGGACGGCCAGCCCCGCCGCCGACGCCACGGGGTTCCCGCCGAACGTGGACCCGTGCTGGCCCGCCCCGAGCAGCGCCGCGTTGCGCGGGCCGAAGGCGATGACCCCGCCCACGGGGATGCCACCGCCGAGCCCCTTGGCGACCGTGACGACGTCGGGGACGACCCCGGCGTGCCGGGGGTTCTGGAACGCGAACCACTCCCCCGTGCGCCCGATGCCGCTCTGGACCTCGTCGAGGACGAGGAGCGCGCCGTGCTCGGCGGTGATGCGCCGGGCGGCCGCCAGGTACCCGTCGGGCGCGGGGACGACACCGTTCTCGCCCTGGACGGGTTCGAGGAACACGGCGGCCGTCGCACCGTCGACCGCGCGTCCGAGGGCCCCGACGTCGCCGTAGGGGACGAACTCCACGCCGCCGGGCAGCGGTTCGAAGGGCGCCCGGTAGGCCTCCTTGGCCGTGAGCGCCAGGGCTCCCATCGTCCGGCCGTGGAACGCGCCGTACGTCGAGATCACCTTGGTGCGGCCGGTGCGGCGCGCCATCTTGAACGCGGCCTCGTTGGCCTCGGTGCCCGAGTTCGCGAAGAACACCGCGGACCCCTCGGGAGCACCGGACACCTCCAGCAGCCGTTCGGCCAGGGCGACCTGCGGGGCGGAGGCGAAGAAGTTCGACACGTGGCCCAGCGTCGTCAGCTGCGTCGTCACCGCGGCGACGAGCAGCGGGTGGGCGTGGCCGAGGGAGTTCGTCGCGATGCCGCCGAGCAGGTCGAGGTAGCGGTGGCCGTCGGCGTCCCAGACGTAGCAGCCCTCACCGCGGACGAGGACGCGCTGCGGGGTCCCGAACGTCTGCATGACCGAACGGGTGTAGCGCTCGATCCAGGCCTGGCCGCTGCCGTCGGTGAGGGGCAGGGCCTCGGCCCCGCTCGCGCTCGTCGTGGCGAGTTCCATCGGTTCTCCCTGCTGCATCACGGCACGACCATCGTGCCGTTGCCGGAGGTCGTGAAGACCTCCAGCAGGACCGAGTGCGCCTGCCGGCCGTCGATGACCGTCGCCCGCGGAACCCCGCCGCGGACGGCGCGCAGGCACGCCTCCATCTTCGGGACCATCCCCGACTCCAGCGAGGGCAGGAGGTCGGCGAGGTCGGTGGCCGCGATCTCCCGGACGAGGGAGTCGGTGTTCGGCCAGTCGCGGTACAGGCCCGCGACGTCGGTCATGACGACGAACTTCGCCGCGCCGAGGGCGACGGCGATCGCCGAGGCCGCCGTGTCCGCGTTCACGTTGAGGACCTGTCCGGGGACGAGGTTCCCGTCGTCGTCGACCTCGGGGGCGACGGTCGAGATCACGGGGATGCGACCGGCGTCGAGGATGTCGACGACGGCCCGCGGGTCGACGCCCACGACGTCGCCGACGAGCCCGACGTCGACGAGTTCGCCGTCCACGAGGGCCCCGCGCCGGGTCGCGCGCAGCAACCCCGCGTCCTCCCCCGACAGCCCGACCGCGAGTGGTCCGTGGGCGTTGAGCAGACCGACGAGTTCCCGGCCGACCTGCCCCGTGAGCACCATCCGGACGACGTCCATCGTCTCCGGCGTCGTCACGCGCAGGCCGCCGCGGAACTCGCTGCGGATGTCGAGCTTCTTCAGCATCGTCGAGATCTGCGGGCCGCCGCCGTGGACGACGACGGGGCGCAGACCGGCGGTGCGCAGGAACACGACGTCCTCGGCGAACGCCCGCTTGAGCTCGTCGTCGACCATGGCGTTGCCGCCGTACTTCAGGACGACGAGGGCGCCGTGCCACTTCTGCAGCCACGGCAGGGCCTCGACGAGGACGGCGGCCTTGTCCTGGGCGCTGAGTCCCACGAGGTCGCTCACGGGGTCGCTCACGAGGAGTACGCGCTGTTCTCGTGGACGTAGGCGTGGGTGAGGTCGTTCGTCCACACCGTCGCCGTCGCCGGACCGGCCTTGAGGTCGATGCGCACCCGCACCTCGCGCGGGTTCAGGTCGACCGTGGCCGGGTCGGCGTGCGGGGTGCCGTCGACGCACACGGCGACGCCGTTGAGGCTGACGTCGAGCGTCTGCGGGTCGAACTGCGCCGACGTCGTCCCGACGGCCGCCATGACGCGACCCCAGTTCGGGTCCTTGCCGAACACCGCGGCCTTGAAGAGGTTGTTGCGCGCGACGGAGCGGGCCACCTCGACGGCCTCGTCCTCGCTCAGCGCACCGACGACCTCGATGGCGATGTCGTGGTCGGCACCCTCGGCGTCGCCCACGAGCATCCGGGCGAGGTCGGCGCAGACGTGCCGGACGGCCTCGTCGAACGCGGCCGGGTCCGGGGTCGTGCCGCTGGCGCCGGAGGCGAGGAGCACGACGGTGTCGTTGGTGGACATGCACCCGTCGGAGTCGACACGGTCGAACGTCGTCCGCGTCGCCGCACGCAGCGCGCGGTCGAGGTCGGCGGCCTCGACCGCCGCGTCGGTGGTCAGCACGACGAGCATCGTCGCGAGGCCGGGGGCGAGCATGCCGGCGCCCTTGGCCATGCCGCCGACGACGAAACCCGCACCGCTGGCGATGGCCTGCTTGGAGACCGTGTCCGTCGTCATGATGGCCGTCGCGGCCGCCGTCCCGCCGTCGGTCGACAGTGCGGCGGACGCGGCGCGCACCCCGTCGAGGACCTTCTCCCGGGGCAGTTCCACGCCGATGAGACCGGTCGAGCAGACGACGACGTCGGCCGCCCCGGACCCGAGGAGCTCCCCGACGAGTTCGGCCGTCGCGTGCGTGGTCTGGAAACCCTGCGGGCCGGTGAAGCAGTTGGCGCCGCCGGAGTTCAGGACGACCGCCTTGAGGTGGCCGTCGGCGCTGGCGCGTTCGCTCCACAGCACCGGGTGCGCCTTGCAGCGGTTGGAGGTGTAGACGGCGGCGCCGGCGTCGAGCGGACCGTCGTTGACGACGAGGGCGACGTCGGGGCGGCCGGAGGCCTTGAGGCCGGCGGTGACCCCCGCGGCGCGGAAACCCTTGGCGGCGGTGACGCTCACGGGGCCACCCCCACGGCGGTCAGACCGGCGTCCTCGGGCAGACCCAGGGCGATGTTGACGGACTGCACGGCTCCTCCGGCGGTTCCCTTGACGAGGTTGTCGATGGCGGCGACGACGAGGACGCGACCGGCGTGCTCGTCGACGGCGAGCTGCAGGACGCAGGCGTTGCTGCCGTGCACCTGCGCCGTGGAGGGCCACTGCCCCTCGGGCAGGAGGTGGACGAACTGCTCACCCGCGTAGGCGTCCACCCACGCGGTGCGGACCTGCGCGGCGCTCACGCCGTCGGCGAGCCGCGCCGTGCAGGTGGCGAGGATGCCGCGCGACATGGGCGCCAGCGTCGGGGTGAAGGAGACCGTGACGGGGGTGCCGCCCGCGAGGCCGAGGTTCTGCTCGATCTCGGGGGTGTGCCGGTGGCCGCCGCCGACGCCGTAGGGGCTCATGGACCCCATGACCTCCGACCCCAGCAGGTGGGGTTTGAGCGCCTTGCCCGCCCCCGACGTGCCGGAGGCCGCGACGACCACGACGTCGTGCGGTTCCAGGAGCCCGGCGGCGAAACCGGGCGCGAGGGCGAGGCTGACGGACGTCGGGTAGCACCCCGGGACCGCGATCCGCCGCGTCCCGACGAGGTGCTCGCGCTGACGGGCACCGCCGGCCAGCGGCAGTTCCGGGAGGCCGTAGGGCCAGGTGCCGGCGTGGGCGCTGCCGTAGAAGCGCTCCCACGCGGACGGGTCGAGGAGGCGGTGGTCCGCACCGAGGTCGACGACGAGGACGTCGTCCCCGAGCTCGGCCGCGACGGCCGCGGACGCACCGTGCGGCAGGGCCAGGAAGACGACGTCGTGCCCCGCGAGGACCTCCGTCGTCGTCGGCTGCAGCACGCGGTCGGCCAGGGGCAGCAGGTGCGGCTGCAGCTCCCCGAGGCGCGTGCCCGCGTTGGAGGCGCCGGTGAGGGCGCCGATCTCGACGTGCGGGTGGTCCAGCAGCACCCGCAGGACCTCGCCACCGGCGTAGCCGCTGGCCCCTGCGACGGCGACCGAAAGCCGCTTCCCGGGTTCCATGTGCATGACCATACACCTGCTCGGCTAGCCATGCAGCGCCCGGGGCGGACCGCGCGGCGTCAGGCGAGCGGGTCGTCCGGGCCGTAGGGGGTGACGACGAGCTTGCGGGTCGTCGGGCCGAGGCGGGGTTGCGCGGCGCGCAGGGCGGCGGGCGTGTCGACGCCGACGCGCAGGAACCGGCCCGACCAGGCGTCGAGCTGGCCCGAGGCGATGACGCGCACCATCTCCACGACCGCGTCGGGGTCGGTCCACTCCGTGCGGTCGGCGTGCCGGCTCATGCTCGTCGACATCGCCGTCCGCACGACCCCGGGGGACAGCTCGAACGCCAGCACCCCGAGGGGAGCGCCGGCGGCCGCGACCGCCCCGCCGAGGCGGAACAGCGCCGCCTTGCTCGCCGCGTAGGCGAAGTACGTCCCCGAGTCCTGGGACGCGGCACCGGAGCTGAGGTCCACGACCCGGCCCGCACCGCGCGCCACCATGCCCGGCACGACGGCGCGCACGACGTGGAACGGGCCGAGGACGTTGGTCTCCAGGACCGCGCGGACGTGCGCCGGGTCGGCCTCCCACGGCGGCACCTCCTGCGGCTCGATGCGGCCCGCGGCCTGGACGAGGAGGTCGAACCCGCCCACCTCGAGCTCGAGCGCGTGCACCCCGGCCGCGACGGCGGCCGCGTCGGTCACGTCGAACGCCGTCGCCACCGCCCGGCCGCCGTCGGCCGTGATCTCCTCGACGAGCTCGTCGAGGGCGCGGGCGCTGCGGGCCACCGCGGCGACGGTGAACCCCGCCTGCGCCAGGCCCAGGGCGACGGCGCGGCCGATGCCCTGGCTCGCGCCCGTGACGAGGACCCGCACGGGCTGCACCTGCGGGAGGTCGTCGCGACCGGGCACCAGGTGGTCGGGCACGCTGTCGTCAGGCACGCTGCGTCGCTCCCGTCCGCTCGGCGGCGAGGGCGACGGCCGCGTCGCGGGCCGCGCTGGCCTCCTCCGCCGTCAGGGTGCGGTCCGGAGCCCGGAAGCGCAGCGCGAAGGCGAGGGACTTGCGGCCGTCCCCGACCTGGGCGCCGGTGTAGACGTCGAACAGGTGCACGTCCTCCAGGAGCGGGCCGGCCCCCTCCCGCAGCGCCTCCTGCACGACCGACGCCGGGGTGCCCACGTCCACGACGAGCGCGACGTCCTGCGTCGCGGCCGGCAACCCCGACAGGGACTCGACCTGGGGCGCCGCCCCGACGAGGGCGAGCAGGACGTCGAGGTCGAGTTCGAAGGCCGCCGCCCGGGCGGGCAGTTCGAGCGCCGCGACCGCGGAGGGGTGCAGCTCCCCCGCGTACCCGACGAGGTGCCCCTGGGCGGTGAGGACGCGGGCGCACCGGCCGGGGTGCCAGGGGGCGTGCTCGCCCGCCTCGACGACGACCTCCACGCCGACGGCCGCCGCGACCGTGCGGGCCGCCTCGACGGCGTCGGCCCAGCCCGCGGGTTCGGCGGTGCGGGCGAACCCGTCCGCGGCCGCGCCGGGCCGGCGGCGGACCCCGGTGAGGACCCCGGCGACGTGCAGCGGCTGGGCGGGGACCGCCGCCTGCAGCGCGGCCAGCTCCTCCTCCGACGGGCGTCGCTCCACACCGAGGACCTCCGCCCGCGCGGCACCGGACCGCGGGTGGGTCACGGACCCCAGCTCGACCAGCGCCAGGTCGCGCAGACCCCGGGACACGTTGCGCCGCACCGTCTCGACGAGGGAGTCGAGCAGGCTGGTGCGCATGACCGGCTGCTGCTCGGACAGCGGGTTCGCCAGGCGCAGGGCGCTGCGGCGGGGGTCGTCGGCGGGCAGCTGCTGGGCGTCGAAGACCGAGGCCGCGACGAACGGGTAGCTGAGCACTTCGACGAAGCCGTCGTCCGCGAGCGCCCGGGCGACCGAACGGCGCGCGCGCTGCCCCGACGTCAGCCCGGTGCCGGCCGGGGCCGGCGGCAGGACCGACGGGATGGCGTCGTACCCCGTGAGGCGGGCGACCTCCTCGACGAGGTGGACGCGCCCGGTGAGGTCGGGACGCCAGCTCGGCGGCGTCACCGTCAGGGTCGAACCGTCGACCGTCACGGAGCAGCCGATCTCCGTGAGCGTGTCCACGACGACGTCGGCGGCGTACCGGACCCCGACGACCCGTTCGGGGAACCCGGCGTCCATCGAGAGCGGCTGCGGCGCAGCGGGGGCACCGACGTCGGTGGCCGCGGTGTCGGCCGTCCCGCCACCGTGCTCGACGAGGAGGCGGACGGCGAGCTCGGCGGCCTGTGCGCACACGGCCGGGTCGGTGCCCCGCTCGAAGCGCTTGGCCGCCTCCGAGGGCAGCCGGTGCCGGCGGGCCGTGCGGGCGACGGTGACCTGCGCGAAGTGCGCGGCCTCGACGAGGACGTCGCGGGTCGAGGCGGAGACCTCGCTGGCGGCGCCGCCCATGACCCCGGCCAGGCTCAGCACGCGTGACGTCGACGGGTCACCCGGCACCTCGTCGGTGATGAGCAGGTCCTCGGGGTGCAGCACGCGCTCGACGTCGTCGAGCGTCGTCAGCCGCTCCCCGGCGCGGGCCCGGCGGACGACCAGCTCGCCCTGCAGCTGTTCGAGGTCGTAGGCGTGCAGCGGCTGACCGGTGGCGAGCATGACGTAGTTCGTCACGTCGACGGCCAGCGAGATGGGCCGCATCCCGCTCTGCCGCAGACGGTCGGCGATCCAGGACGGCGTCGGGCGAGAGGGGTCCACCCCGCGGACGACACGCGCCGTGAAGCGGTCGCAGCCGACCGCACCGCGCACGGGGGCGTCGTCCTCGAGGCGCACCGGGTACCCCGGACCCGACGGCAGCGGCACCTCGACGTCGACGGGGTCGCGCAGGACCTCGGCGACGGGCCGGCGGGTGCCGTGGGCGTACTCGCGGGCGATGCCGCGGATGCTGAAGCAGTAGCCGCGGTCGGGGGTGACGTTGACCTCGACGGTCTCCTCGGCCAGGCCGAGCAGCGCGAGCGCGTCCTGTCCGGGGGTCACCTCCACCCCGGGGAGGTGCTGCGAGAGCACGATGATGCCGTCGTGGTCCTCGCCCAGACCCAGTTCGCGGGCCGAGCAGATCATCCCGTCCGAGACGTGCCCGTAGGTCTTGCGGGCGGCGATGCCGAACCCGCCCGGCAGCTCGGCGCCGGGCAACGCGACGACGACGAGGTCGCCCGCGACGAAGTTGTGGGCACCGCAGACGATGCCGCGCGACCCCTCGGCACCGTTGTGCTCGGGCCCGACGTCGACGTGGGTCCAGTTGATCGTCTTGCCGTTCTTCTGCGGCTCCTGGACGAGGTCCAGGACCCGGCCCACGACGACGGGTCCGGTGACCCCGGCCGTGTGGATGCCCTCCTCCTCCAGGCCCACGCGGACGAGGGACGCCGCGACGTCGACGCCGCGCGCCCCGGGTTCGAGGTCGACGTGCTCGGCGAGCCAGCTCAGGGGGATGCGCATCAGAGGTCGCCCTCCCCCGCGGCCACGGCCGGGACCGCGACCCGCGCCACCCCGGACGCGGACAGGTCCTCGACGCCGAACGCCCGGCTGAACCGCACGTCACCCTCCACCAGGTCTCGCATGTCCGTCACCCCGTTGCGGAACATCAGCGTCCGCTCGATCCCCATGCCGAAGGCGAACCCCTGGTAGCGGTCGGGGTCGATGCCCGCGGCCCGCAGCACGTTCGGGTTGACCATCCCGCAGCCGCCCCACTCGATCCAGCCGCGTTCGGCGTCGCGCCCCAGGGAGAAGCGCAGGTCCAGTTCCGCGCTGGGCTCGGTGAACGGGAAGAACGCCGGCCGCCAGCGCGTCTCGACGCCGTCACCGAACATGGCCCGCGCGAAGTGGTCGAGCGTGCCCTTGAGGTTGGCCATCGTCAGGCCCTCGTCGATCGCGATGCCCTCGAGCTGGTGGAAGACCGGTGTGTGGGTCGCGTCCAGCTCGTCGGTGCGGAAGACCTTGCCCGGGCAGACGACGTACAGCGGCACACCGCGGTGCAGCAGCGACCGGCTCTGGACCGGGGAGGTGTGGGTCCGCAGCACGAGACCGGACTCGGCGCCCCCGGCCGGGTCGGCGACGAAGAACGTGTCCTGCATCTGCCGCGCGGGGTGGTCCGCGTCGAAGTTCAGGGCGTCGAAGTTGAACCACTCGGCCTCGACCTCGGGGCCTTCGGCGACCTCCCAGCCCATGGCGGTGAAGACGTCGCTCACGCGCTCGACGAGCAGCGGGATCGGGTGCCGCGCACCACGGTCGGGCCGGGCGACCGGCAGCGTGACGTCCACGACCTCCTCGCGCAGCACCCGCTCGACGTGCTCGGCCTCGAGCACGGTCGTGCGCTGCGCCACGGCCGCGTTGACCCGGCCCCGGGCCTGGCCGACGCGTTTGCCGGCGGCGGCCTTCTCGGGTCCGGGCAGGGCACCGATGGCACGGTTGGCCAGGGCCAGCGGGCTGCGGTCACCGGCGTGCGCCAGGCGCGCGGCCTTGAGCTCGTCGAGGTCGGTGGCCGCGGCCACCGCGGCCAGGGCGGCGTCGAGGGCGGCCTGCACGCTCGCCTCGTCCACCGCGCCCTCGGGCACGTCGGGCTGGTCGGACATCGGGGGTGCGCACTCCTCGGTCGTGGATCGGTGGATCGTCCCGCCCGATCTTCCCAGACGCGGTGCCGGGCTCAGGCGACGGTGGCGACCGGCTCCCCCGCCGGCAGCCGGACGGTGAACCGGGCACCGCCGGTGGGGGCGGCGTCGACGTCGACGTCGCCGCCGTGGGCCTCCACGAGACCGCGGGTCACGTACAGCCCCAGGCCGGTGCCGCTGCGGGTGCCGCCGTGCCAGAACTTGGAGAAGACGTAGGGGCGGTTCTCGACGGGGACGCCCTCGCCGTTGTCCTCGACGGTGAGCACGATCCAGGACCCCCCGTCGGGTGCGGTCTCGGCGCTGACGCCCACGGCCACCGTGCCCGCCCCGTGCCGCACGGCGTTGTCGACGAGGTTCGTCACGACCTGCGCCATCCGGTCGGGGTCGGCCCACAGCTCCGGCAGGTCGGCGTCGACGGTCAGCTCGAACCGCTCGTCGTCGTACCCGGCGAACCGCAGCCGGTCCACGTGCTCGCGCACGAGGGTGGCGAGGTCCATGGGCCGGCGGTGGACGGTGAGGCGCCCGGCGTCGACGCGGGCCACGTCGAGGAGGTCGCCGACGAGCCGGCTGACGCGGTCGGCGTCGGCCTGGACGGTGGAGAGCATGAGCCGCTTCTGGTCGTCGCTGAAGCGGTCCCAGCGGCGCAGCAGGCTCGCGGTGAACTGCTTGACGGAGGTCAGCGGCGACCGCAGCTCGTGGGCGACGGTGGCGATGAGGCTCGCGGTGTCGGTCTCGGCACGGCGTCGTTCGTCCGGGGTGCGCAGGGCGAGCACGGCGCGCAGCAGCGTCCCGGTCTCGTCGCGGTGGAAGCGCGCGGTCACGAGGAGCTCGGTGCCGCCGGGCAGCAGGAGGAGGCGTTCGCCGTGCCCGTCCTCGCTGACCCCGACCGGTCGGCGCGCGGTGTCGAGCAGGACGTCCCACCAGCGCCGGCCGGAGGTGTCCTGCAGGGGCAGCGCCCGCCGCAACGGGGTCCCGAGCAGGTCGGCCCGTGGCCGGTCCAGCAGGCGTTCGGCGGCGACGTTGAGGTCGGCGATCGCGCCGTCGCCATCGGTGACCACGATCCCGTCGGGCAGGTCGTCGAGCACGAGCGGGGGCAGCACTCGGGGACGGGCCGACGACGCGGCCCCGGCGCTCCCCCTCGCCTCGGGCACGGGGGCGACATTAGGGCATCGGATGAGCGCATCGCGCGCTCAACCCGGACCCGGCGACGGGTCGGGGCGTGCGTCCTGCGGGACGGGTGGGGCGTGCCCGGTCGCCTCAGCGGTGGGCGCGGGCGCTCGCGTAGAGGCACACGACGGCGGCCGTCGCCAGGTTCAGGCTCTCCGCGCGACCGTGCAGCGGCACCCGCACGACGGCGTCGGCGAGGGCGCGACCGGTGTCGTCCAGCCCGGCGGCCTCGTTGCCGAAGACCCACCCCGTGCGGCGGCGCAGGTCGATGCGGCCGGTGTCCCCGCGCGCGGCCTCGTCGGCGAGGTCGTCGAGGTCGAGGTCGCCCGTCCCGTCCGCCGCCAGGACGGTGGACCCGCTGCGCTGCAGGCCTTCGACGACGTCCTGCAGGCTGCGCCCGACGACGACGGGGAGGTGGAACAGGCTGCCGGCGGTGGACCGGACGCACTTGGGGTTGAAGACGTCGACGCTGCTCGTCGTGAGGACGACGGCGTCCGCACCGGCGGCGTCGGCGGCCCGCAGGACGGTCCCCGCGTTGCCGGGGTCGCGCACCCGGTCCAGGACGGCGACGAGGCGCGGCTGGCCGGCCAGGACGTCGTCGAGCTCGGCCGTCGTCGTCGGGCACACGGCGACGAGGCCCTGCGGGGTGACGGTGTCGCTCATGGCCGCGAGGACCTCGTCGGTGACCGTCCACACCTTGGGCGCGCCGTCGACGACGTCGGGGTGGCGCTCGGCGGCCTCGGCCGTCGTGTAGAGCTCCAGCGCCGCGCCCGCGGCGACGGCCTCCCGGACGGCCTGGGGGCCTTCGGCGAGGAAGCGGCCGTGCCGCTGGCGCGCCGAACGCCCGGTCAGGGCCCGCACGGCGCGCACCCGTTCCGCTCGAGGGTTCGAGAGGAGGGGGGCGTCGACGTGGGGCACTGCCGGGCGTCCGGGGTGTTCGGTGGGTCTGCGGATCAGGCCGCGGAGCCCTCGGCCACCGGGGCGGCCGGGAGGGAGGCCTTGGCCGTCGCGACCAGCGCCGAGAAGGCGGCCGGGTCGGACACGGCGAGCTCGGCCAGCATGCGGCGGTCGACCTCGATCTCAGCGGCCTTCAGGCCCTGGATGAAGCGGTTGTACGTCATGCCGTCGGCACGGGCCGCAGCGTTGATGCGCTGGATCCAGAGGCGGCGGAAGTCGCCCTTGCGCGCCTTGCGGTCGCGGTACGCGTAGACGAGGGAGTGGGTGACCTGCTCCTTCGCCTTGCGGTACAGGCGCGAGCGCTGGCCGCGGTAGCCGCTGGCCTGCTCGAGGACGGTGCGGCGCTTCTTCTGGGCGTTGACTGCGCGCTTGACGCGTGCCACGGGTACTCCTTGAAAGTCGGGCGCGGGCGGCCGGGTCGATCGGCGGTGACCAGGTGGTCACGCACCCGCTGGGTTCGGTCGAGGGGTGCCGGCCCGCGAGGGGCCGGCCGCGGATCAGATGCCGAGGAGCTTCTTGATCTTCTTGGCGTCCGCGGGCGAGACGACCTGGTCGACCGAGAGGCGGCGGGTGCGCTTGCTCGACTTGACCTCGAGCAGGTGGCGCTTGTTGGCCTGCTCGCGCATGACCTTGCCGGTGCCGGTGGTGCGGAACCGCTTCTTGGCGCCGGAGTGGGTCTTGTTCTTGGGCACGTCTTCTCCTGTGATCAGAGCCGGAGGGGGTGCCCTCCGGCGTGGTCTGGCGTGCGGCCCGCGGGAGCGTGCCTCCCACGGGCCGTGTCAGTCGTGCGTCCGTCGTGCGACGGCCGACGTCAGGACGCCGTGGCGGCCGTCTCGTCGGTGGTGCTGTCGACCGGCGCCGCCTCGGTCGGGGCGGCAGCCGCCTCGTCCTGGGCCGGGACCGGTGCGGAGGTGCCGGCGGCTTCCGCCTCGGCGTCCTTGCGGCGACGCTCCTCGGCCTTGGCCTCGGCCTTCTTCTTGTGCGGGCCGATCACCATGACCATGTTGCGGCCGTCCTGGCGCGGCGAGCTCTCGACGCTGCCGAGGTCGGTCACGTCCTCCGCGAGGCGCTGCAGCAACCGGAAGCCCATCTCGGGGCGGGACTGCTCACGACCACGGAACATGATCATGACCTTGACCTTGTCCCCCGCCTTGAGGAACCGCTCGACGTGGCCCTTCTTGGTGGCGTAGTCGTGCGGGTCGATCTTCAGACGGAAACGGATCTCCTTGAGGATCGTGTTCGTCTGGTTCTTGCGGGCTTCGCGGGCCTTCATGTCGGACTCGTACTTGAACTTGCCGAAGTCCATGAGCTTGCAGACCGGCGGCCGCGCCGTCGGAGCGACCTCGACCAGGTCGAGACCTGCTTCGTCCGCCAGCCGCAGCGCGTCTTCGACGCGCACGATGCCGACCTGTTCGCCGTTGGGGCCCACGAGCCGCACCTCGGGAACACGGATGCGGTCGTTGATGCGGGGCTCGCTGATGTGCTGCTCCTTCGTCGTCGTGTGGGGCCGCCGGACACGAGGAAGGCCCCCGTGCTCGGACGCGCAACGGGGGCCACCAAGTCCGACGACGCACCCACCACGGCCCGTCCGCGAGGACGAGCACGACGAGGGTCGTCGCGTGCACCCCTCCGGGGAGGAGCGCGGACCAGGAACCTGCGGTGCCGTGGGCACCGAGGTGGGAGGAGGCCTCCGCTTCACGTGCCGGCCCTGTGGACGCCGGGTCCCGCGGTGCTGCTGGAGCGGGATCCGGTGACGTGTGCCGGTCGGTCGCCTGACAGGGTATCAGCATGCAGTCACAGACCCCTCCCGACGCCGTCGACCCCGGCGCGCTGGCCGCGCGCGACATCGCCGACGTGCCGGCGGCCGAGCTCATCACGACGACCGCGGTCCACCTCATGAGCGCCGCCGCCGTCAAGTGCGGGCTGGCCGAGGGACCGGACGCGGCCGACCACCTCGACCTCGCCGAGGCGCGCATCCTCATCACGGCCCTGGCCGGGCTCGTCGTGACGTCGGCCCCCGACATCGGCGGTCAGCACGCCCGGTCGCTGCGCGACGGCCTCCGCTCCCTCCAGCTGGCCTTCCGCGAGGCCTCCGACGTCCCGGACGAACCGGGCAAGGGCCCCGGCGAGCGCCTCACGGGAAGCGTGGTCTGAGGTCGGTCCGGGCGGCGACCACGGCGGTCGCCGCCCCGCCCACCGCGCCGAGGGCTCCGACGACGAGGAAGGGCGTGCCCACCCCGGCCGCGTCGCTCACGGCACCCGCCAGCGGGGCCCCGAGCGCAGCACCCACCGTGGTCGCCGCGGCGTGCCACCCCATCGCGCGACCGCGGACCGACTCGTGGACGCCGTGGGCGACGAGGTCGACGGTGGCGCTGATGACGGGTGCGCAGAACAACCCCGCGACGAAGGTCCCGACGGCCAGGGCCACGGGTCCGCTCAGCAGGGCCAGCGGGGTCGTGGCCAGGCCGAGGCAGACGACGAGCAGCCACGGCGGGACCGGCCGCGGCAGCACGCCGTGGACCAGTCCCCCCACGACCGAGCCGGCCGCCCAGACCGCCAGGACGAGCCCGGTCCAGCGGACCTGCCCCTCCTCACGCAGCTGCGCGACGACACCGAGGTCCGTCGCCGACAGGACGAGGTCGGCGGTGAAGGCGCACGCCATGGCCAGCAGGAGCGCGCTCGTCCACACGGCGTGCCGCTGCGGGGGCGCCGCCCCCGGCACCGCGTCCGCGCCGGCCGCGGGCTCGCTGCGCAGGGGCGGGTCGAGGACGAACATCGCCACCGCGGCGAGGCACTGGCAGACGCCGACGACGACCATCGCGGCCGTCGTCGACCACGCGAGGGCCACGGCCGTCCCGGCCGCCGGGCCCACCATGTAGGAGAACTCCACGAGGACCGCGTCGAGGGAGAAGGCCGTCCGGCGACGGTCGGCCGGGACCACGACGGCCAGCGACTGCCGGACCACGGTGAAGACCGGCGGGCCGAGGGCGCCGGCGACGAACGCCGTCACGAGCAGCCCCTGGTAGGGCAGGAACGGCGCGATCGACCAGCACACCGCCTGGGCCACGATCGAGGGGACGAGGGCGCGCCGCAGGCCGTACCGGTCCACGACCCACCCGCGCCAGGGCGAACTGACCGCCGTCCCGACGGTGGCCACGGCCCCCACCAGACCCGCTGCGCCGTACCCCATCCCGAGGTGCTGGACGACGTGCAGGATGCAGACGATCCCGGCCATGAAGGCGGGGACCCGCCCCAGGGACCCGACCAGCTCGAGGACGAGGACACCGCGGACGGCCAGGACGTCGCGGTAGGGACCGAAGGCGCGCAGGAGCCGGGGACCCGGCCGGGGTGGAGCGGTGGACACGCCCTGCACTCTGGCAGCCGGCACCGACACGACGCCGCCCGGTTCCCCCGACGAACCACCCGCCGTGGCCGAGGTCGGAGCGGAGTGGTCGAATGGCCCACGACCTTGAAGTCGCAAGCACTGGAGGACACTCGTGGCGAACAACGACCTGGGCCTGCTGGCCCTGCGCCTGGGCATCGGCGGCACCCTCGTCGCCCACGGCGCGCAGAAGCTCTTCGGCGCGTTCGGCGGCGGCGGGATCGAGGGCACCGCGGGCGCCATGCACGCGATGGGCTTCCGCCCCGGCAAGCGCAACGCCGTCCTCGCGGGCCTGTCCGAGGCGGGCGGCGGTGCGCTGCTCACCCTCGGGCTGGCGACGCCCGTCGGCGGGGCCTCGGCCGCCGCCGCGATGGCTGCGGCCTCCGTCGTGCACAAGCCCAACGGGTTCTTCGTGACCTCCGGCGGGTTCGAGTACCCCGCCGTCCTCGGGCTGGCGTCCGTCGCCCTGGCGATCGGCGGCCCCGGCCGCTACAGCCTGGACGCGGCCACCGGGCACGTGTTCAACAAGCGCTGGACGACCGCCCTCGCGCTGGCCGCGGCGGGCGTCGGTGCGTACGCGACCATCAAGGCCCGTCAGGAGACGGTGGCCGCCGAGGCCGAGCAGGACTGATCCGCGGCCCGGACCGCCACCGGGCGGTCCGGGCCGTCCTCACGCCGGCAGGACCTGGAACTCCAGCGACTCGGCGCGTTCGGCGACGACGCCGGCCGCGAGGCGCTCCCCGACCGTCCGGAGCAGGCCGTCGAGCCCCTCGCGGTCCAGGCCCGGGCTCACCCCGAGGACGACGCGCAGCTCGGCCCCCCGCCCCGGTTCGCAGCGCGTTCCCCGGACCACCGGCAGGTCGCGGACGGCGTCGGCGACGGCGGCCGCCAGCGTCGCGTCCAGGGCCGCCGGGATCCACGACTCCCCGCGGGCCAGGGCCCAGAAGGCGCTGCGGCGCACGACGAAGCGCACGGGTCCGGCAGGGTCGAGGACGAGCACGTCGCACTCCTCCTGAGCTCCCGACAGCGCCGCCTGCGCGGCCGGCACCGGCACCGGTCGGGCGTCCGGGCGCCACGCGGTGAGCGCCGCGAGGTCGGTGAACAGCGGCAGCCCGCGGCGGCCGTCGGGTTGGGTGAGCAGGGCGAGGGCCATGTCGGCGCTCTTGTCACCGCCGTCCGGGCCCACCTCCCCCAGCTCGGCGACGACGGGGGCGAACACCCGGCCGCCCGCGAGCGCGGCGACGACGGCCCGTTCGGCGTGGACGCGGGCGACCGGGTCGTCGCCGACGGCGTCCCACGCACGCAGCGCCTGCTCCAGCTCCGGGGACCGGGACCCGTCGTCCCCCGTGAAGGCGTTGGGTTGCAACGTGCGCCCCGCCCACGGGACCCCGGCGGAGTCGCTCGTGCGGGGGTCGTGGGCGGTCAGGGCCGGCCGGCCACGTCGAGCGCCTGCGGCAGCGTGAAGTTCCCGGCGTACAGGGCCTTGCCGACGATGGCGCCCTCGACGCCCGTGTCGACGAGGTCGCGCAGCACGCGCAGGTCCTCGAGGCTGGAGATCCCGCCGGAGGCGACCACCGGGGCCTTCGTCCGCGCGCAGACCTCGCGCAGCAGGTCGACGTTGGGGCCGCGCAGCGTTCCGTCCTTCGTCACGTCGGTGACGACGTAGCGGGAGCACCCGTCGGCGTCCAGGCGCGCCAGCACCTCCCACAGGTCACCGCCCTCGCGGGTCCAGCCGCGCGCCGCCAGCGTCGTGCCGCGGACGTCGAGCCCGACGGCGATGCGGTCGCCGTGCCGGGCGATGGCCGAGCGCGTCCAGTCGGGGTCCTCCAGCGCGGCGGTGCCGAGGTTCACGCGGCGGCAGCCGGTGGCGAGGGCCGCTTCGAGGGAGGCGTCGTCCCGGATGCCACCGGACAGCTCGACGGCCACGTCGAGACGGCCGACGACCTCGGCGAGCAGCTCCCGGTTCGAGCCGCGACCGAAGGCGGCGTCGAGGTCGACGAGGTGCACCCACTCCGCGCCCGCCTCCTGCCAGGCGAGCGCCGCGTCGAGCGGTGCGCCGTAGAAGGTCTCGCTGCCGGCCTCGCCCTGGACGAGGCGGACGGCCTGGCCGTCGGCCACGTCGACCGCGGGGAGGAGTTCGAGGCGGCGCGCGGCGGTGGAGGTGTTCTCGCTGGTCACGGGGGGCGAGTCTACGAGGGGTCGCGGGGTGGGTCGGGGCGGCGGGAGCGGGTGGGTCCGGTCCCGTGTCGGACCAGGTGCGGGGACGGCGCGGCGGGGGTGGGGACGACGCGTGCGCCGGTCCCACGGCCGGTCCGACGTGGGACCGGGCGTGGGGACGGGCGTGGGACCGGGCGTGGGACCGGGCGCGGGGACAGGTGTGGGTGTCCCGGGGGCGACGCGACGGGGACACCCACGGGTGTTCCCACGTGGTGACACCGATGGGTGTCCCCGTGGGTGTTCTCGTGGGAGTCCCTGGCGTGCGGGCTCTCAGGTGAGGGAGTCGACCCAGTTCCGCAGGAGCTGGGCGCCGGCGTCGCCGGACTTCTCGGGGTGGAACTGCGTCGCGGACAGCGCGCCGTTCTCCACGGCCGCGACGAAGCGGGCGCCGTGCTCGGCCCAGGTGATCTGCGGCAGCGGCACGCGTCCGGCGGTGGTGTCGAGCATCTCGAAGCGCTGCACGGCGTAGGAGTGCACGAAGTAGAACCGTTCGTCCTCGACGCCGGCGAAGAGCCGGGACGCCGCGGGCGGTTCGACGGTCGACCAGCCCATGTGGGGCACGACGTCGGCGGGGAGCCGCTCGACCGTGCCGGGCCACTGGGCCAGGCCGTCGGGCAGCCCGTCACCGGGTTCGGTGGACGTCTCGAACATCACCTGCAGCCCCACGCAGATCCCGAGCACGGGGCGGCCCCCGGCGAGGCGTCGGTCGACGATCGCGTCGCCCCCGATGGCCTTCAGCCCCGCGTTGACGGCCGCGAACGCGCCGACCCCGGGCACGAGGAGACCGTCGGCCTCCAGGGCCTTCTTCCGGTCCGACGTCAGCTCGACCGAGGCGCCGACGCGCTCGAGGGCGCGGACGGCGGAGCGGACGTTGCCGAAGCCGTAGTCGAGGACGACGACGGACGTCACAGCGCGCCCTTGGTCGAGGGGATGCCGACGACGCGCGGGTCGGGTTCGACGGCGTACCGCAGCGCCCGGGCCAGCGCCTTGAACTGCGCCTCCACGACGTGGTGCGGGTCTCGGCCGGCGAGCACGCGCACGTGCAGGCAGATCTGGGCGTGGAACGCGAAGCTCTCCAGCACGTGCCGCGTCAGCGACCCGGTGAAGTGGCCGCCGATGAGGTGGAACTCCTGACCCGCGGGTTCCCCCTCGTGCACGCAGTACGGGCGACCGGAGACGTCGACGACGGCGTGCGCGAGTGCCTCGTCCAGGGGCACCGTGGCGTCGGCGAAGCGGCGGATGCCGGACTTGTCGCCGAGGGCCTGCCGGAACGCCTGACCCAGGACGATGGCGGTGTCCTCGACGGTGTGGTGCACGTCGATGTGGGTGTCACCGCTCGCCCGGACCGTCAGGTCCATGAGCGAGTGCTTGCCGAGCGCCGTGAGCATGTGGTCGTAGAACGGCACCGTCGTGTCGATCTGCGTGCGGCCCGACCCGTCGAGGTCGAGTTCGACGAGGACGGAGGACTCGCTCGTGCTGCGCTCGATGCGCGCGGTGCGGCTCACTTGTCTGCCACCACTTCCTGGAGTGCGGTTCGGAACTGCTGCATCTCGTCGGCCGTGCCGATGCTCACCCGGAGCCAGCCCGCCGGACCCGTCTCGCGGATGAGGACACCCCGGTCGAGCAACCCCTGCCAGACCGCGTGCCGGTCGGCGAAGCGGCCGAAGAGGACGAAGTTCGCGTCGGACTCGGCAACGTCGAAACCGTTGTCGCGCAACCAGACGACCGTCTCGTCGCGGCGGGTGCGGAGTTCGTCGACGGTGGAGAGCAGGGCCGCGGAGTGCGCGAGGGCGGCCCGGGCCGTGGCCTGCGTGACGGCCGACAGGTGGTAGGGCAACCGGACGATCCGCAGGGCGTCGACGAACGCCCGCGACGCGGCCAGGTACCCGACGCGCGCCCCGGCGAGGGAGAACGCCTTGCTCATGGTGCGGCTGACGGCGAGGTTGCCGTGCCGCGGCAGGAGTTCCAGGGCGCTGGGCACGCCGGCCCGGCGGAACTCCCCGTACGCCTCGTCGACGACGACGATCCCGCCGACGGCCGTGACCTCCTCGAGCACGCCCTCGACCGTCGCGAGCGGCAGGGCCGTCCCCGTCGGGTTGTTCGGGCTCGTCAGCAGGACCACGGAGGGCCGGTACCGGCGGACCTGCTCGCGCGCGTGCTCCACGTCGACGGTGAAGTCCTCCTCGCGCCGGCCGGTCACCCACGTCGTCAGGGTGTCCCGCGCGTACTCGGGGTACATCGAGTACGTCGGCGCGAAGCTCAGGGCCGTCCGGCCGGGCCCGCCGAAGGCCTGCAGCACGTGCAGCATGACCTCGTTGGACCCGTTCGCCGCCCACACCTGCTCGGGTTCCAGCACGGCGCCGGACTCGGTGCGCAGGAAGGCTGCGAGGTCGGCGCGCAGGTCGAGGAACTCGCGGTCGGGGTAGCGGTTGAGCCCGACCGCGGCCTGCGCGACGGCGGCGGCGATGTCGGCGACGACCTCGGGCGCGACCGGGTAGGGGTTCTCGTTGACGTTGAGGACCACCGGCACGTGCAGCTGCGGGGCGCCGTAGGGGTGCTCGCCCCGCAGGTCCTCGCGCAGCGGCAGGTCGGCCAGCGTGGTCGTCTCGGTCACGGCAGCAGTGTCCCAGACGCGCGGGACCGCCCGCCCCACCCCGGCGGGGGTGGGACGGGCGGTCCGGGTGGTGCGGGGTGGGCAGGCGTCAGACGCTGAGGACCTTGGCGATCGTCCCGGTCCGCGCCCCCTCGTAGGCCGCGAGCAGGACACCGAGGACGGCGATGCCCTCGGTCTCGGTGTGGATCGGGCGGGTGCCCTCGCGCAGGCAGTCGGCGAAGGCGCCGATCTCCTCGACGAAGGAGTCCACGTCCTCGAACGAGAACGTCTCCTCCTCCCCCGTGCGCAGCCGGTAGGTCACCGAGTTCGCCGTGCCGGTCAGCGAGCCCAGCTCGCCGACGACGGAGAACTTCTCGGTGCCCGGGGCCGGGTCGTAGGCCCAGCTCGTGACCATCTGGCCGACGACGCCGTTCTCGAAGCGGACGAGGACCTGCGCGGAGTCCTCGCCCTCCATGAACTTCAGGCGGTGCGTGGAGAGGAACGCCGTCGCCTCGGTGGGCTGGGCGTTCGCGAGGTGGAGCAGCAGGTACGTCGGGTGGTACCCCGTGTCGATGAGTTCGCCGCCGCCGGACGTCTTGGCCGAGGCGCGCCACCCCATGTTCGAGGGGTCGAAGTCGTTGTGGAAGCTGTCCGTCGTGCGGACCTCGTAGACGGTGCCGAGGATCCCCGAGTCGAGGAGTTCCTTCGCCTTGGCGACGGAGGGGAAGAACAGCTGGTTGTGCGCGCACATCAGCGTGACCCCGGCCGAGCGCACCGCCGCGGCGACCCGGGCGGCCTCGTCCGCGGTGAGGCACAACGGCTTCTCGCACAGGACGTGCTTGCCGGCCTCGGCCGCCGCGATGATCGCGTCGGCGTGCAGGTGGTGCGGCAGGCAGATGTCGACGGCGTCGATGTCGGCGGTGGCGAGCATCTCGCGGTAGTCGGTGAAGGCCTGCGCCCCGAGTTCGGCCGCGCGGGTGTTCGCCGCCTCCTCGACGACGTCGGCGACCGCGGTGACGCCGATCCTGGCGGCGTGCTCGCGGTACCCCTTGACGTGGGCGCGGGTGATGCCGCCCCCGCCGATGAGCCCGACCTTGACGGTTCCCTCGACGCGCTGCGTCATGGTGGCGTTCACTCCTTCGTCCCTGCTGCGTGGTTGGCCCGCACGACGAGGCGGGTGAGGTCGACGGCGCGCTGGAGGTTCTCCGTGGCCCGGGTCCCGGCGGTCGCGTGCTGCACCCACTGCGCGAACGCGTCGGGGGCGTCGGCGGGGACGGTGAGGTCCTCCGTGCGGCCGTCGGGGTGGCGGCGCCACAGGCGGTGGCCGGAGTCGGTGTAGTGCACGGAACCCTCGGTGCCGTGCACGTCGATCGTGAAGGCGTCGTTGCTGACGAAACCCGCCTCGACGACGCCGATGCGGCCGTCCTCGTAGCCGACCGTGACGACGGCGTGGTCCTCGACGTCGCGGGGGGTGACGTTCGCGTAGACCGCGCGGACCGTCTGCGGGTCGGTCCCCAGGAAGAGCTGCGTCAGGTAGACGGGGTGGCAGCCGAGGTCCGTGAGGGCGCCGCCGACGGCCGGTCCGGGGTCGAAGAACCGGTCCGGCAGCCAGCCCCCGCCGCCGCTCGCAGCACCGCGCCCGTGGACGGCGCCGTCGTGGGAGAGGCGGACCCGGCCGTAGGTGAGGGTGCCGAGCTCGCCGGAGTCCAGCAGCTCGCGGACGGCGAGGGTGTAGCCCGCGTACAGGCGCGGCAGGGAGACGACGAGGGCCAGCCCGGCGTCGGCGGCCTGGGCGACGAGCCGCTCGCACTCCTCGACGGTGGGGGCGAGCAGCTTCTCGGTGAAGACGTGCTTGCCGGCGGCGAGGGCGCGGGAGATGACGTCGGTGTGGGCCGTCGTCTCGGTGGTGACGGTGACGCCGTGGACGTCCTCGCGCGCCAGCAGCGCGTCGAGGTCGTCGGTCAGCTCGACGCCGAAGTCGTCCGCCAGGGGCCGGCCCAGCGTCGGGTCGGGGTCGTAGGCGGCGACGAGGGTGGTGTCGGGGTGGGCGGCTGCGGAGCGGGCGTAGTCCTTGGCGTGGACGTGCCAGCACCCGAGCACGGCCACGTTCATGGCAGGCACGAGGGGTGTTCCTCCGGACGCTTCATCGGGTCGTGACGGTCCTCACGCTAGGACATCCGGATGTCGGTGCGGAAGGTCTGGGGGGTCCCGATCTGGGAACGTTCGCAGGGTGGGGGCGGCACGTTGCCGGGAGGTGACGTCACCCAGCGTCGTGTGACGTTCATGTGACACGGCTGCAGAATCGCGGTCAGGGTGCCGAAGATGTGACCATGCGCGACCACTACGACCTCCTGGTCCTCGGTTCCGGCCCCGGCGGGCAGAAGGCGGCCATCGCGGCGGCCAAGCTCGGCAAGCACGCGGCCCTCGTGGACGGCGGCTCGATGATGGGCGGTGTCTGCGTCAACACGGGGACGATCCCGTCCAAGACGCTCCGCGAGGCGGTCGTGCACCTGACGGGCATGAGCGTGCGCGACGTCTACGGCGCGAACTTCCGCGTCAAGCAGGACATCACGATGGCCGACCTGTCGGCCCGCACCACCCACGTCGTGCGCCGCGAGGCCGAGGTCGTGCGCGACCAGCTCTCGCGCAACCGCGTCGACCTGTACGACGGGATGGCCCGCTTCACCGGCCCGAACAGCGTCGCCGTCGAGGCCCCGGGCCTGCCGGTCCGCCACCTCACCGCCGACAAGTTCGTCATCGCCGTCGGCACCCGCCCCGCCCGCCCCGCCGACGTCGACTTCGGCTCCGGCCGCGTCGTCGACTCCGACGGTGTGCTGCAGCTCGCCGAGATCCCGCAGACCCTCGTCGTCGTGGGCGCCGGTGTCATCGGCATCGAGTACGCCTCGATGTTCGCGGCGCTGGGCACCAAGGTCACCGTCGTGGAGTCGCGCCCGAACTTCCTGGACTTCTGCGACTCCGAGATCGTCGAGGCCCTGAAGTTCGAGCTGCGCGACCTGCGCGTGGCGTTCCGCCTCGGCGAGTCCGTCGTCAAGGTCCAGGCCGACGGGCAGGGCACCGTCACGACCCTCGCCTCGGGCAAGCGGATCCCCGCCGACACCGTCCTGTACTCCGCGGGCCGCCAGGGTGCGACGGACTCCCTCGACCTCTCCGCCGCCGGCCTGGAGGCCGACAAGCGCGGCCGGCTCGTCGTCGACAAGCAGTTCCGCACCGAGGTCGAGCACATCTACGCCGTCGGCGACGTCATCGGCTTCCCGGCGCTGGCCTCCACCTCCATGGAGCAGGGCCGCCTCGCCGCGTACCACGCGTTCGGCGAGCAGGTGAACTCGCTCATCGAGCTGCAGCCCATCGGGATCTACTCGATCCCCGAGATCAGCTACTGCGGTCACACCGAGGACGAGCTGACCCGCGCGGCCGTCCCCTACGAGGTCGGGGTGGCCCGGTACCGCGAGCTCGCGCGTGGCGCGATCGTCGGCGACTCGCACGGCAAGCTCAAGCTGCTCGTCTCGACGGAGGACCGCAAGCTGCTCGGCGTGCACGTCGTCGGGACGTCGGCCACGGAGCTCGTGCACGTCGGGCAGGCGGTCATGACGTGCGGCGGGACCGTCGACCACCTCGTCGACACGGTCTTCAACTACCCGACGCTGTCCGAGGCGTACAAGGTGGCCGCGCTCGACGTGACGAACAAGATGCGGGCCGCCGCGCGCTTCGACTCCTGACGCCCGACCCCACCCCGTCACGCTCCGTCACCTCGGAGGCGTCGCCGGGTGGACTCGTCGACGCTACGAGCCGAACCTACCGGCGCGTGGCGTCAACGATCCCCCCAGGGACCGGGGCCGCGGTGACGGAGGGTCAGGGGCGGCGGGTGCGGGTGGCGGTCAGGCGGGGTCGTCGTCGCGACCGCGTCGCCGCTTCCAGAACGCGCCCTTGCGGGGTTCCTCGTCGGGGACGGCGTGCTCGGCGGGGTCGGCCTTGCCGAGGACGAGGTCCTGGACGAGGTCCGGCCACACCGACAGCAGCAGACCCGGCTTCGGGTCGTCCCCACGGGTGCCGCCCGTCCACGTCTGCCCCTCGATCGACTCCTCGCCGACGGTGAACAGGACGAACTCGGCCTGCGGGACGGCGGTGGACAGCGTCTGCACGTCCTGCTCCCCCGTGCCCGGGTCGTGGGTGACGAGCACCGTGCCGATCCCCTTCACGGCCACGACGTGCGCGTGGACGTCGTGGGCCGGCAGGAGGTCGGCGAGCGCCCGCGCCTGCGCGATGCCCGCGACGATCACGGAGCGGACGGGCTTCTTCGGGCCGAAGGCCTTGGCGAACTCGGCGTCGAAGTCGAACTCGGGGACGTCGGGGGTCTCGTCGGTCACGGGGCGGTCCCCTCGAATCGGGCGCTGACGGCCTCGCCGTGGGCAGGCAGGTCCTCGGACTGCGCGAGCGCGACGACGTGCGGCGCGACCTCGCGCAACGCCCGCTCGTCGTACTCCACGACGTGGATGCCGCGCAGGAACGTCTGCACGCTGAGACCACCGGAGAACGAGGCCGTCCCGCCGGTCGGCAGGACGTGGTTGGAGCCTGCGCAGTAGTCGCCGAGGGAGACCGGCGTGTGCGGCCCGACGAAGACCGCGCCGGCGTTGCGCACCCGGGCCGCGACGGCGGCGGCGTCGGCGGTCTGGATCTCCAGGTGCTCGGCGGCGTAGGCGTCGACGACGGCCAGGCCGGCCTCGACGTCGTCGACGAGGACGACCGCGGACTGCGGGCCGCGCAGGGCCTGCTCGATGCGCCCGGCGTGCTTGGTCGCCGCGACGCGGCCGACCAGGGCGGCGTCGACGGCGTCGGCGAGCTGCGGGGAGTCGGTGACGAGGACGGCGGCGGCCATCGGGTCGTGCTCGGCCTGGCTCACGAGGTCGGCGGCGACGTGGCCGGGGTCGGCCGTGGCGTCGGCGAGGACGGCGATCTCGGTGGGGCCGGCCTCGGAGTCGATGCCGACGGTCCCCTGGACGTACCGCTTGGCCGAGGCGACGTAGATGTTGCCCGGCCCGGTGACGACGTCGACGGGTTCGACGACGACGGTCCCGTCGGCGTCGCGCGCCCCGTAGGCGAACATCGCGATGGCCTGGGCCCCGCCGACGGCGTAGACCTCCTCGACGCCCAGCAGCGCGCACGCGGCGAGGACCGTCGGGTGGCCGGACCCGCCGAACTCCTTCTGCGCCGGGGTGGTCACGGCGATCGAGCCGACCCCCGCGACCTGCGCGGGCACGACGTTCATGACGACGCTGGAGGGGTAGACGGCCCGGCCGCCGGGCACGTAGAGCCCGACCCGGCCGACGGGCACCCAGCGCTCGGAGACGCGACCGCCCGGGACGACCTCCGTCGTGGTGGTGCCGCGCAGCTGGTCGGTGGCGACGAGGCGCGCACGGCGGATCGACTCCTCCAGCCCCGCGCGGACGTCGGGGTCCAGGGCGGCGAGCGCGTCGGTGAGCGCCTGCGCCGGCACCCGGACGTCATCGGTGCGGACGCCGTCGAAGCGCTCGGTCAGCTCCAGCAGGGCGGGAACACCGCGGGCGCGGACGTCCTCGCAGATCGGGGCGACGCTCGCCAGGGCGGCCGCGACGTCCACGTCGGCGCGCGGGACGACCGCGCGCAGCGACATCGCGTCCAGGACCTGCCCGCGCAGGTCGATGCGGCGCAGGAACGGGGCGGGGGTGCTCACGGGGCAGGAGTCTACGAGCCGGAGGTCCTAGGGTGGCCCGCGTGCCGCAACGCCTCCCGCTGTTCCCGCTGGGCAGTGTCCTGTTCCCCGGACTGGTGCTGCCCCTCAACGTGTTCGAACCCCGGTACCGGGTGCTCGTCCAGGACCTCGTCGGTGACCTCGGCGACGACGCCGGCCCGGACACGGGGCTCGCGCCCGGCGAGGACGCCGAGGACGCGGACGTGCGGGGCTTCGGCGTCGTCGCCATCAAGTCCGGTCACGAGGTCGGGACAGGCAACCTGCAGGCCCTGCACACCGTGGGGTGTGTGGCTCTGGTCCGGGAGGTCTCCGAGACCGAGGACGGGCGCTACGAGATCGTCACGGTCGGGGCGAGCCGCTTCCGGCTCGTCGGCATCGACGAGTCCGCGGGGACGCCGTACCTCACCGGCCTGGTGGAGCCGTTCGGCGACGACGACGTCGAGGACGACGACAGCGACGGCCGGCTGACGGTGCTGGCCGACGCGGTGAGCCGCTCGTTCGACGAGTACCGGGACGTGCTCGACATCGGCGGGGCCGAGGCGCCCGACGACCCGCGGGTGCTGTCCTACCTCGTCGCGGCCGCCGCGGTCCTCGACGTCGACCAGCGGCAGCGGCTCCTGGAGGCGCCCGACACCGTCGCCCGGCTGCAGGCCGAGCTCGAGCTGCTGCGGCGCGAGACCTCGCTCATCAGCACGTTCGGCGCGGTCCCGGCCACGGAACTGCCCGTCTGGCCCGTGAACTCGAACTAGGGAGGGTCCGCGGTGGCGAAGCGGGCGGACGCCGGGACCCCGGCGCTGAAGGTGCTGGCCGACCGCGGCGTCGCGCACACGGCGCACCCGTACGCGACGGGTGCGCACGCCGGGGACGGCTTCGGTGACGACGCGGTGCGGGCGTTGCGGGCGGGCGGTCTGGACGTCGACGAGCACCGCGTCTTCAAGACGCTGCTGGCCGACGTCGACGGGCACCTGGTGTGCGCGGTCGTCCCCGTCGCGGGGATGCTCGACCTGAAGGCCCTGGCGGCGGCCGCGGGCGGCAAGAAGGCCGCCATGGCCGATCCCGCCCGGGCGCAGCGCAGCAGCGGGTACGTCGTGGGCGGCATCAGCCCGCTCGGGCAGCGCACGGCCCTGCCGACGTTCCTCGACGACTCGGCGCAGGGTTTCGCCACCGTCCTCGTCAGCGCGGGCCGGCGGGGGTTGCAGGTGGAACTGGCCCCCGCCGACCTCGTCGCGGTGACGGGGGCCCGGACCGTCCCCCTGCGCCGGTGAGGACCCTCAGCCGGTGAACAACCGCGAGGCCCGCACGAGGGTCTCCACGACGCCGTAGGCCAGCGGGATCCCGACGAGCGCCCAGCCGGCGACGACCCGGCCCCGGGCGTTCACCGGGTCCCCCGTCCGCTCGGACGCCGGTCCTGCGCAGGCTCGTGGAAACGTTCCGAGACCGGGCGGACGAGGAGGTTGGCCACGAACCCCACGGCCAGGACGGCGACCATCGTCAGCAGCGCCGGGCGGTACGCGGCGGCCGTGAGGCTGCCGGGGTCGCCCTGCGCGTCGAGGAACCCGTTGACGATGAGCGGACCGGCGATGCCGGCGGCCGACCAGGCGGTGAGCAACCGGCCGTGGATCGCGCCGACCTGGAAGGTGCCGAACAGGTCGCGCAGGTAGGCCGGGACGGTCGCGAAACCCCCGCCGTAGAACGACAGGATGACGACGGCGAACAGCACGAACAACGCGGTGCTGCGCTGCCCGAACGTCGCGAGGAGGAAGTACGCGACGAGCCCGATGCCGAGGTACCCCATGTACACGGGTCTGCGCCCGATGACGTCCGACGTCGAGGACCACACGAACCGCCCGGCCATGTTCGCCATCGACAACAGGCCGACGAAACCCCCGGCGGCGGCGACCGACACGGCGGAAGCGCCGCTGCCGGAACGGAAGAAGTCCTGGATCATCGGTGAGGCCTGTTCCAGGATCCCGATGCCGGCGGTGACGTTGCAGAACAGGACGACCCACAGCAGCCAGAACTGCGGGGTCCGGACGGCGTTGCGCGCCGAGACGCTCGCTGTCGTCACGAGCGCCTTGCCGCGGACCGAGGCGGGGTCGAAGCCGTCGGGGACCCACCCCGGCGCGGGCACCCGGATCGTCGCCGCGCCGTAGGCCATGAACAGCGCGTGCACCACGGCGAAGGTGAGGAACAGCAGGGCCACGGCCGATCCCGCGGGGGCGCTGCCGGTGACGGTGGAGTCGTAGGCCGGGTCGTAGAGCGACAGCAACCGCGTCGAGAGCGGGCTGGCGATGAGCGCACCGCCGCCGAACCCCATGATGGCCATGCCGGTGGCGAGCCCGGGCCGGTCGGGGAACCACTTGATGAGCGTCGAGACGGGCGAGATGTAACCGATGCCGAGGCCGATCCCGCCGATGACGCCGTACCCGAGGTAGAGCAGCCACAACTGCCCGGTCGCGATGCCGAGCGCGCCGACGAGGAACCCCGTGACCCAGCAGGTGGCCGAGGCCGCCATGGCCTTGCGGGGGCCGCTGCGGTCGACCCACGTGCCGCACACCGCGGCGGACAGGCCGAGCATGACGATGGCGATCGAGAAGACCAGCCCGATCCGCGTCTGGCTGACGTCGAAGTGGCTGACGAGGGCGGTCTTGTAGACGCTCGTCGCGTACACCTGACCGATGCAGAGGTGGACCGCGAGGGCGGCCGGGGGGACGAGCCACCGGTTGAACCCCGGCGGGGCGACGGTGCGCTGCCGGTCCAGGACGGCCGGGGCGGCGAGAGGCGACACCAGGAGCTCCTTCGCTGTGGGTGTGCTGTGTCCAAGCTGTTCGCTCGGACGGACCACACCGTAGGTGAGGACCTGAGGCACCGACACCCGGAGCACCGGAGTCCGCCGTTGTCACGCCTAGCAACACCTCGGACACGTAGAGTTCTGAGCGCGCGCTCGGCCGTGAGCGCCGGGACCCCGGGAGGACCGATGCGCCCTCGCACCTCCCCCCGCTCGGTCGCCGGCGCCGCCCTCCTCGCCGCGACGGTCGCGGTCGTGGTCGCCGCTCCCGCCGACGCGGGCGGTGCAGGCCGCCCGGCGACGGTGACCCGCGGACTGCGCGACGTCCGCACGCCGGCTCCCGCCGGGGCACCCGCTGCGCCCGCGACCCCGCAGGGCACGGGGGCGCCCCGGGGAGACCTGCCCGGGTGGCGGCAGGTCCTCGTCGACGACTTCACGACCTACGTCCCCCTCGGCGGTTTCCCGGGCCCCGCCTACGCCGGCCGGTGGACCGGGTACGACGGGGCGCACGACACCAGCGGGGCCGGGACCTACCGCCCCGCGCGCGTGGTGTCCGTCGACGACGGCGTGCTCGACCTGCACGTGCGCACCGAGGGCGGGACACCGCTGGTGGCCGCCCCCGTCCCGCTGCGCGACGGGCAGTGGGGCGGCTGGACGTACGGCCGGTACTCCGTGCGCTACCGCGCCGACGCCGTCCCCGGGTACAAGACGGCCTGGTTGCTGTGGCCGGACTCCGACGACTGGTCCGACGGCGAGGTCGACTTCCCCGAGGGCGACCTGGACGGGACCGTGCACGGCTTCGTGCACCGACCCGGCGCCCCGGAGCAGAACGCGCTGGCCGTCGACACCGGGGTGCGCGCGACGGACTGGCACGTCGCGACGGTCGAGTGGCGACCGGAGGGGGTGCGGTTCCTGCTCGACGGGGTGCTCGTGGGGTCGACGCCCGTGTCCCCGGACCGGCCGATGCACCTGGTCCTGCAGACCGAGACCTCCGGCGGGACTCCCCCGGCCGGCGCCGCCGGGCACGTGCAGGTCGACTGGGTCGCGCTCTACCGCCTCGTCTGAGCGACCCGCGCCGCGGGCACCACCGGGGCGGCCGGCAGCGGCGGCTGCGGGGCCACGGGCTGGGACAGCTGCTGGGACACGGGCTGGGACACGGGCTGGGACACGGGCTGGGACACGGGCTGGGACACGGGCAGGGACACGGGCAGGGACACGGGCAGGGACACGGGCAGGTCGGCGGGGCTCAGGGGCGCGGGCACCACCGGGACGAACGGGGCCTGCGCGACGAGGGACGCCGGGAGCGGGGCGTCCGCGGACCGGGCGGGGCGGCGCAGCAGCAGCGCGGTCCACAGGGCCAGGGCGAGGGCCACGAGCGCGGGTCCCCCCTCGGTGCCGAGGCGCAGCCCCAGGTCCTCCCCCGCGAGGGCCAGCGCGGTGACCCCGGCGGCCACGACGGGCAGGACGGCGGGACCGCGGGACCGCCGCCCCACCGAGCGCACGTGGCCCGCGAGCGTCACGGCGGGCAGCAGGACGAGGACGGCGCCGACGGCCGCTCGGGCGGGCAGGCCGTCGCTGGCGAAGGACAACCAGGCGGCGCCGGCGGCGACGCCGGCCAGGGCGGTGCGGGTCCGCATCGGGTTCACGCTCCCAGTGAACGGGGCGGGACGGTGGGCGCGGGGGGTTTCGGCGACGGGTCCACCGTTCGGCGCAGGAGGTCGCTCGGCCGTCCGGGGTGGCCCGGAAGCACTGCGCGGCAGCGGGTCCCCCGGACGGCGATCGGCCACGGAACGACGACGGGCGCCGACCCCGTCCTGCATGCCCAGGAGGGGACGGCGCCCGCGTTCGCGCAGCGCAGCCCGGCGAGCGGGCGCCCACGCCCAGGGCGCCGGTCGCTGCACCGCGGCCCGCACCGGAGTGCGGGAGTTCTCAGATCTCGCCGCGCTCGAGGGCGTCGGCGAGTTCGGCCAGCAGGGCCAGCCGTGCCGGGACGATCCGGTCCACGCCCGTCGGCCCGTCCGGCGGCCAGGGCCCGACGAGGCTGACGGAGGTGTCGCCCACGGCGAGGAAGTCGCGTTCGCGGACCGCGACCGACGGTCCGGCCGACCGCAGCGCCCCGGCGAGGACCGCCAGCTGGGCCGTTCCGGACCGGAAGGGCACCGGCTCGCCGGAGGCGGAGAACCCGACGACGAGCTCGGTCGGCGCCCCGAGGGCCTCGACGCTCGTCAGCAGGAGCACGTCGTCCCGGACCCGCCGCACACCACGCCGCCCCGCGTCGGCCGGCCGCGCGAGGACGGAGGCCACGTAGGCCGTCCGGCCGGCGTAGGGACCGGTCAGGGCGAGTTCGGCGTGCGCGTGCTCGGCCAGGAGGACGTTGGGTGCGGGGAACCGGGTGGAGACCTCGACGAGGTGGCCCTCCACGCGCCAGTCCGCCGTGACCGGCAGGGCGCGCAGCCCGAGCAGCCGACGGTCGCGGGCCCGGCGGAACCCGGCGGCCGTCGTCCAGGGCAGCCGGGGACCCGGCGGACGCAGACCCACGGACGGCTCCTCGCGACGGGACGGACGGGCGGCCGATCCTCCCACGCGGACCCCGGCGGGTCCGGCTCCGCAGGTCCGGGCGCCCCGGTTCAGCCGGCGACCGCGGGGGCGTCGGCCAGGGACACGTCGGGCAGCACGACGACGCGCGGGCCGGCGCTCTCCACGACGGGAGCCACCACGGGGGCCGCAGCGATCGGGCGACGGGCGGGCACCTGCACGGGCGCTGCGGCGCGGAACCGCTCGGTGAGCAGCGCCCGCAGGACGCGGAACCCGTCGCGGAAGGTGTTGAGGTTGCTCTCGCCGTGGATGCGGTCGAACTCGTAGCTCGGCACCTCGGTGATCGTCAGCCCGGCCTTGGCGATGCGGGTGTTGATGATGGTCTCGATCTCGAAACCGTCGCCCCAGTGCTTGGCGTCGACCGCTTCACCGCTCGCGTCGAGGTCCAGGGCCGGGAGGCAGTCGCGCCAGAACGCGTTGTAGCCGTAGCAGAGGTCGGAGTACCGCGTGCCGAACAGCAGGTTGGCCGCCAGGTTCAGGCCGGCGTTGCCGACGCGGCGCAACCGGGTGATGTCGCTGCTGCCGCCGCCGGCCGCGAAGCGCGTGCCCTTGGCGAAGTGCGCGCCCTCCACGAGGGCCTGGACGAACGCGGGGATCTCCCGCGGGTCCGCGGACCCGTCCGCGTCGAGCATGACGATGACCTCGCCCGTGGCGGCGGCGAAACCGCACGCCATGGCGTTGCCCTTGCCGCGACGGTTCTGCAGCACGACCTTGACGTCGGGACGCAGGGCCCGGGCGGTCTCGACGGTCCCGTCGACGCTGCGGCCGTCGACGAGGACGACCTCGTGGACGTCGGGGAGGAGGGCGAACACGTGCGGGAGGTTCGCGGCCTCGTTGTAGGTGGGGATGACGACGCTGACCGTGGGTCCGGCCGCGACGGTGGGGAATGCGTTCGACATGATGCTCCCTGAGGAATCAGGGGCCCGGTTTCGCCTCTCGCTCCCCGCCGGGCCACGGCGACCAAGGACGCCCGGCGGATCTTCACGTGCCCTCACGGGCGGTCCCGTGGGCGGGACCGCTGTACGACTCCGCCGATCGTAGGAGGACGCGCACCGTCCGGACACGGACCTGACACGACCGGCGCACCCGGCCACCCGTCCGGCGCACCCCGAACGCCTCCTGACCACGCTGCGTGACGAACGGCACCGCGACGGGCAGCGTTCCGGACCCGCCTGCCCGGGGTCCCCGCAGCCAGCACCGCCACCGATCCGTTGCGGTGCGCGGCGTCCCGCCGCTCCCCGCTGTCACCAACGGCCCAGCGCGTTCGTCCGTTCCGGTTCCCCACACCCCCTCGGGATGCCCGTCAGCCCTACCGTGAGTGAGGAGACGTCCCCGCGCGAACGCGACGGGACGCACGCGCAGGAGGAGGGAGGAACCCACCGTGACCACCACCGGGACGGCCGTGCTCGTCACCTCCGTCGACCTCGACGAGGAGTTCACGCCGGGAACCACCCCGGACCTCACCACGGCCGTGGCCGCCGCCGTGTCCACCGCTGTGCACGGGGATCTCGCCGCCCGCCCGGATCCCGAGCGCTGCACCGCCGCGTGGGTCCTGGTGCGGTGCGGGGGCCGCCCGGTGGCGACCGCGGAACTCCCGCTCCCCCTCGACCCCCACGACGCGCGGTGGCGGGAACTGACCACCGCGGTGCACACCGCGCGGGTGTCCGACCCCGAACCCGTCGCGGTCCCCGCGGGGCTGCCCACGGTGAGCGTCGTCGTCCCGACGGTCGTGCAGCGCGTCGAGGACCTCGACCGGTGCCTGTCCGCTCTGGAGGCGCTGCAGCACCCGGGGGGTTCGGGGGCGGTGGAACTCCTGCTCGTCGACAACCGGCCCGTGGTGCCCGCCGACGACCCGCTGCCGGGGTTGCTCGCCCGCCACCCGCGCGTCCACCGCGTCCCCGCGCCCCGGCCCGGGATCTCGCAGGCCCGCAACGCCGGACTGGCGGCGGCCCACGGCGAGGTGGTGGCCTTCACCGACGACGACGTGCGGGTCGACCCGGGATGGCTCCTGGCCCTGGGCGCCCGGTTCGCCGCGCACCCCGAGGAGGACGTCGTCACCGGGCTCGTCGTCCCGGCCGAACTCGAAACCCCCGCGCAGCGCGCCTACGAGGCGCACTACGGGGGTTTCGGGGGGACCCGACGGCTCTCCCCCGTCCAGGTCGCGCCCGTCCCGGGCCGGCCGGGCCGCGTCCGGGAGCTCGACGGCACGGGGACCGTCCTCCGCGAGTTCCCCGTCTACGGGATCGGGGCCTTCGGGGCCGGCGCCAACATGGCGTTCCGCCGCACCGCGCTGCCGCGGGGTTTCGACGTCCGCCTCGGCACCGGGACCCCGACCCGCGGTGGCGAGGACCTCGCCGCCCTCGTCGAGGTCCTCTGGCGCGGGGGCCGCCTCGGGTACGAACCGGCGGCCGTCGTGCACCACACCCACCGGCGGGACCTACCGGGTCTGGAACGGCAGCTGCACGGCAACGGGGTGGGTTTCACCGCGATGCTCACAGCCCTCGTGCGGCAGGACCGCCGACACCTGCACGCCCTCGCGGCCCTCGTCCCCGCGGCCGCCGTCGAGAAGCTCCGGTGGGCGCGCTCGCGGGCCGCGACCCGTTCCGTCGCACCCCCGACCGTCCAGCCCTCGCGGGACCCCGCCGCCGACGTCGCGCCCGTCGAGGTGGTGGACGCCCGCCGGCTCGTCCGGCGCGAACTGCTCGGCATGCCCTGGGGTCCGCTCGCCTACGCCCGTGCGGGAGCCCGTTCCCGGAGCACCACCGGGAGCACACCCGAGAACCCCACCCGCCCCGTCCCGCAGGAGATCTCGTGAGCGACGTCCTGGCCGGTCCCGCCCCCTGCTCCGGCGACCGGACCGCCCCGCCCAGCGTGACGGTCGTCGTCTGCGCCTACACGCTCGACCGGTGGGAGGACCTCGTGGCCGGCCTCGCCGCGCTGCGCACGCAGACGCGCCCGGCCGAGGAGGTGCTGCTCGTCGTCGACCACGCCCCGGACCTGCTGGACCTCGCGCGCACGGCCCTGGGGCCGGGCACGACGGTGCTGGAGAACGTCTTCGAGCGCGGTCTGTCGGGCGCGCGGAACACCGGGGCGGCCGCCGCGGCCGGTGACGTCGTGCTGTTCCTCGACGACGACGCCCGCCCCGACGCGGACTGGGTCGCCGCGGGCGTCGCCGCGTACGCCGACACGGACGTCGTCGGCACCGGGGGCAGCGCCGTCCCGGTCTGGGACTCCCCCGGCCGGCCGGACTGGTTCCCCGAGGCGTTCCTCTGGGTCGTCGGCTGCAGCTACGAGGGCCTGCCGGGCGACGGTGCGGCGATCCGCAACCCCATCGGCGCGAGCATGGGGTTCCGGCGGGCGGACCTCCTGGCCGCCGGGGGTTTCACCTCGGGGATCGGCCGGGTCGGCCGCCACCCGGTCGGCTGCGAGGAGACGGAACTGTCCATCCGCGTGCGCCGCCGCCGCAGCAGCGCCCGGATCGTCCACACGACGACCGCCGTGGTGCACCACCGGGTGCGGCGGGACCGCGCCACCGTCGGCTACTTCCTGCGCCGGTGCTTCTGGGAGGGCTGGTCCAAGGCCGTCGTGGCGGCGGCCGTCGGTCCGCAGGACGCCCTGTCCTCCGAGCGGTCGTACGCGACCCGGGTCCTGCCCCGGGCCGTGCTGCGGGGTGTGGCCTCGACCGCCCGGGGGCGCGGGTCCGCCGGGCTGCAGCAGGCCGCCGCCGTCGTCGCCGGGTTCGCCACGACCGCGGTCGGCTACGGGTACGGGCTCCTGTCCCGCAGCACGGGAACGGGAGCGGGCCGTGGCTGAGCTCCCCGTCCTCCCCGTCTGGTGCACGGAGGTCGACCTCGCGCCGGGCCGCGAACCCCTCGGGGCCGCCCCCACCACGGCGGCCACCTCCCGCGTCCTGGTCCGCCTCGACGGCAACCCCCTCGGGTACGTCACGGCCCCGGCCCACCCGGGACCGGACGACGCCGCCCTCCTGGCCGCCCTCCCCGCGGGGGCGCGCGACCGGGTCCGGGCGCGCCGGGCCGGGACGCCCGCGAAGGACGCGCTCGCCGACGTCCCCACGGACGTGAAGGTCAGCGTCGTCGTCTGCACGCGCAACCGCCCCGAGGTGCTCGCGCGCTGCCTGGAGCACCTCGGCCGGCTCGTCTACCCCGACCTCGAACTCCTCGTCGTCGACAACGCCCCCGCCGACGACGCCACGCGCGACGTCGTGGCCGCGGCGGCCGCCCGCGACCCGCGGCTGCGGTACGCGCGGCAGGACGTGCCGGGGTTGTCGCACGCCCGCAACCGCGGACTGGAACTGGCCACGGGTGACGTCGTGGCGTACACCGACGACGACGTGCGGGTCGACCCGTGGTGGGTGCACGGACTGGTCCGGGGTTTCGCGCGCCGCCCCGACGTCGCCTGCGTCACGGGTCTGGCCGTCGCGGCCGCCCTCGACACCGAGGTCGAGGCGTACTTCGACGCGCGCGTCTCCTGGTCGACGGTGCGGGCCCCCCGGGTCTTCGACCGGGCGACTGGGCGGGCGGAGAACCCGATGCACCCGTACGCGGCCGGGGTGTTCGGCACGGGGGCCAACGTGGCCTTCCGCCGGGCGGACCTGTTGCGGCGCGGCGGGTTCGACGTCCTCCTCGGCGCCGGGACGGCCACCCGCGGGGGCGAGGACCTCGACGCGTTCGTGCAGACCCTGGTGCACGGCGGGGCCCTGGCGGTCGAACCCTCCGCCGTGGTCTGGCACCACCACCGGAGCACGGCCGCGGAACTCGCGGACCAGATGTACGGCTACGGGACGGGGCTGACGGCGTTCTACGCGAAACTGCTCCTGGACCCCGTGACGCGGCCGGGGGTGCTGCGGGCGGTGCCCGCCGGTCTGGTCCGGCTCGCCGGGACCGTCGCCGGGGTCCGCGGGCGGAACCGGGCGACCGCGCACGAGAGCGCGTCCGGCCCGGTCCCGGGGTTGCTGCGCCGCGAACTCACGGGGATGCTCGCCGGCCCCGCCCTGTACCTGCGCGCCCGCAGCGCCCGGGCCTGAGCGGAACCCGGCCGGAACCCGGCAGGAACCCGGCAGGAACCCGGCAGGAACCCGGCATGGGTCGGGCCGGGCTCGCGCCGCGGTCAGCCGGGGGAACCCACGGCGGACTGCGCCGGGCCGGTCGCGACGTCGAGGGCGTCGAGCACGGGGTCACCCGGGGTGAACTTGCGGGCGAGGAACCGCCCGGACCCCAGCAGGTGCGGCAGGTCGGCCACGCCGAACTCGTCGGGCCGGCCGCTGCCCGGGTCGCTGAACCGGATCTCGTGCAGCGCGGCGCGTTCCACGACGAGGCCGGGTTCGGCGGCGAGCAGCGTCGGCACGACGGCCTCCGTCGGGATGACCGTGTGGTCGAAGAAGTCCAGCAGGGCCTGGCCCTCGGGGGTCTCGAACCGCTGCAGGAGCGCGGCGACGGCGCGCCGGGACAGGGCGAACCAGGCCGAACCCCACCAGAGCTCGCACCCCGCGACAGGCGGTGCGGCGCGCCGGCCCACCTTCGGCGGGAGCCCCGTCCCGACGGGCAGCAGGTACAGCCGCACGAACGGCTGGGTCCGCTCGAGGACCTCCGCCAGCAGTTCGCCCGCGCGGCGCAGGGCCCGCGGTGACCGGCGACCGCCGGGCCACGACGGCAGGGTCGCGTACCGGAACCCGTAGCGCCGCCGCAGGTCCCGGGCCACGGCCGGGTCGCCCGTCGCGGCCACGGGGTGCGCGTCGAGGACCGCGTCGGCCGGGGTGTCGCGCAGTCGCGCGTGCAGGTCGGCGGCGGGGGCCACCGGGTAGTCCTGCTCGGACAGGGTCACGACCCAGTCGACGTCGAGCTCGGCCAGGACCCAGCGCAGCACGCGGTGCCGTTCGCGTTCCAGGCTCGCGTCCCCCCAGACGACCGGTGCGGTCGTCAGGTGCAGGTGCCCGTCGACGGCGTCGACGACGGCGGGGTCGAGCGGGTTCTCGAAGCCGTTGTGCAGCAGCACGATCTCGGCGGCGGGGTCGTTGCGTCGCAGGGTGCGCAGCAACCGCGCGAGCTGCTCGCCGGACCGGTAGGAGGAGACGAGGTACGCCAGTCGCAGCGGACGCGGGACCCCCGTCACGACGACAGCGCCAGCGAGAACCGGACGAGCGTGGCCAGGGCGGCCAGCAGCCCGCAGCCGACGACGACGGTCAGGAGGACCGGGGTGAGGAACCGGCCGGCGCCGGCGGACGCGGCCGGACCTCCCGCGACCACCGGCCGCCGGCGGAGGTCGAGGGCCAGGGCGCCGGCACCGGCGACGGCGAGCAGGACCAGACCCAGCCAGGACGCCAGCGCCCGGGTCACCCCACGCGGGAACAGCGCGGCGAGCGAGCCGTCGAGGATCGGTTCGACGAGGTGGTGCACCGGGTCCTCCAGGACGTGGGTTCGTGGTTCGGCGGGTGCGTCAGGCGCTGCGCTGCAGCAGGAGCGCGTCGGTCCAGCGCCCCACGACGTGGTAGCGGCCCGAACTCGTGAGGCGGTCGCCGAACTGCCACAACCACCCCGTGGAGCGGCCCTGCTGCAGCTCCCCGAGGGCCTCCTGCTCCGAGCTCAGCAGGACGAACTCCGGCGGGTCGTCGCCGAAGCAGGACGCGAGCCCGTCGGACAGGCAGGCGTCGACGTCGAGGAGCCGTTCGTTCGGCGACGCGACCGGGTACCGCGGGGCCAGGCCGGACCCCTCGAGCGTCGTGGCGACGGCGTCGTGCGGACCGGCCAGGGCGAAGTACCGCTCGGAGGCCGCCACGAGTCCGGGGGTCGTGCGTTCGAAGGACGTGTTGAGGCCACGCGTGCCCACGAGCAGCAACCCCGCCACCACGGCGAGCGCCACGGCACCCGCGACGACCGCGGACTCCGTGACCACGGGACGCACGGCGTGGTGCCGGTGCCGACCGCGGCTGGGACGGGCGGCGCCGGGCGCGACGAGGTCGCGCAGCGCCACGACCGCGAGCGGTGCGAGCACCGGGGAGGCGAAGAGGAAGCAGCGGATGACGACCTCGCCGCCGTAGCTCTGCACGGCCATGAGCCCGAAGGGGGCACCGGCCAGTCCGGCGAGCAGCAGCGCGCCGGGCCGGCGGCGCCCCTTGACGAGGCCGCCGAGGGCGAGCAGGAAGAGCAGCCCCGACCAGGCCATCCGCACGTACTGGGCGTGCTGGTACGTGGGGTCGCCCGTGAGCCGGTCGGCCACCCCGGCCCCCAGGGACGACCCCACCTGCCCGACGTCCCCCAGCACCATCGCGAGGTGCCCGCGCCAGAAGTCGGTGGCGCCGTAGCTGAACCACCCGGCGAACAGGACGGCGGCGACGACCCACAGGAACCGGAACCGGGCGTGCCCGGTCGCGGTGAGCACGCCGAGGGTCAGCAGCAGCGTCAGCGGCGTGAGCTGGTGGGCGGCGACGATGCCGGCCGTCACGAGGACGAGGGCGAGGAGAAGGGCGCGCAGGGACGCCGGGCTCGTGCCCGACGGGTCGGCGGGCGTCCGGTGCAGGGCCACGGCGACGCGACGGCGCCAGGTCCCGGCGGCCGCGGCCGGGGACGTCCCGGCACCCGGCAGCCGGGCCAGCCACAGGCAGGTCGCGAGGACGGCGAGGTAGCACGTGAGGGCCGTGGCCTGCGGGGAGAAGTAGTCCTGCTGGTACCAGTTCGTCAGCATGCCGGCGAAGACGGCGGCCCACGCCCAGCGCCGCGACCCCGTCACGACCCGGCCGACGAGCAGCAGCGCGGGCAGGTCCACGAGGGCCGAGAACAGCGGGGCCAGGACGAGGAAGGTCCGGGCGTCGGGGACCCCGGCGAGCGCGACGAGCTGCGCGCCCGCCCCCCAGAACGCCGGCCAGCTGAAGCGCGCGTCGACCCCGGCCGGGACCGCGCCGTGGGTGGAGACGTACTCGATGAACCCGACGTGGACCCACGCCGTCGGGACGCTTCCGTACCCGTCCGCGGCCGACACCGTGGTGTAGCCGACGAGGGCGAGCAGGACGGTCGCCCCGACGAGGACGAGCTGGTCGGGGGCGCGGCGGCGCAGCGCCAGCACCGTGACGACGGCCGTCAGGACGAGGGCGGCGACGATGCGCCACCCGAGCACGGGCAGCAGCCCCAGGGACGAGACGCGGTCCAGGGGAAGGTCCCGGGTCCCCCACCACCACAGACCCGCCGCCGCCAGCAGCAGGGCCAGCGCCAGGACCCGGAACCGCCCGCCGCGCAGCCGCCGGCCGGGGGTGGCGGGCCACCCGACCGCCTGCACGCGGGCACGGGCGGAACGGCTGCGGCGCAGCAGGACCGCCGTGGCGGCCAGGGCGAGGACCGTGCCGGACCAGGCGGACCCCACGGGGTGCCAGAACCCGGTGACGAGCGCGGCCGTGCCCTGCACGAGGGCCCAGGAGAAGCTCAGCGCGACCGCCAGGGCGGCCGTCACGAGGAGGTTCGGCAACCGCAGGGCGAGCGCCAGCGGCAACCCCGGGACGAGCGTGACGAACAGGACCGCGGCGAGCGCCCGGCCGGGCGGGTGCAGCCCGAGGGCGGCGAGGGCCGGGACCGCGACGGCCAGGACGAGCGAGACGACGAGCGGGACCCGCAGGAGGTGCAGGACGCGCAGGGCCCGGACGTCGGGCCGGCCCCCCGCGGTACGTGCCACCGTCCCTGCCGACGGGTTCCTGGACGGGACCGGGCGCGTCCGCAGCCGGGTTCCACGGCGCGAGGGCACCGGTCCGGGACCGGTCGTCGTCCCGTCGGCGGGCGCGACGGGACCGTCGGGTCGCGGCTCGTGGGCCCGGCGCAACGACAGCCCGCCGCGCAGGGGCAGCGTCGCGACCGCCGTGGCGCCGGCGCGCAGACGTCCGTCCACGGCTCCCCCTCCCCCGTCGTCCGGACCCGGTGGCACCGGGTCCTCCTCGATCGTCACGCTCCGCAGCCGTCCTGGGCACCTCCCGCCGGGCGGGGGTGGGCCGTCCGGGGCGCCGCGGCCGGATTGCGACCCGGCGGGGTGCACCCGTCCGTGTCCGGCCCCGGCCGGGCCCCGGCCGGTGAGGTCACAGCACCCGTCGGGCCCGCCGGAGCAGCACCAGGCACCACGGCAGGCAGGCCAGGGCGAACGCGAAGCGCACCGCGTTCGTCGTCGTGTCCTGCGGCAGCAGCACCGTCGCCCCCGCCACCGCGCTGACGAGGAGGATCTCGGCGTGCAGCCGCCGGGACGCCCGGGGGAAGGTGCCCAGGCCCCGGGCGCACCAGCGCTGAGCGGCGCTGAGCGCGCAGAACGCGACGAGCGTGGCGACGGCCGCCCCGAGGGCCCCCCAGTGCGGTACGAGGACGAGGTTCAGGCCGATGTTGAGCGCGGCCACCAGCATCGAGACGACGGCCAGCGGACGGGTGCGGCGCTCGATGACGAGCATGCGGCTCGTCGCCGTGCCCGCGGCGCCGGCGTAGGCGCTCAGCACGACGACGTAGACGACGGCCAGCAGCCCGGCCGGCTGGAAGCTCTCCGGCGCGATGACGCGCAGCGCCACGGGCGCGCCCAGGACGATGCCGAGCACGACCGGGGACAGCAGCCGGTAGATGGTGTCGCGGGTCGCGCCGACGAGCACCCAGCGCTCGGCGCGGTCGGCCACGGCGGCGAACCGCGGGGTCCACAGCGAGCTCGCCAGCGCGATGACCTGGGTCGCGACGTAGCCGAGCGTGTAGGCGATCTGGTAGCGGCCGACCTCGGCGGGCCCGACGAGCCGTTGCAGGACGATGCGGTCGCCGGCGTTGAGCACGTACCCGGACAGGGCGCTGAGGACGAGCGGGACGCCGAAGGCGAGGGCGGGGCCGACCGTGGGGCGGTGGAAGGCGCCGCGCCAGCGCGGCCGGGTGACGAGGAGCCCCGCGACCGCCCCCACGGCGTCCGCGACGACGAGCCCCGTGACGTAGCGGGCGACGCCCGTCGGACCGGCCGCCTCGACGTGGCCCAGGACGAGGCCGACGCCCAGCAGCTGTCCCCCGACCGTCGAGACGGCGGTGATGACGGTGTACGGCCGCAGGCGGTCGGCGGCGAGCAGCAGCCCGAGGGCGACGAACGCGCCCGCCGTCGGCACCGTCCACACGACGGTGAGGAACAGGACGGGCCGGTCGGTGAACCCCGTGAACGGCCCCCACCAGGCCGCGGTGGCCCAGACGACGGTCGTGCAGGCCGTCGCCAGCAGCAGCGCCGTCGTGGCCAGGCTGCGGGCCACCCGGTCGTCGCCGTCCTGGCTGGCGCGCAGGACGGCGGCCTGGTCGACCCCGAGCAGGACGAAGGCGATGAGCAGCTGGTGCACCGAGACGGCGAGGGCCAGGGTGCCCAGGGCCGCGGGGTCGCCGAGGACGTGGGCCAGGACGGGGGAGACGAAGGCGCTGGAGACGAGCTGCATGCCGGCGACGACGACGTAGAGGAGGCCGCGGCCGAAGAGCGTCGAGGACCCCGCGGGGCTCGTCGAGGGCGGTGCCGGCGGCGGCGCGGACTCCTCGGGGGCCGGCCGGGTGGGCGTGTCGGCGCTCACGCGCGCTCCTCGAGGGGGTGAGCGGGGGTCAGGTCCACGGGTGGCTCTCGATCCTCACGTCGGAGACCTCCACGAGCGCCTCCGCGGTGGGCAGTCCGCCGGGCCGGGTCGCGGTGCTGCCGGTCTCGGTCTGCAGGACGAAGTGCATGGAGGTGTCGGGCACCCCGGTCGTCGAGGACCCGACGAGGGTCCCGTCGAGCAGGAACCGGACGAGGCCGGGACTCCACTCCACGACGGCGGTGTGCCAGTCGTCGAGCCGGGCTCCGGTGGGGAACTCCTCGACCGTCCCCGCGGGGTCGGCGTGGTGCAGGAAGGCGCCGACGGTGTGCTGCAGGTCCGCGTCGGGGAAGTCGATCTCGCCGTCGTCCGGCCACCGCTCGCTGTCCGGCCAGAGCAGGAACGCGAGTTTCCAGCCCGGGACGGGATCGGCGCGCAGGCGGACGGTGTAGCGGCCGTAGCGCTGGCCGTAGTGGGGCAGGCGCGGGACGACGGCCGCGGACGCGGGTTCGCCGTCGACCTGCTGCAGCCGGAACCGCAACCGGCCGTCCTGCACCGACAGCACCTGGTCGGGCCGGTACACCCCGCGCTTGGACGTGTCCCGCCACCCCGTCGGGTAGACGTCGAACCGGTCGCCGTAGACGTGGCGGAACTCCCCCTCGGCGGCGTCGTCGGGGAACTCCTCGTGGAACAGGACCGGTCCGGCGGGGGTGGCCCCGTCCGAGCAGCCGGCGGTCACCAGGAGGGCGCTCGCACCGAGGGTCGCGAGGAACGACCGGCGGGTCCTGGACGTCCCGCTCACCCGGTGGTCCTCCCCTCCTCGCCGCACGTGTCGGTCCATCGTGCGGGGCGGGGCCGGGTGCGGGAACCGGGGTGAGCGCTGCGGCGCCCGTTCGGGCGAGCCGCGCGACCCACGTGGCGCAACGGGTCAGGACCGTTCCCAGGCGGCGACCCAGTCGACGAGGACGTGGGCCTGGGAGTCCGCGGGCGGCACCGTCTTGCCCGTGACGGTCTGCAGGACGAGGTGCAGGGGTTTCGTCGGGACGGTCGCGGAGCTCCCGGTGCGGCGGCCGTCGAGGAAGAACGTCACGGCCTGCGGGGTCCACTCGACGGTGGCCGTGTGCCACTGGTCCCACGTCCCGGGGGTGAACACCGACAGGGCGTTCGCGGCCGGGGTGGTGAGGTCGTGGTTGTGCGCGTCGACCGAGGTCGCCGTCGTCATCCCCTCGGCGAAGTCGATCTCACCGTCGTGCCAGTCGTCACCGTCGGACCACAGCAGGAACGCCGCCCCCCAGCCGGCACCGGGGTCGGCGCGGAAGCGCACGGAGTAGCGCCCGAAGCTGCGCCCGCCCCACGTGCCGTCACCGTTCACCAGGGCGACGACGCCGGCGCCCAGCGCCGTGCCGTCCTGCGTGCGCGTGTGCAGGTCCAGGACGCCGTCGTGGACGGAGGCGACGTCCTTCGTGGCGTACCGGAAGCTGCCGGAGGAGTCGGGGAACCCGTCGTACCCGGCCCAGTGGGCGGAGTAGGCCGGGCCGGGGAAGCCTCCCGGGGCGAGGTCGGTGTCGAAACCCTCGGCGAGCACCTGGCGCCAGCCCGGCAGGTCGCGGCGGGGCAGGTCGCCGGTCGCCGCCGACGGGTCGTCCGTGGCGACCGGGGAGGCGGTCTTGGCGGACGGGGACGCGCTCGACGGGGTCGTGGCCGTGCCGGCCGTGGTGACGGTGGTCGGCGCCGACCCGGCGGCCACCACGAGCCGGGCCTGCCGGCCGACGTCGGCCCAGACCCCGTCGACGCGCACGCACCCGCCGAAGGAGTACGTCCCGGCGGGCAGGGTCCCGGTGCTCGTCAGGTGCACGGCGTCACCGGAGACCTCGACGTGGCGGGTCAGCGGGAAGTCCACGCGCGCCCCCGCCGGGTCGGTGAAGCAGACGCCGGCGTAGTCCGCCGTCGTCGCCGCCGCGGCGGACAGCGTCGCCTGCGCCGACAGGTCCAGGCCCCGGGCGACGACGAGGGCCGACCCCGAGAACGGCGGCGCGGCCGTGCCCGTGGTCTGGAACCAGACGACGGTGACCGCGGACGCGGCGACGACCCCGGCGGCGAGGACCCGCAGCCGGGTGCTGGACCGGGCCACGCGCTCACCTCCCCCGGGTTCGTGGACCTCCAGGGGTGATCGGCGCGGTCGGGCTCCCGGTTGAGCGCCGGGAACCGGGCGGTCAGGCCGCGAGCAGCGGCCGCCACCAGTCGGTGCGCTCGCGGTACCAGCGGACGGTGTCGGCGAGCCCGGTCGCGAAGTCGTGCACCGGGGCGTACCCGAGCTCGTCGCGGATCTTGCGGCAGTCCACCGAGTACCGCAGGTCGTGACCCGGGCGGTCCGGGACGTGCCGCACGCGGCTCCAGTCGGCGCCGAGCGCGTCCAGCACCCGAGCGGTGAGCTCGGAGTTCGTCAGCTCGGTGCCGCCCCCGATGTTGTAGACCTCCCCGGGACGGCCGGAGCGGACGACGAGGTCGATCCCGCGGCAGTGGTCGTCGACGTGCAGCCAGTCGCGCACGTTCGCCCCGTCGCCGTAGAGCGGGACGGTCCCGCCGTCCAGCAGGGTCGTCACGAACAGCGGGACGACCTTCTCCGGGAACTGGTAGGGGCCGTAGTTGTTCGAGCACCGGGTCGTGCAGACGGGGACGCCGTGGGTGCGGCCGTAGGCGCGGACGAGCAGGTCCGAGGACGCCTTCGACGCCGAGTACGGCGAGTTCGGCTCCAACGGGCTGTCCTCGGTCCAGGAACCCCGCGGGATCGAGCCGTACACCTCGTCGGTCGACACGTGGACGAACTTCTCGACACCGCGCCGGGCGGCCGCCTCGAGCAGCACCTGGGTGCCGGCGACGTTGGTGCGCACGAAGTCGGCCCCGCCGGCGATGGAGCGGTCGACGTGCGTCTCGGCCGCGAAGTGGACGACGACGTCCGCCGCGGCGACGAGCGGGTCGACGACCTCGGCGTCCGCGACGTCGCCGGGCACGACGCGCAGCCGCGGGTCGTCGGCCACCGGGTCGAGGTTCGCGGGGTTCCCGGCGTAGGTGAACTTGTCGAGCACGACGAGTTCGGCGACCTCGGCGGACCGGGGCCCGGACAGCGCCGTCCGCACGTAGTGGCTCCCGATGAACCCCGCCCCGCCCGTGACCAGCACCTTCATGCCACCCAGGGTAGTGGCACACTCACGCCATGCGGGGGATCATCCTGGCCGGGGGTTCGGGCACGCGCCTGCACCCGATCACGCAGGCCACGAGCAAGCAACTGCTCGCGGTCTACGACAAGCCGATGGTCTACTACCCGCTGACGACCCTCATGCTGGCGGGCATCCGCGAGGTGCTCGTCATCACCACCCCGCAGGACGCCCCCCAGTTCCGGCGTCTGCTCGGCGACGGCTCCCGGTTCGGCATCCGGTTGTCCTACGCCGAACAACCCGAACCGGGCGGCCTGGCCCAGGCGTTCCTCATCGGCGAGGAGTTCATCGACGGCGGCGACGTCGCGCTCGTGCTGGGGGACAACGTGTTCTACGGTCCCGGGCTGGGGCAGCAGCTCGCCCGGTTCACCGGCGTGAGCGGGGCCACGATCTTCGCCTACCAGGTCCGCGACCCCAGCGCGTACGGCACGGTCGAGTTCGACGCGACCGGCCGCGTGGTGGGTCTGGAGGAGAAACCCGCGCGGCCCCGCAGCAGCTACGCCGTGCCAGGCCTGTACTTCTACGACGCCGACGTCGTGGGCATCGCGCGCGGTCTGCGACCGTCCGCGCGCGGGGAACTCGAGGTCACCGACGTCCACCTCGAGTACCTGCGCCGGGGCCGGTTGCACGTCGAGGTGCTCCCCCGCGGCACCGCGTGGCTCGACACCGGCACGTTCGACCAGATGCTCGCGGCCAGCAACTTCGTCGGAACCCTGGAATCGCGGCAGGGCCTGAAGATCGGCTGCCCCGAGGAGGTCGCGTGGGTCCAGGGCTGGATCGACGACGACGAGCTGCGCGAACGGGCGGCCGGCCTCGCCAAGAGCGGGTACGGCGAGTACCTGCTCGGGCTGCTCGACCGTCCGCGCCCCCTCAGCTGAGGGCGCCGGCCGCGCTCGCGCCCACCGCCTCCAGGACCTCCGGGGCCGCCACCGCCCACCGCTCCCGCCAGTCCCCCGGAGGTCGGATCCCGACGCGGGGCAACCCGTCGATGTCGAGCACGGAGAACTCCGGCCGCCGCGCCGCGGTCGGGAACTCCTCCGTGGTGACCGCACGCACCGGGACGTCGCCGACCCCGGCGCTCGCCAGCACCTCGCGGGCGAACGCGCACCACGTCGTCCGGCCCGCCGAGGTCGCGTGGTAGGTGCCCGCCGGGGCCCCGGCGGCGACGAGGTCGACGACCACCCGGGCCACGTCCGCGGTCCAGGTGGGTGCCCCCCACTGGTCGTCGACGACGGACAGCGCCCCCCGCTCCCGCGCCAGCCGCAGGACGGTCCGCGGGAAGCAGCCACCGGCCGCCCCGTAGACCCAGGCGGTCCGCACGACGAGGGCGTCACCGCCGGCGGCCAGGACCGCCTCCTCGCCCGCGAGCTTGCTGCGTCCGTAGGCCGAGACCGGCCCCGTCGGGTCGTCGACGCGGAGGGCGGGGCGGGTCTCCGGCACCCCGCCGGAGTTCCCTCCGAACACGTAGTCGGTCGACAAGTGGACCATCCGGACACCGCTCGCGGCGGCGGCACGGGCCACCGTCCCGGCCCCGGCGGCGTTGACGGCGTGGGCCGCGGGCTCGTCGGACTCCGCGAGGTCGACGGCCGTCCAGGCGGCGCAGTTGACGACGACGTCGGCGCCGGCGAGGACCTCGTGGCAGCGCCGCTCGTCCAGCACGTCGAGGTCCGCGCGGCGCAGCGGGACGACCTCGGCCGCGGGGTCGGCTGTGCGCACGGCGCGGACCACGTCGGGGGCCAACAGGCCACCGGCACCGGTCACCACCCAGCGCATCTGCTACCCCCTGTGACCATTTTCTAGATTCCTGTGAAGCGCCCAGCATACTGAGAGTCATCTGGCCTGATGCAGCCGTCGCTCACCAGAGGAGAACTCTCCGGAACCAAGGGGTCACAACGTGCACGTCGAAGAACTTCCCGTACCGGGGGCGTACGTCCTCACCCCGGTACAGCACGACGACGACCGCGGGACCTTCCTGGAGTGGTTCCGCGCCGACGACCTGCGCGTCGCGACGGGTCGCGACCTCACCCTCGCGCAGGCCAACTGCTCCGTCTCGGCGGCCGGCGTCGTCCGGGGCGTCCACTACGCCGACGTCCCACCGGGGCAGGCCAAGCACGTCTTCTGCGCGAGCGGTGCGGTCCTCGACGTCGTCGTCGACCTGAGGGTCGGCTCCCCGGCGTTCGGTCGCTCCGCCTCGGTCGTGCTCGACGACGTCGACCGACGAGCGGTCTTCCTGCCCGAGGGGGTGGGGCACGCGTTCGTCGCCCTGGCCGACGCCTCGACCGTCGTCTACCTGTGCTCGACGGGGTACGCGCCCGGGCGGGAGCACGGGGTGGACCCGTTCGACCCCGACCTCGCAGTGGCGTGGCCCGCCACGGGTCGCGACGGCGCCCCGCTCGAGCTGCGGTTGTCGGACAGGGACCGCCGAGCCCCCTCGCTGCAGGAAGCGCTCACGGCGGGGGCGCTGCCGACGTGGGCGCAGTGCTCGTCCTTGCGCTGACCCCGCTGCGGACGTACTCGGCGTAGGTCCACCCCCAGGCCCCGCCTGCCATCCCGATCCCGCGGGCGGCGGCCCGGGCTCCTCGGGCGTGCCAGCGCGGTCGGCGCAGCACCGTCCCCGCCACCACTCCGGCACCCCCCACCCCTGCGCGCAGGACCCCCGCCGCAGTCAGCCCGACCCGCCGCCGCCACCGCCGAGCGGGACGCCCGGCGAGCGCCAGCGACGTCCTCGACCAGCTGTTCCCGCTGCGCAACGCCCTGCGCAGCACCCACTCCCGAGTCGCTCGCGCGGCCGGGACGACGTCGGTGACCAGCGCCTCGTCGCACCACACGAGCCGTAGGCCGGCCCCGGTGAGGGACCGCGTGAAGAGGGTGTCCGACCCACCGCTGAGGCCGAACCGCTCGTCGAACGCCGAGCCCGGGTCGACCCCGGCTGCCCTCAGGACCCGCAGGTCCAGCAGCAGGTTGTTCGTGGCGGCGACCTCCACGGGGGTGCCCGTCGGGAGCCGGCGCCGCGTGAAGAAGCCGCCGGCGTCGATCCAGGGGTCGAGGGGGCCCTCGAAGGTGGAGACCACCGGGCCCACCACCCCGGCGAGGCGACCGGACGGGGCGTTGCGGCCGTGCTCGGCGAGCAGGGCGTCCAGCCAGCCGTCGCCGGGGCGCTCGTCGTCGTCGAGGAAGACGAGCAGGTCGACCGGGGTGACCTGCGGGCCACCGTGCGTCACCGGCGTACCGGGAGCGTCCGCCTCGACCAGTGCCCGGTTCCGGGCGGCGGCGATGCCGGGGCGCGGTTCGTGGACGTGCCGCAGAGGGGCCCCCGGGACGGCGGCGGCGGCCTCGACGATCTCGCGGGCGGACGCTGCGGGGTCGTTGTCGACGACCAGGACCTCGACCGGCAGCAGGGCGGCCGACGCCTGCGCGCGCAGCCGGGGAAGGAGGTCGGTGAGGTCGTCGGGGCGGCGGTAGGTCAGGACGGCGACCACGACGCGCGACACGCCGTTCAGCGGTCGGTCACCCTGCGCGGCAGCGGGATCGCGGTTGGTGACGCCCGCGGTCTCCCTTGTCGACTGCACAACGTGTACCGTCCGTCTCTCTCTGCAGTGTGCTCAACGAGGCCATCTTCACCCACGGGGACGCACCGTCACCAGAATGTCTAGCAAATCGCACACTCAGCGTCACCGGCATGACAGTCTGGACCAACGCACCAGAGGACCCGGGGGGGCCGCACGTGAACGCCGGAGGAGTGACCCGGGAGGACTCCCGGCACAGCACGCAGACGGACGCACCCGAGCTCGCGAGGCGTCGGCCGCGCTACGCCGACGCCGTGCGGCGGCTGTCCGGGGCACAGAAGAGCGCCCAGGGCGCACCCGCGTACTCCCGCTTCGTCAACCGTCCCCTCGGCCGGCGCCTCGCAGCCGCCGCCCACGTCCTGGGCCTCACGCCGAACCAGGTGACCGTCCTCTCCGGACTCACGACCGGAGCGGGCATCGCCGCGCTGGCGCTGCTGCCCCCGACGTGGTGGACCGGTGTCGTCGTCGCGGCCCTGCTGGTGCTCGGGTACGCCCTCGACGCCGCCGACGGCCAGCTCGCCCGGCTGCGGGGCGGAGGATCCAGCGCAGGTGAGTGGCTCGACCACGTCGTCGACGCCGCGAAGACGGCCACGATCCACCTCGCGGTGCTCGTGGCGGCCTACCGCGGCTGGGAGCCTCAGCCGGAGTCGTGGCTGCTGTTGCCGCTGCTGTTCAGTGCGGTCTCGTGCACCTGGTTCTTCACGATCATCCTCAACGACCACCTGCGGCGCCGTGCCGGAGCGCGCGACGGGCAGGCCACGGTGGTCGCCGGCGAGGCGCGGCAGCACTCGACGCTCCGGTCCTTGGCCTCGGTCCCCGTCGACTACGGCGTGCTGTGCCTCGTCACGGCCCTGTCCGGCCTGCCCGCCGTCTTCGGCTGGGTCTACGGCACCCTGGCGATCGGCTTCACCCTCGTCACGGCGGCCTCGATGGTGGCCTGGTACCGGCAGGTCTCGGCGCTCGACGGGACCACGCCGTGAGGGACGCGGCGGACGCGACCGCCGGGCCGGCGCGCACCCTCGACCTGCGCACGGCCCCGGGAACCGGGGGCCCGCGTCCGGTGACCGGGTACGTGCCGGGCGCGTGGGACCTGTTCCACGTCGGCCACCTGAACATCCTGCGGCGGGCCCGGGAGTCCTGTGACGAACTCGTCGTGGGCGCCGTTACCGACGAGGTGCTGGCCGCCACCAAGGGCCGTCGGCCCGTGATCCCGCTGGCCGAACGGCTGGAGATCGTCGCAAGCCTGAGCCTCGTCGACCGGGTCGTGGTCGACGACTGCACGAGCGACAAGATGCCCATGTGGCAGCGCCTGCGTTTCGACGTCCTGTTCAAGGGCGACGACTGGCGTGGAACCCCGAAGGGTGCCGTTCTGGAGGCGAGCATGGCCGCCGTCGGCGCCCGGATCGTCTACTTCCCCTACACGCACGGGACCACGTCGACGCTGTTGCGGCAGTTCATCGAGACGAACGGATGAGCGGCGTCCCCGTCGCCCCGGTCCCGCTGTCCCTCCTCACGGTGACCTACCCGGCGGAGTTCGGGCTGCAGCGGGTGCAGGCTCGGTCCGTGGAACGGTTCGTGGACCCCGACCTGCTGGACTCCGTCGTCGTCGTCGTGAACTCCAGCCCGGCGCTGTTCCGCCGCCACGCGACCGAACTGCTGGACGCCTACGGGGCACTCGCTCCCCGCGTGCGGGTCGTGCACCGCGACGAGGTCGCACGACTCCCCCGCACCACCGGCTGGCGTTCCCAGCAGGTGCTCAAGCTCCTCGCCGCGCGGTCGCTGCACGCCGAACGCGTCGTCGTGCTCGACAGCAAGAACCACTTCACGAACCGGTTGCGGCCCGACCACTTCACCACCCTGGACGGCCGTCCTCGCGTCTGCCTCACCGACTACCGGAACCACCCGCTCCGCCCCAACGTCGAGCGGGTGCTGCGCTACGTCGGGCTCCCACCCGCGGCGCACCTCCCGCGGTTCAGCTCCACCGTGACGCCTGCCGTGCTGGTCCCCGAACTCGTCCGAGACCTGGTCCGGGACGTGGAGGCCCGTTCCGGCCGGGCCTTCGCCCACGAGTTCATCGCCCGCGACCTCACCGAGTTCCCGTTGTACGCGGCGTGGATGACGGCGAACGGCCTGCCGACCGAGGAGGTCTACGACACCTCCCTGACCCGCTCGGCCACGGTCTGGCCCCGTGCGTGCGGAGCGGCCGACGTCGACGAGGCGTTCACCCGGGCGGACGCCGGCGTGCCCGTCGTCGGGGTCCACCGGCGGGCACTGGACCGCATGCAGGCTCCCGCGGTGGCCGCACTCGGCGCCCAGTGGGGGCGACGGGGGCTCGTGGACGACGTCGGGCGCGCCGCCGAGAGCGTCCTGGCCCTGCGGGCCGAGCAGCGGCGCGCAGCGTTCCGTCAGAGGCTCGGCGAGACGCCGCTGGCGGTCCGCGCCCGGATCCGGCGGGTGCTCACCGGGAGCGGGCCGCCCGGCCCGCCGGTCGCCGCGACCCCTGACCCCGCGACGTCCTGACGCCGAGACGCCCCCCCACCCCCGGAGACCCCGTGCACGACACCCACGACGAGCACCGCACCGCGCCGGCGGTGACCCCGGTCCGCCCCGGCGCCGGCGTCCAGCTGTCCCACCGACCCTGGTGGACCGCCAGGACGCAACCGCCGACCGTCAGCGTGAGGCCGGGTGGCACGGACCTGCGCGGGTTGGTCGACGTCCTGCGGCGCCGCTGGACCACGATCGCCGCCGGGTGCCTGCTCGGCGTCCTGGCCGCCGTGGGCCACGTCGCGCTGGCCACGCCCACCTACACGTCGACGGCGTCGCTGTTCCTCTCGCTCAAGGGGGGGCAGACGCCCAACGAGCTGGTCCAGGGCAGCACCTACACGCAGCAGCTCGTCCAGTCCTACGTCCGACTCACGACCACACCGGTGGTCCTGCAGCCCGTCGTGGACGGTCTGGGGCTCAGGACCAGTCCTGAACAGCTGGCGTCCTCGATCGTCGTCGAGGCTCCCGTCGACTCGACGTCGCTGGACATCCGGGTCACCCGCTCGGACCCGGAGGAAGCCGCCCGCATCGCGGCCGCCGTCGCGGCGCAACTGCCGCAGTCCGCCGCCGCGACCCTGACCCCCGCGGCCAACGGCCGGAACCTGCAGGTGGAGCTGACGACGGTCGCCCCGGCGCAGGTGCCGACCCAGCCGACGTCCCCCCGCCCCCGTCTCGAGCTGGCCATCGGCCTGGCGGCCGGCGGTCTGATCGGGCTCGTCGGCGCCGTCGCCCTGGAGGCGGTCCGCTCCCCGCTCACCGGGCGGGGCGCGGTGGCGTCGGTCACCGACCTGCCCGTCCTGGTCACCCTCCCGACGCCGGCAGAGCGCCGGCGCGGGTGCCGCCGCGGCCGTCCGGACCCGCTCGAGGAGGGCCACCGCACCCTGCGCGAAGCCCTCGGGCTCAGCGAGCCCGCACCCGTGCGGATCGTCCTGGCCGCGTGCCGGGCCACGTCGGCGTCCACCACCGTGGCCGTGGGGCTGGCCCGCGCGACCGCGGAGAGCGGACGCCGGGTCCTGCTCGTGGACGCGGACCTGCGCTCGGGCCCCCGGGACGACATCGCGCTCGCCACCGGGGCCCCCGCCGACGCCGGCCTGTCCACCGCCCTGCTCGGCTCGGAGGACTGGAAGGAGCTCGTCCAGCCGTGGGGTCACCGGGGGTTCGACGTCATCGCCGCCGGGCCTGCGACGGCGGACCCGGGCCGGCTGCTGTCCTCGGCCGTCATGGTGCGGATCCTGCAGGAGGCGTCGTTGCGCTACGACGTGGTCCTGGTGCGCACCGCGGAGGTGCTCAGCGCGGCGGACGCCGGCACGCTCGCACGCAGCACGGACGGCGTGGTCCTCCTGGCCGACACGCGCCGGACGTCGACCCGGGACCTGGAGGAGGCGCTGACCCGCCTGCAGTCCGTCGGCGCCGACGTGCCGGGCCTGGTCCTGAGCCGCTCGCCCGGGCGCCGGCCCACGCTGGACCCCGCCGGCTCGCGGCGGCACAGCCCCGCCCGGAGGCGGGCCGAGGTGTGAGGACCCCCTCGGTCCCCGCGATCCGGCGGCCGCCGGTCCCCCTCGTCCGTACCGGCCGTGGTCCGGAGGACGGGCACCCTCAGGACCGGCTCCACGGCCTCCTGGTCCTGCTGGCGACGGTCGCCCACGTCGTCGCCCCTCGGCTCGTCCAGTCGGCCACCGCCCCCAAGCACCGGGCCCTCGTGGGCAGCGACGACATCGCCACGAGCGCCGCCTCGGGTCTCACCTCGAGCGCCACCTTCCTCCTGCTCGTCACCGTGTGTCTGCTCGTCCTGCTGGTCCGTCTCGGGCGGCTGCCGGCGGACGGTCACGCCCGGCTGCTCGTGGCGCTGGCCCCGTGGTGCTACCTCGTGCTGCGCGACCTGGCCGCGGGCTCGGCACCGCAGAAGGTGGCACTGCTGTACCCCCTGCTGGTCGTCACCGTGTGGAGCCTGCAACCGCGGCTGGACGGACTGCGCGGGTTGGCGCACGTGATCGGCGGGCTGGCGGCGCTCAGCCTGGCCATGGGTGTGCTGACCCCGGAGATCGGCCTCTACCGGGCGAGCTCGGGCGAGCTCGTGGCCCCCGACAAGGTCATCGTGCCGTGGGGGGTCCTCGTGGGACCGTTCACCAACGGGAACAACCTCGGCCAGGTGCTGTCGCTGGGTCTACCCACGGTCCTGCTCCTGCGCCGCCGGCCCGTGGCGTGGGCCGTGGGACTGCTCGTCGTCGCCGCCCTCGTCTGGAGCGCGTCGCGCTCCTCGCTGGCGGCCGCCGCCGCGGCGCTCGGGTGCGCAGCCGCACTGCGGCTGGTGCCGACCGGACTGCGGGTGGCGGCGGGTGCCGCAGCGGTGCTGGGCTCCGTCGGTGCCGTCGTCCTCCTGCCCCTCGTGACCTCGAGCCCCACGGCCTTCTCCAACCGCGGGCTCATCTGGAACCTCAGCCTCGCCTCCGTGGAGACCTCGCCGCTGACCGGTCACGGGTCGTCGTACTTCTCCACCGTCGGGCAGTACGTGAACCCCCTGCCCCGCACCGCGTACCACGGCCACAACGAGTTCGTGCACGTCCTGGTGACCGGCGGCGTCGCCTACCTGCTGCTGCTGGGGGTCCTGGTGGCCGTGACGGCCGACCGGGCTCTGCGGCACCTCCGGACCGACGGGACGGGGTCCCTGTACCCCGTGACGCAGCTCGTCGCCGTGGCCGTGTCCTGCACCCTCGAGGTGTCCTTCGGGACCGTCGACCGCAGCTTCCTGCTGGCCGTCACCGTGCTCCCGCTGGCCTGGATCCTGTTCGCCCGCTCCCCCCGGGACACTGCGGTGGTCTCCGTCGCGGGCACCCGGTGAGCAGCGCTCCCGGAACGTCGACCTCGCCCCGGGTCGACCTGGCGAGGTCGGCGGCCCGGGGCGGGGGCGGCACGCTCCTCAGCCAGGCACTGCGCCTCGTCCTGCAACTCGGGTCCGTGGTCGTCCTCGCGCGACTGCTCGACCCGGCCGCCTTCGGCCTCGTGGCGATGGTCACGTCGATCATCGGCGTCGCCGAGCTCGTCCGGGACTTCGGGCTGTCCACGGCGGCGACCCGGGTCAAGGAGCTCGACCAGGACCAGCAGACCAACCTGTTCTGGACCAACACCGCGCTGGGGCTCGGCTGCTCCGTGGTGGCCGCGGCCCTCAGCCCCCTCGTGGCCGCCGTCTACGACCGGACCGAACTCGTCCCCGTCGTGCTCGCCCTGTCGGCGGTCTTCACGCTCAACGGCGTGAGCACGCAGTTCCGCGTGGACCTCACGCGGCAGCTGCGGTTCGGCCGGCTCATCGTCGTCGACGTCGCCGGACAGGTCGCCGGCATCGCCGTGGCCATCACCGCGGCCGTGCTGGGGGCGGGTCTGTGGGCCCTCGTCGCCCAGCAGTTGACGACCGCGGTGGTGGGGTGCGCCGGCGCCGCCGCGCTCTCCGGGTTCCGCCCGGGCCTGCCGCACCGACGGTCGTCGGTGCGACCCTTCCTGCACTTCGGAGGGCGTCTGCTCGCCACGTCCAGCCTCTGGTACGCGACGAAGAACGTGGACAACGTGGTCCTCGGCGTCGTCGCCGGTCCGGCGCCGCTGGGGGTGTACGCGAGGGCCTACCAGTTGCTGATGACTCCGCTGAACCAGCTGAACGCGCCCCTGACCCGCGTCGCGGTGCCGGTGCTGTCCGCCGTCCAGGACGACGGCCCCCGCTACGAGCGCTACCTGCGCACCGCCCAGCTCACGGGGTGCTACGTCACCGCACCTGTCCTGGCCGTCGCCGCCGCCCTGGCCTCACCCGTCGTCGAGGTCCTCCTCGGCCGGGAGTGGCACGCCGTCGCGCCCGTCTTCGCCGCCCTGGCCGTCGGTGGCGTCTTCCGCGCGGTCTCCCAACTGGCCTTCTGGATCTACGTCTCGCAGGGACGGCCGGGGGCGCAGTTCCGGATGCTGCTCGTCACGGCCCCGGTCATGGTGGCCCTCATGGTGGCGGGCTCGCCCTGGGGCGCCGTCGGCGTGGCCGTGGGGCACTCCGCGGCCCACTTCCTCTACTGGGCGGTCTCGCTGTGGCACGTGGGGCGGGTGACCGGGGTGCCCGTGGGGCCCCTGTTCACGACGGCCTCGCGCGCGGTCCTCGTGGTGAGCCTGCCGATGGCGGTCGTGGCGTCCACGGCGACCCTGCTCCCGATCGCGGCCGTGCTGCAGATCGTCGCCGGGGTCGCACTGGCCGTGCTGTACGCGGTGGTCGCCGCGCTCGTGCTTCCGTGGCTGCGGCGGGACGCGGTCGCCGTCGGCGAGCTGGTGCGCCGGGCCACGGGCCGGGCACGGCCGGCGTGACCGGGTCGACCCCACCGCCGCGGGTCCTGGTCGCGGTCCTGACGTTCCGCCGCGTCGAGGAGCTGTCGCGGCTGCTGCCCGTCCTCGTCGGTCAGGCGGAGTCGGCGACGGCTGCCCGGGCGCGCGTGCTGGTCGTGGACAACGACCCGGCCGGCAGCGCGGAACCTGTGGTCGGGGCCCACGTCGGGGACGTCCGGTACGTCCACGAGCCCCGTCCCGGCATCGCGGCCGGACGCAACCGCGCCCTGGCGGAGGGGGCGGGCTGCGACGCGGTGGTCTTCGTCGACGACGACGAGGTGCCCGCGCCGGGCTGGCTGGACGCCCTGGTCGACGCGTGGACACGGTGGGGGTGCGCAGGGGTCGCGGGCCCGGTCGTCTCGACGTGGGAGGGGACGCTGGACCCCTGGCTGGAGGCGAGCGGGACGTTCGCGCGCCCGCGGCGGACGACCGGCTCCGTCCTGCCCGGGGCTGCGACGAACAACCTCCTCCTCGACCTGCGGATCCTGCGCCGCACCGGGACCACCTTCGACGACGCCTTCGGGTTGACGGGCGGGTCGGACACGATGCTCACGCGAGAACTCGTGGCACGAGGGGAGCAGTTGCGGTGGTGCGACGAGGCGGAGGTGCTCGAGGCCGTCCCGGCCGACCGCCTCACGCGGGAGTTCGTGCTGCGCCGCCACCTGCGCACCGGGACCACGTGGAGCCGCGTCCACCTCGCGCTGCGGCGTCGGGGACTGCCAGGGGGCAGGACCCGCACGGGACTCGCGCTGCGCGGCGCCGCCCTCATCGGCCGGGGCGCCGCCCTGCTGGTCCGGCCCCGGGTGGCCGACCGCTCACGCGGGGCGTGCAGGCTGGCGAGCGGGGCAGGGGTGCTGCTGGGCGCCATCGGCCTGCGGTACACCGAGTACGCGCGGCCCCGCACACCGGGCGGTCAGCGCAGGACGTCCCCCACCCGCTGGACGAGCACCTCCCCGTAGCGCTGGGGCGCGTGCCGCCGCGCGGCCACAAGGGCGTCCTCGGCGGCGGCGGCGGTGAGCTCGTCGAGTTCCGCGAGGACCCCCCGCAGGCCGGCGGCCAGCGACTCCGCGTCCCCGGGGGGCACCAGGCGCGCGCTGCGGTACCCGGCCAGCGCCTCGGGCAGACCGCCGGTGTCGCTGGCGACCACGGGCCGCCCGGCCAGGACGCCCTCCACCGCCACGTTGCCGAACGGTTCGGGCAGGAGGGAGGGGACGATGAGCACGTCGCACGCCCTCAGGTGCGTCCAGACGTCCTCGTCGAACCCGTGCAGGACGACGTGTCCCGAGGCGACCAGCGACCGGGTCCGGTCCCGCAGCCGCTCGGCGAAGTCGGCGTGCTCGGCGAAGACGTCGCCGACCAGGTCCAGGCGGACGTCCACCCCCGTGGCCCGGAGGAGATCGAACGCGTCCAGGGCCACCAGGACCCCCTTGCGCTCGGACAGGCGCCCGACGTAGAGGAGCCGGGCAGGCCCACCCCCCTTCCTCCTGGCCCCGGGGCCCGCCGGAGGTCCGGCGACACCGTTGGGCACCAGCCAGGTGCGCGCCCGCAACCGGGGCCACGACGCGGCGAGCAGGTCACCGGCGAAGGTGCTGTTGACGAGCAGCGACCCCGCCAGCAGCAGGGGGGCGCTGAGCGCCCGACGCACGGGCCACGAAGCGGAACTCTCCGCCTCGTGCACGTGGCAGACGACGGGGACGCGCGACGCACGAGCGGCCAGGAGCCAGGTCGGCGTCGTCACCGTGCTGACGTAGACGACGTCGGGCCGGACCCGGCGGATCGTCCTCGCACCGCGGACCACGCCGGCGACGGACGCGGCGGCCAGCCCCAGGAGCCCCCGGGGTGAGAGCGCCGACTTGCGCAGCACGGGCACGGGACACCGGAGCACCGGCACTCCGGCCCGCCGCGCGGCGTCCACCAGGGCCCCCTCGCCGGTGGTCGCGAGCACGGGGTCCACCTCACCGGAGACCATGCCGCGCAACGCCTCGAGGACCATCCGGTCGGAGCCGTAGAGGCTGGCTCCAGGGTGCGTGACGAGGACACGGAGCGGGCGCCGGGTCACTGCTGTGCTCGGACCACGACCAGGTCGTCGTAGGACACCGTGACCGGGGACGTGGTCGCGGTCGCGGCCAGGGACGGGGTGAGGGCGACCGCACCGGGGGCCTGCAGGGCCGAGGACGTGTCCGTCAGCGACAGCTGCCAGTCGGCGGGCTCGAGACCACCCGCCGGCCAGACCTTCGCCTGGAGGGTCGTCGTCCCCGAACCCGTGACACGGGTGGCGACCTGCAGCCGGGACCCGGGCGTGACGGTCGTGCCCGTCTCCGGCACGGTCCCGAGCGTCGTCTCGGTCCCCCCCACACGACGGGAGAAGGACAGCGCCACCTGGCCGCCGGGCTGCACCGTCACGGTGCTGCGGTAGTCGTTCGTGGCGTTGACCCGACGACCGACCGTGGTGAGGGAGGCCGCGCCGCCCACCGGCACCCGGTCCAGAGCCGCCGAGTACCGCACGTCGGTGGAGAGGTCGGAGACCCCGGTGAGGATCCCGGCCGGAGCTGACCCGGAGGCGACGCGGACGCGGCCCGTCCCTGCGGTGACGCTGAAGTTCGAGGCGCCGCCGCTCACCGTCCAGGCGCCGCCGGGGCTGGTCGTGCCCCAGCCACCGGAGACGGTGCGCGAGAAGCTGTCCCGGGCCAGCACCAGCGGTTGCTGCGCTGAGGAGACCGTGACCTGGCGCGTCACCGAGCCCTGGGCCCCGTCGTCGTCGGTGACGGTCAGCCGGACCGGGTAGGTCCCGGCTGACGTGTAGGTGTGGCTCGGCGTGGGTCCGCTGCCCGACTGCCCGTCGCCGAAGCTCCAGTCGAAGGTCGACAGGGTGCCGTCGGCGTCCGACGACCCGGAGGCGTCGAAGGCGACGGCGAGGTCCTGCGCGGCGCTCGTGAACGACGCCGTCGGGGCGGAGTTCGGGCTCTGCCCGCGGGCCGTCGCGTAGTGGGCGGCCACCGTGGCGGCGCTCAGCGGGGCGGGGTAGACGGCCACCTCGTCGACGTCGCCGGCGAAGGCCGTGCTCGTCGGTGCTCCGACCCAGCCCGCGACCCGGTCGCCGCCGATGCGCCAGTAGCCGGTCACGGCCCGCGACGTGGTGGTCGAGGGGTCGGTCGCCACGAGGGAGCCGTCGACGAACAGCTGCAGGCCCGGGGCACCCAGTGAGGCGACGACGTGGTGCCACTGACCGTCGTTGTAGGAGGCCGCCGAGGTCACGGTCCGGAACGCGCCCGGGTAGACACCCCAGGTCAGGCGCCCGTCGTCACGCATGAAGACGTGCCGGTCCGCCGAAGCGCTGGTGCCCGAGGCCGCGCTGCCGAAGCCGATGACCTTGCCGCCCCTGGTGGTGGTCGTACGGATCCACGCCTCTACGGCGAAGGAGGTCGGGGCCGCCGACGGGATCTGGGTCGCCGCGGGAGCGGTGCTCGTCCCGGCGAAGGTCGAGGCGGATCCCGGGTCACCGACCACAGCGCGCCCGGAGCTGGGGGTGACCGTGCCGTCGACGGTGAGGTCGTCGGGACCGGCCCAGTCGTAGGCGCGGCCCGTCGTCCCCGCCCCGCCGAGGGGCCAGTAGTGCACCGCCCCGTCGGCGAGGACCGAACGGGAGTAGGTGCTCGTCGGCGCCGTCGGCAGGGTGACGCTCACCGACGGGCTCAAGGTCGCGTTGCCGTCGCTGTCGACGGCCTGCACCCGGTACGTGTGGGTGGACCCCGGGGCCAGACCGGAGTCGACGACACCCGTCCAGGGCCGGTCCCACCAGGTGGAGGACGCCGTGGTCGTGGCCACGGGTGAAGCGGTCAGACCGTCGCGGACCACGCGGTACTGCACGTCGCGGTCCTCGAGGTCCCACGTCGTCCGCCACCGCAGCCGGACGGAACCCGGGACCGTCGGCAGGGCCTCCGGGGCGAGGTCGCTCTGGAACCGCGGCCCCTCCAGGTTCGGCGCGATCGAACGGACCGCCATCCGCACCAGGCCCTGTTGCGCGACGCCGTTCACCCGGGGGAACTCACCGCCGAGCGAGATGAACCGGTCGTTGCCGGTGACCGACCAGGCCGCCTGGTTCTGGCCGGTGACCGATCCGATGTCCAGGACGGGCCACCAGTTCAGCAGGGTCGGTGCCGGCTTGCCGCTGAACCCACCGGAGGAGTTGTTCGCCCCGGGCGCCGCGGTGGTCGCGACGGCGCGCTGGAACGTCGCCGGCTGGGTCGCCGGCCAGCCGCCCATGGCGGAGCAGTCGTGGGCGTGGCCGACCGTGTAGACCACGTCCCCGATGGGCTGCACGGAGTAGGTGTCGCCCTTGCAGCCGGTGACCCACACGAGTTTTCCGGTCGTCGCGTCCGCCGAGAAACTGCCCTCGAGGTTGCCGCCGGCACCGTAGTGGTATCCCGTCCCGTACACCCGGGAACCCGCGGTGGCCAGGGAGTAGATCGCGGCGTCGGGGCCGGCGTTGCGGACCACGTCGGTTGCGGCCCAGGGCAGCGCCGCCCCGGTGGTCAGGTCCAGAGCGCCCATGCCGTAGTGGTCCTGGCCGGCCAGTTCCTGGAACCGTCCTGCGGCCACGAGCCGGGCACCCTGCGGCGCCACGAGGGCGAAGACCTCGCCGTCGGCCGCGGGAGCCCAGGACGTCAGAGAACCGTCTGCGGCGTTGAACGCGGCCAGCCGGGTGCGGGCGGTCTTGTTCGCGGACCCGAACTGTCCACCGACGTACACCGTGTCACCGACCTGCACGACGGCTCGCGCCCGGTAGTCGAGGCTGGGTGCGAACGAGTCCACGACGGCCCCGGTAGCCGCGTCCAGCGCGACGACGCGGTTGCGCGTCACTGTCGTCCCACCGGCCGTGACCTTGGTGAAGTTGCCGACGACGTAGATGCGGGAGCCGTCGGGGGAGGCCGCGATGCCCAGACCCTCGGCGTTCAGGGACGGAGCGAAGGAGGTGGTGAGCCTGCCGGTGGTCAGGTCGTAGGCAAGCAGGTTCCCGCGCGGGGTCTCGTTCGTCCCGGCCGCCGCACCCGCCGGTCGCGCCGAGGTGAACCGACCTGTCGCGTACACGGTGTTCCCGACGGTCGTCTGCGCCCAGACCACCCCGTCCACCTGGACGGTGGGCAGGACGTCGGCCGTGACCGTCTGGGGAAGGGTGGCCGCCGACGCCGGGGCGAGGGGCGCGGCCGAGACACCGAAGGACGCGAGCACGGCGACGAGCGCGCCCGCCAGCAGGCAGCGGAGACGGCTCGTGCGGGGGCTGGTCATGCGTTCCCCTCCTGGGTGGGACGGGTCGGACGACCCGCTCTCGGTGGGACGGTCGGGGTCAGTCACCGAGGACGATGACGTCCGTCGAACTGGTGGAGGTGATCTCCAGCGACATGGACGCGACGTCCACCGGGTCCATCGAGAAGACCGCGGTGGCCTCGGCGTCCGCTCCGGGCGGCAGGATCCCCGACGGGGGTCGTGCCGGGTCGCCTTCGAAGGACGGAGCGGGGGTGCCCGCGGCGTCGTAGGCGGAGATGCGCACGCCGTCGAGGTCGACGGGCGCCGCCGACCCGTTGTGGAACGACAGGGTGAGGACCACTCCCGGACCGCTGACCTCACCGGGATCGGTGGCCGTGACCTCCCGCGTCTCCCGGCGGGTGACGCGGACGGAGAGCCCTTCGCCGAAGGAGGCCTCGGCGGTGGGTGGGACCGGCGGCAGCGTGGTCCCGCCGACGACGACGGCCGTGGGGACGGCCGACTCGCCGACCGTGTACTGCCCCGTCGGTTCCGCCGGCGGTGTCCCGGTCGGTGTGCTGGGCGATGTCCCGGGCGGCGCAGGGACGACCGTCCCACCCGAGGTGACGGCGGGGGCCGGTGAGCCCGCCGGGGACACGGTGGACGTCGACGTCGGGGACGTCGAGGTCGGGGACGAGGTCTCCACGCCGGATCCCGCGGCCCGGGCGTCGGAGGTCTGCGCCGTGGAGACCGATCCCCCGCCTGAGCACGCCACGGTCAGCCCGCCGGTGAGACCGACGGCGAGGACCGCCGCCGCCACGACCCCGCGGCGGCGCGCCCCGGGACGCCGGCGCACGACGCTCACCGTGTCGCCCGGGCACCGGCCCGGTCGCCGAGCAGGAGCGACGCGGGCTGCACCGAGGCCTCGGGCCCGGCGATGTCCCAGACGGCGACCGGAGCCTCGGCAGGGGCTCCGGGATCAGCACCGTTCCCGCTCCGGGCGCTGCCCCGCAGGTCCACGGTAGGCCGCGTCGCGGGCTCGGGAGGCTGCCCCCGGCGACGCTCGGCGAGGTCCCGGCACAGGGCCTCGTAGTCGTCCGCCACCAGGTCCCAGTCGTAGACCCGGGCCCGGGCCCGACCGGCCCGGCCTCGCGCGTGGACCGCCGCCTCGTCGGCCTCGGCGTCCTCGACCAGTCGGCGCACGTCGTGGGCGTCCGTCCAGTAGCGCCCGGCGTCCTGCAGGACCTCACGGTTGAAGCCGACGTCGAAGGCGTCGACAGCGGCGCCGGCCCCGATCGCCCGCAGCAGGGACGGGTTGGTGCCGCCGACGGAGTGACCGTGCAGGTAGGTGTGCGCCCCGGCGTAGAGCTGGTCCAGGAGGTCCTGGTCCCAGACGCCACCGAGGAACCGCACGCGGTCGTCGGCGTGGGAACGGATGCGGGCGGTGTGGGCGGCGGCGTACGGAGCCGACCCGACGACGACGAGGGGTTTGCGAGCCGTCGAGGCCGCGTACCCCGCGACGACGACGTCGACGTGGTTCTCCGGTTCGAAGCGCGCCACCACCAGGTGGTAGCCCCCCGGGACCAGACCCAGCTCGGCGAGCCGCTCGGGATCGCCGTCTCCCGGCACCACCGGTGCGCCGTAGGAGATGAGGGACGTGGCCGCCGAGTACCGCTGCTCGTAGTAGTCGGCGATGCCGCGGGCGTCGGCGATGAGCGCGTCGGAGAACCGCACGGCCAGCGCCTCGGCCCGGCGGTAGTAGCGCTGCCCCACCGGTCCCCACTTGGTGCGCTTCCACTCCAGGCCGTCGACGTGGGTCGCGACGGGAACACCGAGGGCGCGCAACGCCGGCAGGAGGGGCGCGTTGGCGGCGTTGAACACGATCGCCGCGTCGACGCGGGCGCGTCTGGAACCCGCCCCTGCCGCGCGGACCTGCTCGAGGCCGACGTGGGCCGTACCGAGGGCGGACCGGCTCAGCGTCTCCAGCGATCGACGTCGGATGGCGGGCAGGTTCACGATGCGCATGCCCCGGTACCGGTCCGGGACGGGACCGTGGGAGTCCTGGTGCGCCCCGTACACGACGACCTCGTGCCCGCGAGCCGCGAGCCGGGCCCCCACCTCCTCGACGCAGGTCTCGAAACCGCCGTAGCGCGCCGGCACCCCCCGGGTGCCGAGCAGGGCGATGCGCAGTCCCCCCGGGACCCGCGCGTGCTCGTGCTCGTGCTCGGTCATGACATCGACCTCGTCCCCCATCACGTGTGCTTCCCCCCTGTCAGCACAGTGACAAACGGTAGACCAAACGTGACGGCTACGGAGGCATCTAGAAGAACGGGACCATGGCGGACAGGTCGACGCACGATCCCCGGCCGCCGCGGGACGCGACGACACCGGACGTCCCGCCGCGGGGCCACCCCGAGCAGGGGCGGACCGGGGTGGAGACGGGGCCGGACGCTCCCGTCCGTGCGTCGTCGCAGGTGGGACCGCCACCGAGGAACGCCGGCAGGACGTGCGCGGCGGCAGGTCGGAGGTCACCACACCTCCGCATGGGGAGGTCGTCGAGTGCCGGGCCGGGAGCGGACCCCGGCCGACGCTGAGGGTGTCCTGGATCACAGGGGTCGTTCCTCGTCGCCCACGCCCCGGGCGCGTCGGCGCGCTCCGTCCGGGAACGCCTCGACCCCTGTTCCTCGCCGCGCGGCGAGGAACAGGGGTCGGGTGCGGCGGTGGTCCGCCGGGGGGCGGGTCGGGTCAGGCGTTCGACCCGTGCGTGAGCGTCTCCCAGTTCACGAAGAGCATCGAGCCGGTCGGGCGGAGCGTCGACAGCAGACGCTTGGTCTCCGGCATCGCGATGCCCAGGTCCCCCGCGTAGTGGTTGTAGCCGACCTCCCAGGTCAGCTTGTAGGCCGCGCCGCCCCACTTCAGGGGAGCGGCACAGGGCCAACCGGCCGCGTTCGGGTTGTTGAGGAAACGGGCGTTGAACTCCATGCCCGTCACGAGGCGACGCCGCTGCTCGCCGTAGAGGTCGATGCCCTGGATGCTCGCGGTCTCGGCGGTGTCGAGGGCGGCGGCGAAACCCATCGCCATGTGGCCCGCGTCGCGGCAGGTCTCACCCTGCAGACCGTCGACCCAGCGGGTCGGGGCGTTCCAGTAGCTGTCGATCCGGGAGGTGGTGATGACCGTGCCCACGGGCAGCTTGGGCTGCGCCCCGTCGGAGGCGAGGTAGAAGGCCGACGTGACCTGCTTGCGCCAGTCGCCGACACCGTCCTCGAAGACCGCGCGGTCGTTGGTGAAGACACCGATCGCCGTCGTGGCGTCGGCCATCGAGAGCAGCCAGTTGTGGCCCCCACCGGTCCAGCCGTCCTTGACCATGGGCAGGAAGGCCGTCTTCAGGAGGTTCTCGAAACGCGCGACCTTGGCGGGTTCCCACCCGGCGCCGCTGTAGCGGACCAGTTCCGCCGCCTTGGTGAAGGTCTGCGCCGTCCAGGCCGCCTGCAGGCGCCCGTTGACGTAGACCTTCGTGTCGAACTTGTGGCCGGTCAGCGTGCCCGACCAGGCGTCGAGGATCCGCTTGGCCGTCTCGGCGTACGCCTTGTCCCCCGTGAAGTACCACATGAGGGCGTTGGCGTAGGCGGCCTGTGCGTCGTCCTTCTCCTCGGTGCAGCCCTCGTCCGGGGAACTGTTCGCACCGCAACCGACGACGGTGACCGGGTGCGGGGTCCAGGAGGACTTGGCGTACCCCGACTTCTTCAGGGCGGTGAAGGCGGACGCCCAGGGTTCCTTGCCCGCGCGGACGTTCGCGCGGACGTCCGCCAGGGAGGTCGCGCTGTTGAGGATGCCGGGGTGCTGGAAACCGTTCGTGGTCACCTGCTGCAGCGTCGGGAGGCCGGGCACGGCGGGCGTGGTCGGGGTCGGGGTCGTGGGGATCGGGTTGGGGCTCGTCGTCGGCCGCGGCTTGGGCGTGGTGCCGGGGACCGGCTTCGCGGGCTGCGGCGCGGGGAAGGCGGCCGGCGCAGTGGTGGTGGTGACCCGGTCCGCGGCGGTGAAGTCGTCGACCGACAGCGCGGTCGCCGTCCCGCCGGAGGAGAGGTAGCCGGTGAGGCCCACGGCACCTCCGGCCTTCACCGCGTTCCCCGTGCCGTCCTGGGCCACGGCCTGCCACTGCGGCACCGCCTGCCCCTCCTTCCAGACGCGAGCCTTCACCGTCACCGGCGAGGTCCCGGTGACCTGGGACTCGACGTTCAGCCAGCCTCCGGAAGACAGCTTGACTCCAGGGGTGACGCGCCCGATCACGGTCTCCTTGCCGTCGACGACGCGGTCCAGACGCAGGTCGAACGCTCCGCCGGCCCCGACGACGAGGGTCGCAGCGTAACGGTCGCCGTCAGCCTGGTGCCTCATGACCGTGGACTCGTAGAGCCCAATCCGGGCCCCGCCGACCGACGGCAGCTTGACGCTGTGCCGCACGGTGACGTCAGCGGCGCTGGCGGTGGGGAGGAGGGCCGAGAAACCGCCCCCACGGGGGATCGTCGGCACCGAGAGCAGTCCACCGCCGGCCGTCAGCGCCTTGCCGGCGGGGCCCTTGGCCGCCCAGGACCCGCCGACCTCGGCCGCACCCAGAGCGCGGTTGCTGCCGCCGAACGAGTCCTTCGCGACGACCTTGTCGGTCGTCGTGGTGGCGGCACCGGCGCTCTCGCCGGCCGTCACGAGGAAGGTGCAGGTGGCGGCCACGACGCCGAGGGCAGCGACGAGGCGACGAGAGGGCTTCGTAACGATCGTGGAGGGGGTCACGATGTAGGGATCGGGCCGGCGCCAGATCCGCTTGAGCGACGCGCGGGGTGATCACGGCCCGCTCACCGTCCCCCGCACCCCTGCGCAGCACGCTCCGTGACGGGATCCGGCCCGGATTCCGGCGGACGGTCCGCACGGCCGTCACACAGCGTGTGACCTGGGACGGGACCCCGGCGCGGTTGGGCCGAACGGGTGGAAACGGCCCGAGATCACGGGGTGCGGGTCCACCGGACCAGGACGTCGCCGAGTGTGACGAGAGCCACAGCCGCGGCGACCACGAACGGTTGCACGAGCACCACGATCCAGGCCGTCAGCGTCACGTGGGCGGCGTCGGCCACCCCCGTCGGGGGCAGCGCGCTGCCCGTGCCGGCCGCCAGCAGGCTCGAGGCGAGCGCACCGGCGAGGGCCGCGACGAGCACCGTGACGGGTGCCTGCCGGCCCCGTCGCAGCACCACGACGGCCGCCACCAGACCCACCAGACCCGTCAGGACGCTGAAGACCCCGTCCCGGGCCATCGGGTAGACCGACGCCGAGGTGACCACGGGCTCCCCCACGAGCAGAGCCGCCGATCGCCGCGTCAGCAGCCACCAGACGACCCCGACGACGACCCCGGCCACGGCCTGGCCGAACAGCAGCACGAAGCCCGTCCGGCGCGACGCGGCACCGGGGCCGAGGTCGCGCCCGCCGGGCCTCACCCGAGGCACGAGGCGCCGAGCAGCTGCTTCAGGTCGCCGAACAGCGCCGGGCTCGGCGTGACGCGCAGGGAGTCGTCCAACCGCATGAGCGTGCCGGTGCCGCCGCCGTTCTTCGTCAGCCGCAGCCGGACCTCCGTGGCGCCCTTGTGCGTCTCCAGCACCGTCTTGAGCTGCTCCACGATCCCGGTGGTGCACCGGGCCGTGGGCAGGGTGACGGTGACGGGCACACCGTCGGTGCTCGAGATGTCCGGCACCGTCAGACCCGAGGCGTAGATCGTCGGGACCTCGTCGCGCCGGTTGAGCCGGCCCTTGACGACGACCACGAGGTCCTCGGCCAGCAGCTGGGCGACGTCCGTGTAGGCCTGCGGGAAGAACAGGCACTCGATCGCGCCGGCGAGGTCCTCGACGGTGACGATCGCCCAGTAGTTGCCCTGCTTCGTCGTCTTCCGCTGCAGGCCGGTGATCATGCCGGCGATGGTGATCGTCGAGCCGTCGGGACGGGACTCGTCCTCCAGCAGCGACGAGATCGACATGTCGGAGGCGTTCTGCAGCAGCCGTTCCAACCCGAAGAGCGGGTGGTCGGAGACGTAGAGGCCCAGCATCTGCCGTTCGTGGGCGAGCAGTTCGGACTTCTCCCACTCGGGCAGGTCCGGGATGACGACCTCGAACCCGGCGCCCCCCGCGTCGTCCCCGCCGCCGAGCCCGGCGAAGAGGTCGAACTGGCCGATGGCCTCGTTCCGCTTGACGTCCACGACGGCGTCGACGGCGTCCTCGTGCTTGGCCACGAGGGCGCGGCGCCGGTGCCCGAGGGAGTCGAAGGCCCCCGCCTTGATGAGCGACTCGATGGTGCGCTTGTTGCAGACGACGGCCGGAACCTTCGTGAGGAAGTCCTGGAAGGACTCGTAGCGGCCCTTCTCCGTGCGCGCCTCCACGACCGCGTCGACGACGTTCGCCCCGACGTTGCGGATGGCGGTCAGCCCGAAGCGGATGTCGGTGCCGACGGCGGTGAAGTTCGCGCTCGACTCGTTGACGTCCGGCGGCAGGACCTTGATGCCCATGCGGCGGCACTCGTTGAGGTACAGCGCCGACTTGTCCTTGTCGTCGCGCACCGAGGTGAGCACGGCGGCCATGTACTCGGCCGGGTAGTTGGCCTTGAGGTACGCCGTCCAGTAGGAGACGAGGCCGTAGGCCGCGGAGTGGGCCTTGTTGAAGGCGTAGTCGGAGAACGGGACGAGGATGTCCCACAGCGCCTTGACGCACTCCTTGCTGAACCCGTTGTCCAGCATCCCCTTCTCGAAGCCGACGAACTCGGCGTCGAGGACCTCGCGCTTCTTCTTGCCCATCGCGCGGCGCAGCAGGTCGGCGGAACCGAGGGTGTACCCGGCGACCTTCTGCGCGATCGACATGACCTGCTCCTGGTACACGATCAGGCCGTAGGTCGTGCCGAGGATCTCCGCGAGCGGTTCCTCGAGCTCGGGGTGGATCGGGGTGATCGGCTCCTGGCCGTTCTTGCGCCGCGCGTACGCCGTGTGCGAGCCGGCACCCATGGGACCGGGCCGGTAGAGCGCACCGACCGCGGAGATGTCCTCGAAGTTGTCGGGACGCATGAGGCGCAGGAGCGAGCGCATGGGCCCGCCGTCGAACTGGAAGACCCCGAGGGTGTCACCGCGGCCGAGCAGTTCGAAGGTCGCCGGGTCGTCGAGGTCGAGCTTCTCGAGGTCGACCTCGTCCTTGCCGTTGGCCACGACGTTCTTCAGGGCGTCGTCGAGGATCGTGAGGTTGCGCAGGCCGAGGAAGTCCATCTTGACCAGCCCGAGCGTCTCGCACGTCGGGTAGTCGAACTGCGTGATGATCGCGCCGTCGGCTTCGCGCTTCATGATCGGGATGAGGTCGATGAGGGGGTCGCTCGACATGATGACGCCCGCCGCGTGGACGCCCCACTGGCGCTTCAGGCCCTCCAGGCCCCGCGCGGTGTCGACGACCTTCACGACCTCGGGGTCGGCCTTGTAGAGCTCGCGGAACTCCCCCGCCTCGGAGTACCGCTTGTGGTTCGGGTCGAAGATGCCCGACAGCGGGATGTCCTTGCCCATGACGGCCGGCGGCATCGTCTTGGTGATGCGGTCGCCCATCGAGAAGGGGAAGCCGAGGACGCGCGAGGAGTCCTTCACGGCCTGCTTCGCCTTGATCGTGCCGTAGGTGACGATCTGGGCGACGCGGTCGCTGCCGTACTTCTCCACGACGTACTGGATGACCTCACCGCGCCGGCGCTCGTCGAAGTCGACGTCGAAGTCGGGCATCGACATGCGCTCGGGGTTGAGGAACCGCTCGAAGAACAGGCCGTGGCGCAGCGGGTCCAGGTCGGTGATCTTCATGGCGTACGCCGCCATCGACCCGGCGCCGGACCCGCGGCCCGGACCGACCCGGATGCCGTTGGCCTTGGACCAGTTGATGAAGTCGGCGACGACGAGGAAGTACCCGGCGTACCCCTTGGAGGTGATGACCTCGATCTCGTAGTCGGCCTGCTTGCGGACGTCGTCGGGGATCGCGCCGTCGTAGCGCTGGTTCAGCCCCGACCAGACCTCCTTGACGAACCAGCTCTCCTCGTTCTCCCCCTCCGGGCAGGGGAAGCGCGGCATGTACGCACCGGTGGACTCGGTGAACTCGACCTCGCACCGCTCGGCGATGAGCAGGGTGTTGTCGCAGGCCTCGGGGTGGTCGCGCCACACGTGCCGCATCTCGGCCGGGCTCTTGAGGTAGAACTCGTCGGCGTCGAACTTGAACCGCTTGGGGTCGGCCAGCGTCGAGCCCGACTGCACGCACAGCAGCGCCGCGTGGGCGGCCGCGTCACCGGCGTGCGTGTAGTGCAGGTCGTTCGTGGCCAGCAGCGGCAGGTCGAGGTCCTTGGCGAGCTTGAGCAGGTCGTCCTGGACGCGGCGCTCGATGTCGAGGCCGTGGTCCATGAGCTCGCAGAAGAAGTTGTCCTTGCCGAAGAGGTCGCGGTACTCGCCCGCGGCCTTGCGCGCCTCGTCGTACTGACCCAGGCGCAGGCGCGTCTGGACCTCCCCCGAGGGGCAGCCCGTCGTGGCGATGAGCCCGGAGGAGTACTGCGACAGCAGCTCGCGGTCCATCCGGGGCTTGTAGAGGAAGCCCTCGAGGCTGGCCAGGCTGCTCATCTTGAACAGGTTGTGCATGCCGGTCGTGTTCTCGGCCAGCATCGTCATGTGCGTGTACGACCCCGCACCCGACACGTCGTCGCCGGAGCGGCCGTTCGGGTCGCCCCACTTCACGCGCGTCTTGTCCTGGCGCGCCGTGCCGGGCGTGAGGTACGCCTCGACGCCGATGATCGGCTTGACCCCGTGCTTCTTCGCCGTCTTCCAGAAGTCGTAGGCGCCGAAGACGAAGCCGTGGTCGGTCGTCGCGACGGCGGGCATGCCCATCTCGGCGGCGGTCCGGAAGAGGTCGTCCACCTTGGCCGCGCCGTCCAGCATCGAGTACTCGGTGTGGACGTGCAGGTGGACGAACGAGTCCGCTGACGAGGACGGGGACGCCATGGGGCGGGCCTCCAGTGGGGGTGGGCCGAGGTGCGGTGTCGATGGTAGGCGTCGGGTCCGACACGGGCCGGTCCCGACACCCGGTGGGGCGTCAGTCGGCCAGCCGCTCCAGCGCCGTGGCGAGGTCGGCCGGGTAGGTGCTCGTGAACTCCACGGCCTGCCCCGTGCCGGGGTGGACGAAGCCGAGGCGCACGGCGTGCAGCCACTGCCGCGTGATGCCGAGCCGCGCCGCCAGCGTGGGGTCTGCGCCGTAGGTGAGGTCGCCGACGCAGGGGTGGCGCAGCGCGGCGAAGTGCACGCGGATCTGGTGCGTCCGCCCCGTCTCGAGGTGGATCTCGGCCAGCGCCGCGGCGCGGAAGGCCTCGAGGACCTCGTAGTGCGTGACGCTCGGCTTCCCCTCGGCGGTCACCGCGAACTTCCAGGCGCTGCCGGGGTGCCGGCCGATGGGGGCGTCGATGGTGCCGCGCAACGGGTCCGGGTGGCCCTGGACGAGCGCGTGGTAGACCTTCTCGACCGTCCGCTCCTTGAACGCGGTCTTCAGCGCGGAGTAGGCGTGCTCGCTCTTGGCCACGACCATGAGGCCCGAGGTGCCGACGTCGAGGCGGTGCACGACGCCCTGCCGCTCGGCCGAGCCCGACGTGGCGATCCGGTACCCCGCGCCGGCGAGGCCGCCGACGACGGTCGGTCCCGTCCAGCCCGGGCTCGGGTGGGCCGCGACGCCCACGGGCTTGTCGACGACGACGAGGTCGTCGTCGTCGTGCACGATCCTCAGCCCCTCGACGGTCTCGGCGACCACCCTCGGGGCGGCGGGCGGGTCGGGGACCTCCACCTCGAGCCAGGACCCGGCACGCAGCCGGTCGGACTTGCCGACCGCCGCGCCGTCGACGACGACGAGGCCGTCGGCGGCGAGCTCGGCGATGCGTGTGCGGGACAGGCCCAGCAGGCGGGACAGGGCGGCGTCGACGCGCTCGCCCTCGAGGCCGTCGGGGACGGGGAGGCTGCGGACCTCAGGCACGGTCGGCCTCGCTCGGGGTCGAACCCTCGCGGGTCTGTCGGCTGCCGTCGAGGCCGACGCCCCGCACGGCCAGGACGGCGATGAAGACCGCGGCCACGCAGATGCTGGCGTCGGCGACGTTGAAGATCGGCCAGTGCGGCAGCTGCAGGAAGTCCACGACGTGGCCGCGCGCGAACCCCGGCTGGCGCAGCAGGCGGTCGGTGAGGTTCCCCGTCGCGCCGGCCAGGAGGAACCCGAAGGCCAGGGCCCACGGCAGGCTCCGCAACTTGCGCGCCATCCGCACGACGACCACGACGACCACGGCCGCGAGGACCGTGAAGATCCAGGTGGCCCCGGTGGCGAAGCTGAAGGCGGCGCCTGGGTTGCGGATGAGGTGGAACTGCAGCACCTGCCCGACGAACGGGCGCACGACCCCCGGTTCGAGGTGGGCCACGGCGAGGACCTTGGTGACCTGGTCCAGTGCGTACACGACGGCCCAGACCACGAAGGTCCAGAGGGCTCGGCGGGGCCGGGGACCCCGCTGGTCCGGGTCGTGGTGCGGCTGCTGCTCGGGGGGTGTCTCGGCTGGGCTCATGGCGGCCCCAGTCTCCCACGGCCGGGTTCCCCTCCCGGGCCCGCCGGAGGTGGCGGACGGCCGGGAGGGGGTCCCGGATCAGCCCCGGGTCAGCGACGCTCGCCGCGGGACTTGCAGGGCATGCACAGCGTGACGCGCGGGAACGCCTGGAGCCGGGCCTTGCCGACGGCACCGCTGCAGGACTCGCAGACGCCGTAGGCCCCCGAGGACATCCGGACGAGCGCGCGCTGCGTCTGCTCGAGCAGGTCGCGGGCGTTGTTGACGATCGTCATCTCGTGCTCGCGACCGGCGGTCGTCGCGCCGTGGTCGACCTGGTCGTCCCCCGAGCCCTCGGCGCTGGAGCGCACGAGCGCGGTGAACGACGACGTCGCGTCGTCGAGCTGGCGCGTCAGCCGGTCGACCTCCGTCAGCAGCTCGGAACGGACCTCCGCGAGCTCCTCGGGGGTCCACGCCTCCTCGGAGGCCTTGACCGGCAGTTCGCGGACGGCCGCCGCCCGGGCAGCCCTGCCCGTCAGCCCCGTGGTGGTCTCCCCCACCGCCGCTCCCGCCGTCGCGGTCGGCTCCGTCGTCCCCGCAGACACTCCGTGCACCGTGGTCCCCCCTCTCGTCGTGTGCGGCCGTGCTGCCGCGTGCGGGAGACACTAGGGACTATCACCCTCCGTGAGCAACAGGAAACAGAAAGTTGCTGAAACTGATCCGTCCGGGCGGCGGGACCACCACCCCCGCACGGGCCCGGGACGACGACAGCCGCCACCCCGGTGGGGTGGCGGCTGTCGGTGGACCGGCAGTGGTCCGGCGGTGGGGCGGGGTGCCGTCAGCGCGTGACGGCGTCGTCCGGCACGACCCGCGCGACGCGGCGCAGGTCCTCGAGCTGGGTCGCGATGAACTGCTCGAGCTGCTCGCGGTAGGTGGTCTCGCGGCCGTGCAGCTGCGTGATGACCTCCTCGAGGGCGACGCGGCGACCCTCGAGCTCACCCAGGGTGCGGTCGCGACGGGCCTCGGCCTCGGCGACGACGCGCTCGGCCTGCTCCTGCGCGGCCAGCACCAACGAGTCGCGCTGGGACTCGCCCTCGCGCACGTACTCGTCGTGCAGGCGCTGCGCCAGGGCGATGACCCCGGCGGCGCGGGTGGCGGCGTCCTCCCCCGCGGGCTGGGCGGCGGCCGCGGCCACGAGGGCCGGCTGCGGCTCGGGAGTGGGCTCCGGCTCGGGGGTGGGCTCGGGCTCGGGGGCCTTCTCCAGCGAAGGCGCGGGCGCCGCCTCGACGACCTCCGCGGGGGCCGGCTGGGCACCCGCCCGCGTGAGCTCGGCGACGCGGGTCTGGCACTGGTTCAGCTGCCCGCGCAGCTCGGAGTTCTCGGCGTTGAGGCGGCGCAGCTCTGCGACGACCTCGTCGAGGAAGTCGTCGACCTCGTCCTGGGCGTACCCCTCACGCACGCGTGTGGGGTTGAAGCGCTTCTCGACGACGTCTTCCGGAGTGAGCGGCATGGTGAACACCTCTGCTGACGAGCGGGATCCGACAGGGCCGCCCGAAGGGGACGGTGAGCCACGTCTCACCGTAGCGGACGTGGTCGGGCCCGCCCCGGACGGCGGGTGACCGGGCCACCCGTCCGGGCGCGCCGGTCACCCTGCGGGACGAACCTCAGGACAGGGCGGCCCGTTGGGACAGCCCGTCGAAGGTGGGCATGAGGATGGAGCACAGGATCGCCAGCACGAGGAACGCGAGGTCCAGCTGGACCGCCCCCAGGCGCAGCGGCGGCAGGAGCTTGCGCAACGCCTTCAGCGGCGGGTCGGTGACCGTGTAGACGACCTCGGCGAGCACGAGCACGACCCCCCGGGGCCGCCACTCGCGCGACAGGGCCTGAACCCAGTCGAGGACCAGCCGCCCGATGAGGCAGATGAAGAAGAGCAGGACGACGATTTCGAGGAGCTTGAAGACCACGGCCACGGAGTCATCCTGCCTGATCGCGACGGCTACCGCGGTGCGCGACCACCCGTCAGGACTGGTTGAAGAAGGTCCGTTCCACCGGACGCTCCTCCTCCTGGGTGGCGACCTCGACGTTCTGGGGCGACAGCAGGAAGACCTTGTTGGTCACGCGCTCGATGGCCCCGTGCAGGCCGAAGACCAGACCGGCGGAGAAGTCGACGAGGCGCTTGGCGTCGGAGTCGTCCATGTCCGTGAGGTTCATGATGACCGGCACGCCCTCGCGGAACGACTCGCCGATGATCTTGGCCTCGTTGTAGGTCCGCGGGTGGATCGTCGTGATGCGGTGCAGTTCCGACGACGCCGAGGAGGTCGGGGAGCTGGAGGTCTGGGAGACCACGTGGGCCACCTGCTTCCTGATCGGGGTCACCTGGGCCGTGGTCGCGGCGCGTCGGTCGGCCGCAGGCTCCGGACGGGGGTCGTGCCGCACCTCCAGGCGCGGCTCGGGACGCGGCTGCTCCCGCGGTTCGGGACGGGCCGTGGCGGTCGTCTCGACCCGGGGCCGGGTCTGCTCGACCTCGGCGTCCTCGGCGTAGCGGTCGTCCTCGGCGAGGCCGAGGTAGACCATCGCATTGCGCAGCGCGCCGGCCATCGCAGGCTCCTCGGGATCGTGCTCGTGGGTCGTCGGTGGGTGCTCGTGGTGCGGGCGGCCGCGCCCTCGCAGGACGCGACCTGGACTCGGACGCTACCGCGCAGCCGGGCGAGATCCGAGGATCGCGCTGCCGACACGCAGGTGTGTCGCCCCCGCCGCGACGGCCTCCTCGAGGTCACCGCTCATGCCCGCCGAGACCTCGACGGCCCCGGGGTGCTCGGCCCGCAGGCGCTCCGCCGTGCGGGCCAGCTCGGCGAACGCGCGGGCGGGGTCGACGTCGCGGGGGGCGACCGCCATGACGCCCCGCAGGTCGAGGTCGTCACCCGCCGCGACGGCGTCCGCCACGCGCAGGACGTCGTCACCGGCGGCCCCGCCCCGCCCGCCGTCGACGTCGAGGCCGAGCCCGGCGGCGAGGTCGACCTGGACGAAGCAGCCGACGCGCCGGCCCGCGTGCGCGGCCCCGGCCTGCAGGGCGGCGGCGAGCCGCGTGCGGTCGACCGAGTGCACGACGTCGGCGTAGGCGGCGACGGACCGCGCCTTGTTCGTCTGCAGCTGACCGATGAAGTGCCAGTGCAGGTCGAGGTCCGCCAGCTCCGCCGCCTTGGCCGCCGCCTCCTGGTCGCGACTCTCCCCCACGTCGCGGACGCCGAGGCCCGCGAGGCGGGCCACGTCGTCGGCGGGGAAGAACTTCGTCACGACGACGAGGGTCAGCTCGGCCGGGTCGCGCCCCGCGGACCGGGCGGCCGCCTCGGTCCGCGCGGTGGTGCGGGCCAGCGCCGCGGCGAGCTCCGCGGTGCGGTCGCCTGCCCCCGCGCCGTCGCCCACGCCGTCGCCCACGCCGTCGCTCACGCCAGCACCACGACCCCGGCCGACCGTCCGGTCGCCCCGTCGCGGCGGTAGGAGAAGAGGTCGTCGTGCTCGACCGTGCAGCGGGCGACGTCGAGGGCCGGGACGCCGAGCGCGGCGAGCTGCGAGCGCACCCCGGCGGCCACGTCGACGGCCGGGGTGCCCCAGCGCGTGCGGGCGCGGGCGGCCGGGACGCGGGCGGCCACGTCGTCGGCCATGGCCGCGGGGACCTCGTAGCACCCGCCGCAGACGGACGGCCCGAGCGCGGCGGTGAGGTCGCGGGCACCGGCGGCCCGCAGCGCGGAGACGAGGGCCGGGACGACGCCGGCGACGAGGCCGGGCCGGCCGGCGTGCGCGACGCCGACGACCCCGGCCGCGCGGTCGGCGACCAGGACGGGGACGCAGTCGGCCACGACGACGGCCACGGCGATGCCGGGGACGCGGGTGAAGAGGGCGTCGGCCTCGGGGGCCGTCGCAGGCGGGCTGACGACCTCGACGACGGTCGCGCCGTGGACCTGCCGAGGCACCACGAGGGCGTCGGCGGACACGCTGCGACGCAGGGCTTCACGGTGCGCCGCCACGACGACGGGGTCGTCGCCCACGTGGTCGCCGAGGTTGAGGCCCGCGTAGGGCGCGCGCCCGTCGCCGCCGGCGCGGGTGGTGAACCCGCCGCGGACGCCGGCCGGGAGGCCGGCGTCCAGCAGCGGGACGGTGCTCAGGGGTGCGTCGGTGCCCACCTCAGGAGACCGTGAGACTCACTTGAGGAAGTCGGGCACGTCCAGGTCGTCCTCTTCCGGCCGGGGCCGGCTCGGACGACGGGCCGCCGCGGTGTCCTGCGGCAGCTCGATGATGCGGGGCACCTGGACCGGGTCCGGCGACGGCACGACCTGCGGAGCCTGCTGGGCGTACTGCGGCTGCTGCTGGGGCTGCTGCTGCGCCGGGGCGGGCGGCGGGGCCTGCGTGTACTGCGGCGCCGGGGCGGGCGCCGCGTAGGTCGGAGCCGGCTGCTGCGGCTGCGCCTGGGTGTACTGCGGCTGCTGCCCGTACGTGGGCTCCGGGGTCGCCGGACGTGCCGTGCGCGGGGGCACGGCGCTGGCCGGGACCGGACGACCGGAGACCTGGCCGAGCGCGCGCTCGTCGCGGCGGCTCTTGGGCGTGCCCGCGTCGAAGCCCGCGGCGATGACGGTGACGCGCACCTCGTCGCCGAGGGCGTCGTCGATGACGGTCCCGAAGATGATGTTGGCCTCGGGGTGCGCGGCCTCCTGGACCAGGCGCGCGGCCTCGTTGATCTCGTAGAGACCGAGGTCGGAACCGCCCTGGATCGACAGCAGGACGCCGTGGGCGCCGTCGATGCTCGCCTCGAGCAGCGGCGAGTTCACCGCGGCCTCCGCGGCGTGGATGGCCCGGTCGTCACCGCGGGCGGACCCGATGCCCATGAGAGCGGACCCGGCACCCTGCATGACCGACTTCACGTCCGCGAAGTCGAGGTTGATCAGACCCGGGGTGGTGATGAGGTCGGTGATGCCCTGGACGCCGGAGAGCAGGACCTGGTCGGCCGACCGGAAGGCGTCGAGGATGCTGACCGACTTGTCGGAGATCGACAGGAGCCGGTCGTTGGGGATGACGATGAGGGTGTCGACCTCGTCGCGGAGCTCGGCGATGCCGCTCTCGGCGGAGTTCGCACGGCGGCGACCCTCGAAGACGAACGGCCGCGTCACGACACCGATCGTCAGGGCGCCGAGGCCCCGGGCGATGCGGGCCACGACGGGCGCGCCGCCGGTGCCGGTGCCGCCACCCTCGCCGGCGGTGACGAAGACCATGTCGGCGCCCTTGAGCACCTCTTCGATCTCCTCGGCGTGGTCCTCGGCCGCCTTGCGGCCGACCTCGGGGTCGGCGCCTGCGCCGAGGCCACGGGTGAGTTCGCGGCCGACGTCGAGCTTCACGTCGGCGTCCGACATCAGGAGCGCCTGCGCGTCGGTGTTGACGGCGATGAACTCGACGCCCTTGAGGCCGACCTCGATCATCCGGTTGACCGCGTTCACACCACCGCCGCCGACGCCGACGACCTTGATGACCGCTAGGTAGTTCTGCGGAGCTGCCACGGTGGTTGCCTCTCGCCTCTTTCGCCTGGTCTGTCCGTGCTGCGAAACCCTGACCCTCAAGTAGAGGGTCAACGTTATGTCACGTTCTGCTGAGTCGTGACCGTAGGGAGCGGGACGGGACAAAGGCAACCGATGGCGCGGCGTGTCGCGAGAACACGTCGATCGGAGGCCTGTCCGGAGGCAACTACCACGAAGCGTGACCAGAGCCTGACTCTGCGTCGTCGCCGGACGCCCCTCGTTCCGGGTCGTCGACGCGAAGCACCGGTAGGTCCGGCCCACAGCGTCGACGAGCCCCCACCCGGGGCGGACGGCGGGGCGGATCAGGGTGGGTCAGGGGTGGGTCAGGGGGTGACGGCGGGCGCGTCGGGCGCGGACACGTCGACGCTCTTGGCGCCGGCCACCGTCGGGTCGGCGAGCATCCGCAGCAGCACCTCGACCTTGCGCTCGGGGCGGTCCGGACCGCCCCACACCACGGCGGGGCCCTTCGTGAGGCGCAGCGTCACGCCGTCCTCGCCCGTCGCGGTGATGGACGCCACCTGGGCGCGCAACTGGTCACCGAGCGAGGCGTTGACGGCGATCGCGGCCTGCAGCGCGCCGGCACCGGCCTTCGCCACGTCGACGTCGAGCGTCGGGACCCCGGCGGGCGCGGCGGGGGCGTGGACGAGGACGTTGCCCGCCCCGTCGACGAGGTCCACTCCCCCGGTCGTCGACGGCACGGCCGCCACGGCCTGCCGCTCGTGCACCGCGACGACGAGGGTGGACGGCCAGGACCGGGAGACGTCGACGCTCTGCACGAGCGGCAGCGCGGTGAGCTCGCGGCGCAAGCCGCGGACGTCCACCCGGGCCAGCGGCGTCCCGTCGACGCCCTGCAGGATCCGTTGCACGGCAGCCGGATCCGTGCGGGCGACCCCCGTGGTGCGCACCTGCTCGACCCGCAGCCACGGCGAGGCCAGGAAGACCCAGCCGACCGCCACGACGACGACGAGCAGCGCGGCCAGCACGAGGGCCGAGCGACGGCCCGGACGCCACCGGCGGGCCCGCCGGGCCCCGGCGAGGTCGGCGACGCGGGCGCGCGCCGCGGCGCCGGCGGAGGAACCCCCCGACGTCCTCTGCCGCGGTGGAGCGGGCGGGCGGGGGGCCGGCGCCTGCCGGGCGGGACGCACCGGACGGGCGGCGGGCGCGTCGGCGGCACGGACCGCCCGGCGCCGCTGGGGCGCTCCGGTCACCTTGGGCGGCAGCTCCACGGGCGGCGGGACCGGCTGCCGGGGACGGGTCGGACGAGCCATCAGCGCCTCCCCAGCGCGTCGAGGACCTGCGGGCCCAGGGTCGTCACGTTCCCGGCCCCCACGGTCAGGAGCAGGTCACCGGGACGCACGAGGTCCACCAGCACCCCGGTCGCGTCCTGCAGGTCCGGGACGAACCGCACGTGCTCGGCGCCCAGGGGGACGGCGTCGGCGACGAGAGCGCCCGTCACCGCGGGGTCGGGGTCCTCGCGCGCCACGTAGACGTCGAGCACGACGACCTCGTCGGCCAGGGCCAGGGCCTGGCCGAACTCCCGGGCGAACGTGCGGGTACGGCTGACGAGGTGGGGCTGGAAGACGGCGACGACACGCCCGTCCCCCGCGACGGGGCGGGCCGCCCGCAGCAGCGCCTCGACCTCGGTCGGGTGGTGGCTGTAGTCGTCGACGACGCGCACACCCCCGGCCTCGCCCTTGAGCTCGAACCGGCGGCGCGCCCCGCCGAACGTCGCCAGCCCCGCGAGGACGGCGTCGGGGTCGGCGCCGAGCTCGACGGCCGTCGTCCACGCGGCGGCGGCGTTGCGCAGGTTGTGCTCGCCGGGCACGGCGAGGTGCAGCGACCTCGCCCCCGTCCCGTCGTCCAGCGTCGCCGAGGGGGCCGTCCCGAGCCGGACGTCGCGCAGGACGACGTCGGCCGTGGCGCTCGTCCCGTAGGTCCGCACGCGGACCCCCCGGGCCCGGGCGCGGTCGGCGAGCGCGGCCGACCCGACGTCGTCGGCGCACGCGACGAGCAGGCCACCGGGCTGCAGACGGGCGACGAACTCGTCGAAGGCCGCCGTGTAGGCCTCGGCCGTGCCGTAGTGGTCGAGGTGGTCGGGTTCGACGTTCGTCACGACGTCGACGAGGGGGGCGTACTCGCGGAAGGAACCGTCCGACTCGTCGGCCTCGGCCACGAACGGCCCCGAACCGTCGCGGGCCCCGCCGTCGGTACCGCCCGTGATCTCCCCACCGATGGCGTAGGACGGGTCCAGACCGGCCGCGACGAGCGCGACCGCGAGCATGGACGTCGTCGTCGTCTTGCCGTGCGTGCCGGCCACGGCCACCCCCCGGCGCCCGGCCATGAGCGCGGCCAGGGCCTGCGAGCGGTGCAGCACGCGCAGCCCCCGCTCGCGGGCCGCGACGAGCTCGGGGTTGCCGTCCCGGACCGCGGAGCTGACGACGAGCGTGTCCCCGGGGCCGAGGTCGGCGAGGTTCGCGGGGTCGTGCCCCACGCAGGTGCGGATCCCCAGCTCGGCGAGCCGGTGCAGCGTCGGGGAGTCGACGGCGTCGGTGCCCGAGACCTCGACGCCGCGCGCCGCCAGGAGCCGGGCGACACCGGACACGCCGACACCCCCGAGCCCCAGGAGGTGGACGCGTCCGAGGTCGGTCAGGGCCAGCGGGGCCGTCACCGGGCCGCCGCCCCGGCCGCGCGGACGACGAGGTCCACGAGTCGCTCGTCCCCGTCCAGCACGCCGAACCCGGCCGCGGCGCGGGCCGCGTCGGCGAGGGCGGCGCGGTCGGACAGCAGGGGCAGCACGCGGTCGCGGACGAAGGCGGCGTCGAGGTCGGCGTCGGCGACGAGCACCCCGCCACCGGCCGCGACCACGGACTCGGCGTTGCGGCGCTGCTCGCCGTTGCCGATGGGCAGCGGCACGTAGACGCCCGGCAGGCCCAGGGCGCTGAGCTCGCTGACGGTCCCGGCGCCGCTGCGGCCGACGACGAGGTCGGCCGCCGCGTAGGCCGTGTCCATGCCGTCGAGGTACTCGCGCACGACGTACCGCGACGGGTCGGTGCCCTCGGGCAGCGGCACGGACTTGCCGCGCCCGCAGGCGTGCAGCACCTGGAACCCCGCGCCGAGCAGGTCCGGCGCGCAGGAGCCGAGGACGTCGTTGATGCGCTGGGCGCCGAGGGACCCGCCCGTCACGAGCAGGGTCGGGGTGTCGGGGTCGAGCCCGAGCTCGGTGCGGGCGGTGCGGCGCAGGGCCTCGCGGTCGGCCGCGAGGGCCAGGGCGACGACCTCCGAGCGCAGCGGCATCCCGGTGTGGACGGCACCGCGCAGGGGCGTGCCGGGGAAGGTGACGGCGGTGCTCCGGGCCCAACGCGCACCGAGGCGGTTCGCCACCCCCGGGAGGGCGTTCTGCTCGTGCACGACGACGGGCACCCCGGCCCGGCGGGCGGCGAGGTAGGCGGGGACGGCGACGTAGCCGCCGAACCCCACGACGACGTCGGCCTGCACGTCGCGGATCGCCCGCGCCGCACCCGCGACGGCGGCGCGCAGCCGTCCGGGGAGCCGCAGCAGGTCGACGGACGGCTTGCGCGGCAACGGGACCCGCGGCACGACGGCCAGCTCGTAACCGCGCTCGGGAACGAGCCTGGCCTCGAGGCCCTGGGCCGTCCCGAGCACCAGCACACCCGTCGTGGGATCGCGCCGGCGCAGGGCGTCGGCCGTGGCGAGCAGGGGCGCGACGTGACCCGTCGAACCGCCCCCGGCGAGGAGGACGTTCACCGGCGACCCTTCCGTCCACCGGTGCGGGCCACGCGCGGACCGCGCTGCGGGAGCACCGCGAGGGACCGGGCGACGACGGACTCCCGGGCGCGCAGCGCCTCGGGCGCCCCGGGTTCGGACCGTGCGAAGGACAGCAGGATGCCGATGGCCAGCAACGTGAGGACCAGCGCCGACCCGCCGGCCGAGATGAGCGGCAGGGGGACCCCGATGACCGGCAGGAGGCTCAGGACGACACCCATGTTGAGCAGCGCCTGCCCGAGGATCCACGCGCCGAGACCCGCGACCGCGAGCTTGGTGTAGAAGTCCTGCGACCGGCGCACGAGCCGCATGACCATGAGCGCGACGACGGCGAAGAGCACGAGGATCGTCAGCGTCCCGGGCAGGCCGAGCTCCTCGCCGATGATGGCGAAGATGAAGTCGTTGTGGGCCTCGGGCAGCCAGGACCACTTCTCCCGGCTGGCCCCCAGGCCCAGGCCCCAGAACCCGCCCGAGGCCAGCGCGTACTGCCCCTGGACGGGTTGCCAGGCCAGACCGCGGATCGCCTCGTGGGTGTCCGGGGTCCCGGACAGCCAGTCCGCGACGCGGTTCATCCGGTTCGTGCTCGTCACCACGGCCAGCACCGCGGCGACACCCGCGACGCCACCGGCCAGGAGGAACCAGCGGCCCGGGATCCCCGCCACCCAGAGCATGACGATGACGACGGCCATCATGATCATGGCCGTCCCGAGGTCCTGGGTCAGCAGCACCAGACCGGCCGTCAGCCCGACCGGCAGCGCCATCGCCCCGACGAGCTTCACCGGTTCGCGCAACGCGTCCCGGCGACGGGTCAGCGCGAGGGCCAGCGACAGGACGAGGGCCACCTTGGCGGCCTCGGACGGCTGCGCCGAGAAACCCCCGAGGACGATCCAGTTCCGGTTCCCGTTGACGGTCTTGCCGATCCCCGGCAGGAACACCAGGAGTTGCAGGAACGCCGACCCCAGGAGCGCGGGGAGCGCGAGCCGCTGCCACGTCCGCGCCGGGATGCGGCTGGCCACGACGAGGACGACCGCGCCGAAGACCGCGAACATCGCCTGGTTCTTGAAGACGGCGTAGGGACTGCCGTACTCCGTCAGCGACTCGACGCTGGAACTGGAGAGCACCATGACGAGGCCGATGACGACGAGCACGGACGTCGTCGCGAGGAGCACGTGGTGCGTCGCGAGCGGGGAGTCCAGCAACCGGGTCCGCTCCCGCACCCACTCCCCCGTGGCGTCCAGCCACGCGGGCCGGCGCCAGCGGTCGCTCCAGCGTGCGGCCCTGCCCGCGGTCCCGCCTGCGGTCCGGCGCGGGACGTGCTGCCGCGCTTCGTCGACGGCCACGATCAGGCCTCCGGGAGGAACCGCCGCGAGATCGCGGCGGCGAACTCGTCGCCGCGGTGGCCGTAGGACCGGAACTGGTCCCAGGACGCGCAGGCGGGGGCGAGCAGGACGGTGTCACCGGGCGCGGCGAGGTCCGCGGCGCGCGCCACCACCACGTCCATGAGGTGGGCGGTGTCGGTGGTCACGTCCCCATCCTGCGCGAGGTCGACCTCGACGACGGGGACCTCGGGTGCGTGTCGCCGCAACGCGTCCGCGACGAGCGCCCGGTCCCGGCCGATGAGGACGGCGGCCCGCAACCGGCCCGCGTGCGCCTGCACGAGGTCGTCGAAAGAGGCCCCCTTGGCGTCGCCGCCGGCGATCCACACGACGTGCTCGAACGCGGCGAGGGAGGCGTTGGCCGCGTGCCCGTTGGTGGCCTTGGAGTCGTCGACCCAGCGCACGCCGCCCGTGCGCTCGGGGTCCAGGACGGTCGCGACGCGGTGCGGCGCAGGGCGGAAGGCGAGGACGCCGTTGCGGACGGCGACCTGCGGGACGCCGTGCGCGCGCGCGAGCGCGGCGGCCGCCAGGACGTTCTCGACCGTGTGCGGGGCGACGGGGTCGGTCGTCCCCTCGGGCCGCAGGTCGGCCAGGGAGCACAGTTCCGCGGCGTGCGACTGCCGCTGCTCGACGAACGCGCGGTCGCACAGCACGTCCTCGACCAGGCCCAGCATCGACAGCCGCGGGGCGCTGCGGGTGAAACCCACCGCACGGGCGCCCTCGACGACGTCGGCCTCGCGCACGAGGTCCTCGGTGCGGGGATCGGCCACGTTGTAGACGCAGGCGACCTCGGTGTTCTGGTAGATCCGGCCCTTGGCCAGCGCGTACGCCTCGAGGGAACCGTGCCAGTCGAGGTGGTCCGGCGCGATGTTCAGCACCGCCGCCGCCAGGGGCCGCACCGAGTTCTCGAGGTCGGTGGACAGCCAGTGCAGCTGGTAGCTCGACAGCTCCACCGCGAGGACCTCGAACGCGTGCGGGTGCCGCAGCGCCTCCACCAGCGGGGTTCCGACGTTGCCCGCGCTCGTGGCCCGCAGGCCGGCCGCGCGCAGCATCGAGGCGAGCATCTCCACGACCGTCGTCTTGCCGTTCGTACCCGTCAGGGTCAGCCAGGGCGCGGCCCCCGTCTCGGGGCGCATCCGCCAGGCGAGTTCCACGTCTCCCCACACGGGCACGCCGGCGAGCGCCGCGGACACCAGCAGCGGGGCGTCGGGGTGCCAGCCCGGGGAGGTGACGACGAGGTCGAACCCGTCCCACGGGCGCGGCGGGGAGACCACGTGCTCGGGCCCGAGGAGCACGGTCGCCCCGAGGACCTCGAGCAGCTGCGCCTTCTCCCGCTGGGAGTCCCCCGTCGCGGAGTCGACGACGACGACCTCGGCCCCGACCTCCAGGAGGGCGTCGGCGGCCGCGAAACCCGACAGGCCGATCCCGGTGACGAGGGTGCGCAGACCCGACCAGCGGGACGTGATGTGCCGCAGTTCCCGGACACGGTCGGTGTCGTCGGCGCGCGGGTTGGGGTTGCCCAGCCAGCTCTCGAACACGGTCATCCGCCCGTCACCCACTGCGCGTAGAAGACCCCGAGGCCGAGGGAGACGAACAACCCGGCGATGATCCAGAACCGGATGACGATGGTGACCTCACCCCAGCCCGCCAACTCGAAGTGGTGCTGCAACGGGGCCATCCGGAAGAGGCGCTTCCCGGTGAGCTTGAACCCCCCGACCTGCAGGATCACCGACAGCGTGATGAGGACGAACAACCCGCCCAGCAGGACCAGCAGGATCTGGGTGCGGGACAGGATCGCCAGCCCGGCCAGGGCACCGCCGAGGGCCAGGGACCCGGTGTCGCCCATGAAGATCTTCGCGGGGCTGGCGTTCCACCAGAGGAACCCGAAGCAGGCACCCATGACCGCGGCCGCGACGACGGCGAGGTCGCGCGGGTCGCGCACCTCGTAGCACCGCGCCTCGACCTCGCGCAGCGTGTAGCAGCTCTGGTTGGACTGGAAGGTGCAGATGAGGACGTAGGCGGCGAGCACCATCGTCGTCGCACCGGTCGCGAGGCCGTCCAGACCGTCGGTGAGGTTCACCCCGTTGCTGACCGCGGAGGTGATGACCAGCGCCCAGACGACGAAGAGGACGGTTCCGCCGACGGCCCCGAACACGGCGAGGTCCAGGGGGGTGTCGCGCAGGATCGAGATGTGCGTCGAGGCCGGGGTGGCGCCCCCGCGCGAGGCCGCCGGGAACTGCAGGGCGAGGACCGCGAAGACGATCCCGACGATCCCCTGGCCGGCGAGCTTGGCCCGGGCCGTCAGTCCGAGGCTGCGCTGCTTGGAGATCTTGAGGAAGTCGTCGAGGAAACCGACGATCCCCAGCCCGGTCATGAGCAGCAGGACGAGCAGTCCCGACGCCGTCGGCGTCCACCCCGTGAACAGGTGCGCCGCCCCGTAGGCGAGCAGCGCGGCCAGGATGATGACGGCGCCCCCCATGGTGGGGGTACCTCGCTTGGTGTGGTGGCTCGTCGGCCCGTCGTCGCGGACGAACTGGCCGTACCCGCGCCGGACGAGCCAGCGGATGTACAGCGGGGTCCCGAAGAGGGAGACGACGAGGGAGAACGCTCCCGCGATGAGGACGGTCCTCACGAGTCCGACGCCTCCGTGGTCTGCGGGGTCCGACCCTGGGCGGTGTCCTGCACGAGTTCCTCCGCGAGCCGGGCGAGCCCGGCTCCGTTCGACGACTTCACGAGCACCACGTCACCCGGTCGCAACCGGGGCCGCAGGAACTCCAGGGCGGCGTCCACGTCTGGGGCGAATGCGGCCTCCTCCCCCCAGGAACCCTCCATCACGGCCCCCGTGTAGATGGGCCGGGCACCGGCGCCGACGACGAGGAGCTGGTCGACGTCGAGGCGCACCACGGTGCGGCCCACGACGTCGTGCTCGTCGCGCGAGGCGGCGCCGAGTTCGAGCATCTCCCCCAGCACGGCCCAGGTGCGCCGGGGGGCGCCGTCGGCCCCGGCCTCGGCGGCCATGCCGACGAGGGCCTTGAGCGCGGCGCGGACGGAGTCGGGGTTGGCGTTGTAGGCGTCGTGGACCACGGTGACGCCGTCGGGACGTTCCAGGACCTGCATCCGGCCGGGACTGGCCGGTTCGGCCCGGGACAGCGACGCGGCGACGTCCACGACGGAGGCGCCGGTGCTCAGCGCGACGGCGGCCGCCGCGAGCGCGTTCGTCACCTGGTGCTCCCCGTGCAGGCGGAGCCCGACGTCGGCGGCGGCGCCGTCGTGCTCGAGGCGGAACCGCGCGCGGGCCCGGCCGTCGAGGACGACGTCGACGGCGCGGACGTCGGCGTGGGCGCTGCGGCCGAACGTGAGGACCCGGGCCCGGGTGCGGCCGGCCATCGCGGCGACGCGGTCGTCGTCGGCGTTGAGGACGGCGAGGCCGTCCGCGGGTAGCGCCTCGACGAGTTCGCCCTTGGCCCGGGCGGTCGCCTCGAGGGAGCCGAACTCCCCCGCGTGGGCTGCGCCGACGACGAGCTCCACCCCGACGTCGGGGCGGGCGATCGCGCACAGGTGGGCGATGTGGCCGATGCCGCGGGCCCCCATCTCGACGACGAGGGCACGAGTGGCGCCGTCGGCGCGCAGGACGGTCAGCGGGGCACCGACCTCGTTGTTGAAGCTGCCGCGCGGGGCCACGACCGGTCCGTCGAGGACGTCGCCGAGGACGGCGGCGAGCAGGTCCTTGGTCGTCGTCTTGCCCTGGGAGCCGGTGATCCCCACGACGAGCGGACCCGTCCCGTCGCGGCGCAGGCGGTCCAGGACGGTCGTCGCGAGCCGCCCGAGGGCGGCGACGCCGTCCTCGACGAGGACGAGCGCCGTCCCGGCCGGCAGCTCGACCTCCCGCTCGGCCACGACCACGCTCGCCCCGGCGGCGGCCGCGGCCGCGGCGTAGTCGGCCCCGTCGACCCGTTCCCCGGGCAGGGCGACGAACAGCGCGCCGGGCACGGCGGCGCGGGAGTCGACGACCACCGGTCCGTCGGCCGACACGTCCTGCGCGTCGGCGGGCAGCAACCGGCCTCCGGTCGACTCCGCGACCTCGGCCGCGGTGAGCGCGATCACTGGGCACCTCCCCGGGCGCCGGGCGCCCCGTTCGTCGTCCGGGCCCGGTCCAGCCAGACCCGCAGTTCCTCCTCGGCCACGGCCCGGTCGTCGAAGGGGGTCACCACCCCGGCGACCTCCTGACCGGTCTCGTGGCCCTTGCCGGCGAGCAGCACGGTGTCGTGCGGCCCCGTGCAGCGCTCCAAGGCGACGGCCACGGCGGCGCGGCGGTCGGCGACCTCCACGACCTCGCCCGCGCCGTCGGCGGCGCGGGCGCCCGCGAGCACCTGGGCGCGGACGGCCGCGGGGTCCTCCGAGCGCGGGTTGTCGTCGGTGACGACGGCGACGTCGGCCAGCCGCGCGACGGCGGCCCCCATGAGGGGGCGCTTGCCGCGGTCGCGGTCCCCGCCGGCGCCCACGACGGCGACCAGCCGACCGGGGGTGCTCCCGCGCAGCGTGGCGAGCACGCGTTCGAGGGCGTCGGGGGTGTGCGCGTAGTCGACGACGACGAGCGGGGCGCCGTCGCGGGCGACCGCCTGCATGCGGCCCGGGACGCCCTCGGCGCGGGCCAGACCCCGCTCGACCTGCTCGGCGCTCAACCCCAGCCGGAGCGCGGAGACGGCCGCCACGGCCGCGTTGGCGACGTTGAACGCCCCCGGCAGCGGGCACGTCAGCCGCAGGTCCGCGGCCGGGCCCGTGAGGCGGAAGGCGCTGTCGGCGCGACCGGGGCGGACGTCGTCGACCGACCAGTCGGCACCGGCCCCCGCGGGGCCGACCGTCTCCACGGGCACGGTGGCCCGCTCGACGACGCGGCGGCCCCAGCGCTCGGGGTCGGCGGGATCGGTCCAGACGACCCCGCGACGGGAGTGCTCGGGGGTGAAGAGCCGGGCCTTGGCCGCGAGGTACTCCTCCATCGACCCGTGGAAGTCCAGGTGGTCCTGGGACAGGTTCGTGAACGCGGCGACGTCGACGACGAGACCGTCGACGCGGTGCTGCGCCAGGGCGTGCGAGGAGACCTCCAGGGCGCACCCGCGCACCCCGGCCGCGACCATCCGGGCCAGCAGGGCGTGCAGGTCGGGGGCCTCGGGCGTCGTGCGCACGCTGGTGACGCGCTCGCCCGCGATGCGGGTCTCCACCGTGCCCAGCAGACCCGTCGTCCAGCCCGCGCAGCGCCAGAGCGACTCCACGAGGTAGGCCGTCGTCGTCTTCCCGTTGGTCCCGGTGACGCCGAAGGTCGTCAGGCGCGCCCCCGGGTCGCCGTGGACGCGGCGGGCGAGGTCGCCCAGGACGGCACGCGGCTGGTCGACGACGAGCACGGGCACCCCGGTCGCTTCGGCGTCGGCACGCCCGGCCGGGTCGGTGAGGACGGCGACGGCCCCCGCCGCGGCGGCCTGCGCGGCGAAGCGGGCGCCGTGGACGTTGGCCCCGGGCAGCGCGGCGTAGAGGTCACCCGGCGCGACCCGACGGGAGTCGAGCGTGACGCCGGTGACGGGGGTGCCGGGCTGCGCGGGGGTGAGGGTGCCGAGGACCCGGGCCAGGTCCGCGAGGGTGGGGCGTTCGCCGTCGGTCATCGGCACGGTGGGAGGCTACCCGCCCGAGGCGTCCGGTCCGAACCGCCCGGACCGGGTGTCGTCGGTGTCGGGCGGGCCGGGGCGCGGCCCTCGGGACGGGCGGTGGGGAGGCTCACTGACCGGCCGTGTCCGCGACCGCGCCGGTGCTGATGTCCTGCTGGGCGCTGTCGTCCCCGCCCCACGTCAGCGGGAGGTCGGCCGGGGGTTCGGCCGAGGGGGCCACCCCGCGCTGGGCCAGGGCGTACGTCATGACGTCCTTGAACACCGGCCCGGCCGCGGAACCGCCGTAGTAGTTGGTCTTGGGGTCCTGCAGGATCACGGCCACCACGAGTTCGGGGTCGTCGGCGGGGGCGAGCCCGATGAACGAGGCGGTGTAGCCGGAGTACCGGCCGAGGTCGACGTCGTAGCGGTTGGCCGTCCCGGTCTTGCCGGCCACGAGGTAGCCGGGGATCTCGGCGGCGGCCGCCGTGCCGGCCTCGCTGACGACGGCCTGCATCATGTTCCGCAGGGTCGTCGCGGTGGCGGCGCTGATCACGCGGGAACTGGCCCCGGCGGGTTCGGTGCGGTAGTTGCCGTCCGGGTCGGAGGTGCCCGCGATGAGCGTGGGCTCGACGCGCACGCCGTCGTTCGCGATCGTCGCGAACACCGACGCGGCCTGGACCGCGGTCACCGACAACCCCTGGCCGAACATCACCGTGTACCGCTGCGTCCCGGAGTACTTCGCGGGGTCGCCGAGGATCCCGCCGCTCTCGCCGGGGAACTTCAGGGTCGTCTTGGCGCCGAACCCGAAGGCGACGTGGTAGTCGTGCAGGATCGTGGACGTCGTGCGGAGGTCGGCGTTCAGCTTCTCCCCCGCCAGGATGGTCCCGATGTTGCTGGACTGGGCGAGGATTCCTGCGAGCGTGAGCTTCTCGTCGCCGTGCGGGTGCGAGTCGTGGAAGGTCTTGTCGTAGCGCGGGAGTTCGCCCGGGACGACGAACTGGCTGCCCGCCGTGACGACACCTTCCTCCAGGGCCGCCGCCATGGTGACGACCTTGGCCGTCGACCCCGGTTCGAACACCTTCGTCAACGCGGTGTTCTGCAGCTGGTCGTTGGTGAGGTTCACGAGGTTCGTCGGGTCCAGGCTCGGGGCGCTGGCCAGGGCGAGGAGCCGCTGCTCCTTGTCCATGATGACGACGGTGCCGGACTCCGCACCCGTCTCGGCCACCTTCGCGGCGATGGCCGACTGGGCCTTCCACTGCAGGTCGGAGTCGATCGTCAGGCGCAGGGACGTGCCGTCGACGGGTTCGACGGTCTCGCGGTCCCCGAGCGGGATCTCCTGCCCGCCGGCGCTGCGCTCGTAGCGCATCCAGCCGTTCGTGCCCAGGAGCAGGGAGTTGCGCGCCTCCTCCAGACCGGAGAGGGGTTTGTCGGTGAAGGCCTTGGTCTTCTTGTCCTGGTCGGGGGTGCCCAGGACACCGACGAGCGTCGAGGACGCGCTCCCCGTGGGGTAGATGCGCTGGGTCTGGCGCTGGGACGTGATCCCAGGGATGTCCAGGTCCGACACCTGCTGCCACAGCTCGGGGGTGATGCCGAGGGCCACGACGGCGTAGTGGGTGTTCCCGGTCAGCTTGGCCGTGAGGGTGGCCTCGTCGATGCCGAGCACGGGGGCCAGCAGCTTCGCGGCGCCGGCCGGTCCCGTGCCCAGGGCCTTCTTGTACGGCTTGCCGTTGCGCAGGTTGAAGCCGCTGATCGCCTTGGGGTCGGCGATGACGTCGCGCCGCTCGACCGAGGTGGCGAGCACGACGCCCTTGGTGTCGAGGATGTCGCCGCGCTTGGCGTACAGCGTCGTGACGGACGTGCGCTGCTCCAGCGCCCGGTCGGCGAGCTTGCTCGCGTCGGCCCCCTGCAGCTGGACGAGGCGGCCGCCGAGGACGGTCAGCCCGCCGAGCACCCCGAGGGTGTAGACGCGCATGCGCATGTCCGGGCGCGGGCGGGGGTCCAGCTCGTCGGGGCGGGTGCGGCGACGGGACACGCGGGTACCTCTTCGACCTCGGGGGTGGGCTGCGGCCTCAGCGGGCGGCCGGCGTCTGACCGTGAGGCTGGGGATCGGTGCTCGCGACCGGCGGGGTCGCCGCGGGGGTCGACGCCTTCGGAGCCGGGGTGGCCTTGCCCACGGCGCCGGCCGCGGTGAGGTGGACGGCGTCGGGGGCGGGGACCATGCCGAGCTGGCCCGCGCGGGTCGCCAGGTGCTCCGGGGAGGACTGCTGCGCGAGGTCCTCGGCGACGGCCTGCTGCTGGTCGGCGAGCCGGCCGCTCGTCACCTGCAGGTCGGTGATCTTGTACGCGTCGCCCGCGATGGCGATGTTCGTCATGAGGAGTCCGAGCAGCCCGAGGGTCAGCAGCAGGACGCACGCCACGGGCAGCGGCAGGCGCAGCCGGTGGGTGGCCGGGGGCGTGACGACCTGCAGCTCGGGACGGGGCTCGGCGGACGTCTTGAGCTGGCGGACCGGAGCGTTCCGGGCCGCGATCAGGGGCTGGCTCATCACGGCGTCCTTCCGTCGGTCGTGCCGTGGTCCGGCTCGAGCTGGCTGGTCTGGTGGGTGGTGCGGGGGGTGTCCTGCGGCCGGGGGTTCCGGGTGGCGGCGCGGCCGCTGGAACGGGACCGATCCTGCTCGGGCAGGCGACGCACGGCGCGGAGGCGCGCCGACGCCGCCCGGGGATTCTCGGCGAGTTCGTCCGGGCCGGCCTGTTCCCCACCCCTGGTGAGGAGTTCGGCGCGCGGCCCCGAACCCGCGGGGACGAACGGCAGGTCCGGCGGCGCGGAACTCGAGGACAGTTGCCGCAGAACATTCTTGGTGATGCGGTCCTCGAGGGAGTGGAACGTCAGGACGGCCAGCCGGCCGTCCGGCGCGAGGCGTTCGAAGGCCGTCGGGAGCGTGCGTTCCACGACCCCGAGCTCGTCGTTCACGGCGATGCGCAACGCCTGGAACGTCCGCTTGGCGGGGTTCCCGCCGGTGCGACGGGTGGCGGCAGGAACGTTGGCGCGCACCAGGTCCACCAGCCGCGCCGAGTTCGTGAACGGTTCGCGCTCGCGTTCGCGCACGACGGCCGAGGCGATGCGCGGGGCGAACTTCTCCTCGCCCCACGTCCGCAGGAGCCGCGTCAACTCGCTGTGCGAGTAGGTGTTGAGGACGTCGGCGGCCGTGAGGCCCGTCGTCGGGTCCATCCGCATGTCCAGCGGGGTGTCGCGGGAGTAGGAGAAACCCCGGTCGTCCTCGTCGAGCTGCAGCGAGGACACGCCGAGGTCGAGGAACACCGCGTCGACCGTCTCGAGACCGAGGTCGTCGAGGGCGTCGGCGAAGCGGTCGGAGACCGAGTGGACGAGGGTGACGCGGTCACCGAACTCGTGGAGGCGGTGCGCGGCGAGCTCGAGCGCCTGGGGGTCGCGGTCCATGCCGACGAGCCGCAGCCCGGGGTGGCTCCGCAGCAGCTCCGCGGCGTGACCGCCCATGCCCAGGGTGAGGTCCACGCTCACGGCACCGTCGTGCTCCAGGGCGGGCGAGAGCACCTGCGTGCAGCGCTCCAGCAGGACGGGCGCGTGCCGCTCGGCGGCCTCCGCGGCGCGCTCCCCCGTTCCCGTGGGGTCGTCGGAGGACGGGTGCTGTCCACCCACCGCCACCACCCCCTGCCCCGCTGTCCGTCGTGCCGCCCCGGCGCCCCGGCCGGGACGCCTCCACCTGTTCGCTCTGCTCGCTGCGCCTACCGGCCCCCGGTGCTCCCACCGGTCCCGCCGTCGGACCCGGTCCCCATCCGCTCGTGCCCGCCGGCCCTGGCGCCGGGGAAGTGGCGTCAGGACCCGTGGGTCCGGGCGGCTGGAGGCCGCGTCCGACGGATCCCCCAAGTCTCGACCTCGACTTGAGGGTGAGGATCAGAGGATCCCCGGGAGGACCTCCTCGCTGCGTTCGGCGAAGGCGGACTCGGCGCCCTCCAGGTAGGCCTCCCACGTGGGCAGGTCCCAGAGCTCGACGCGACTGCCGGCACCGATGACGGCGACGTCGCGGTCGAGGGCCGCGTACTGACGCAGCAGCGGGGGCACGGTGAACCGGCCCTGCTTGTCCGGCACCTCGCTCGAGGCACCCGACAGGAAGACGCGCTGGTAGTCGCGCGCCTCCTTGTTGGTGAGCGGCGCCTGCCGCAGCTCCTCGTGCATCCGGCTGAACTCCTGCATCGGGAAGAGGTAGAGGCAGCGGTCCTGCCCCCTGGTGATGACCAGACCGTCGAGCAACTGGTCCCGGAAACGCGCCGGGAGGATCAGTCGGCCCTTGTCGTCCAGACGGGGCGTGTGGGTGCCCAGGAACACCGCGCACCCCCACCCGATCGGTCCGTCGTCCGTGGTCGAGTCCTCGTGTCCGGGCCTCTGCGGACCGGACTCCTCCACGGTACTCCACTTTCCTCCACCGTCAACGTCAATCGACTCAGAGTGACCGGACATGTGCAGTGTCGCTGCAGGTCAGAGGCGGTGGAGCACAGTGGAGGGGCGCGAGGCCCCCACCTCGTCGTCACTGCGTGCACACGGCACCAGAACCCCCTCTGAGGGCCGTCCCGGGGCGCTTGGGGGGCGGGTGCGGCCGGCGGTGGAGGGAAGTGGGGAGAAGTCGCGGTCCCGGTGGCCCCAGGACCTCGCCCGTGAACGGGCGGAGGGGGTGCCCCGTGGGGCAGAGTGGGGGCGATCGGCAGCGGAGCCCGGTCGCAGGTCCGCTCGCGGCCCTCGTCCCGGGCACCGGTCGCCGGGTCCGGACGTTCGAACTCGCGACGTCCACGAACGAGACGAGGGCACGTGACCACGACGAGCGCACTTCCCGGTACCCACCCCGCCGAACCCCGGGCGCTGGATCCGGCGGAGCTGCCCGCCGCGCTCGAGAGGTTGCGCGGCGTCGCCGACGACCTCGCGACGACCGTGGACCGCGTCATCCAGGGCAAGGACGAGACGGTGCGCCTGGCGCTCACCGTCCTGTTCGCCGAGGGGCACCTGCTCGTCGAGGACGTGCCCGGTGTGGGCAAGACGATGCTTGCCAAGTCGCTGGCCAGGGCCATCGACGGGACCGTGCGGCGCATCCAGTTCACCCCGGACCTGCTGCCCAGCGACGTGACCGGGTCGAGCATCTGGAACCAGGAGCGCGCGGCCTTCGAGTTCCGGCCCGGCGCCGTCTTCGCCAACGTCGTCATCGGCGACGAGATCAACCGCGCCTCCCCCAAGACCCAGTCTGCGCTGCTGGAGTGCATGGAGGAGGGCCAGGTCACCGTCGACGGCACGACGTGGAAGCTGGACCGCCCGTTCATCGTCTTCGCCACGCAGAACCCCGTCGAGATGGACGGGACCTACCCCCTGCCCGAGGCGCAGCGCGACCGGTTCACGGCGCGCATCTCGATGGGCTACCCGTCGGCGGACGCCGAGCTGACGATGCTCAGCGAGCACGGGGGCGCCACCCCGCTGGACGCGGTGACGCCCGTGGTCGACGTCGCCGAGGTGCGGGCCCTGGCCGGGGCCGTGCGCGGCGTGCACGCCGCCGAGGCGCTCAAGCAGTACGTGGTGGACCTGGTGCGGCGCACCCGGACCCACCCCGACCTCCGGCTCGGCGCCTCCCCCCGCGCCGCGCTGCACCTGCTGCGCACGGCCCGCTCGCGCGCCGCCCTGGAGGGCCGCGACCACGTCCTGCCCGACGACGTCCAGGCCCTCGCGGTCCCCGTCGTCGCCCACCGGCTGCTCCTGACGGCCGATGCGCTGCTGGCCGGCCGCGACGGTGGCGACGTCGTGACCGACGTGCTGCGCACCACGGCCCTCCCCTCGCCCCGGTGAGCGGGACCCCGTGACCCTCGGTGGCGCCCGACCCACCGCCCGCGGGTGGGCCTTCTCCGCGGTCGGCCTCGTGGCGCTGGTCGGCGGCCCGGTGTTCGGGCAGCGCGACATCCTCCGGATCGGCGTCCTCCTCCTCGTCCTCGTCCTCGTGGCGGTCTGGTCCACGGGCCGGGCCGTCCGCACCCTCGACCTGGTGTCGAGGTCGAAGGACGAGCTCGTGGAGGCCGGGGTGTCGAGCACGGTCCGCCTCTCCGTCGTGGGCCGGGCCCGGGCCGGGGTCCGCCTGACCGTGGAGGACGCCGCCCCGTTGGCCCTGGGCGGGACGGCGCGCCTGCCGGTCCCGCGGGTCCGGGAAGGGCAGACCCTCGACCTCGAGTACAAGGTCAGGTCCGAGGTGCGCGGGTCCTACCCCCTCGGCCCGGCGACCGTCGTCGCCTCTGACGTCTTCGGTCTCGTGCGCGCACGGCGGGTGCTGGGCAGCTCCGTCGTCCTCGACGTCCTGCCGCGGGTGCACCCCCTGACCGAGCTCACCCTCGGCGAGCTCGGCGGAGCGCGCGGGTCGTCCGCCAGCGCGTCCGCAGCGGCCGCCCCCGACGACGTGTCCATCCGGGAGTACCGCGTCGGCGACGACCTGCGCCGCGTCCACTGGCGCTCGACCGCCCGCCGGGGGGCCGTCATGGTGCGTTCCGACGAGCACCCCGGCCGACCCGACGTCGTCGTCCTGCTCGACACCCGCGAGGGCGCGCACCGCGGCCGCGGGGCGGGCTCGTCCCTCGAGTGGGCCATCAGCGCCGGTGCCTCCGCGGCGGCCCACCTCCAGCGCCGCCGGCACCGCGTCCGGCTGCTGCACGACGGGACCTACGACCCCCCGCGCGAACTGGACGAGACCTCCGCCGTCCGCGGCCTCATGCGGTCCCTCGCCCGGTTGCGTCCCGGTGCCCTCGACGGCCTGGCCCGCTCGGTGGCCGAGCTCGGCCGCGCCGAGGCGACCCTCCTCGTGGCCGTCCTGGGGGCCGTGGACGAGGACGACGTCGCACCCCTGCTGGCCGCCCGGCCCCTGGGGGTCCCCGCCCTCGCGGTGCTCCTGCGGACCGACGACTGGGCCGGGGCGGCCGCCCGGCGCACGGGCGACGACGCGACGCGGACCCTGCCGCCGGGTCTGGAGCGCGCCCGGCTGGTCCTGGCCCGCGCGGGCTGGCGCACGGCCGTCGCCGGGCCGGGTGACGCCGTACCCGATGTGTGGGCCCGGTTGACGCGCGTGGACGCCCGGGGCAACCATCCCTCGTCCACCCCCGCCCCCAGGGAGGTCCCGTCGTGACCCGCACCGCCCGGACCACCCTGTGGGCGGCGGCCGCCAGTGCGGCCGCCGTCCTCACGCTGCACCCGCTCGTCGTCTCCTCGGGCTGGCTCGTCGGAGCACTGGGGATGGTGTGCGCCGTGGCGGGGGCCGGTCTCCTCGTCCGCGGCCTCTTCCACCGGCCGGGTCTGGCCGTCGCCGTCCAGGCCGTCGTCGTGGTCCTCGTCCTCGTGCTGCTGTTCTCCGGCGGGACCGCCCTGGCTGGGGTCCTGCCGACCCCCGGCACGGTCGGGCGGATCGTCCAGCTGGCGACGGACGGGGTGCAGGTCATCCAGCGCTACAGCGTCCCCGCGGTGGACCTGCGCGGACTGCGCCTGCTCCTCGTCTCCGGTGCCGGGCTCGTCGCCCTCGCGGTGGACCTCTTCGCCGTCACCCTGCGCCGTCCCGCCCTGGCCGGCCTGCCACTCCTCGGGGTCATGGCCGTGCCGCTGGCCCTCGCGCCCGGCGGGTCGGGCGCCGTCGTCTTCGTCCTGGCCGGCATCCCCTACCTCGTCCTGCTCGCCGGTGAGCGCCGCTCCCCCGCCCGCCGTTCCCGCTCCGCGAGCGGTGGCCGGTCGGTCGCCGGGGTGACCGCGAGCGCCACGGCCGCCATCGCCCTCGTCGCCGCGGTGGCCGTCCCGGCGGCCGTCCCCGGACTGGACGAACGGCCGCTGACGATCAACACCGGGCCGGGCGACACCATCGCCGTCATCAACCCGATCCTCAACCTCAAGGCCTCCCTGGGGGCCCGCTCGGACGCGACCATCGTCACGTACACGACGGACGAACCGGACCCCGCTCCGCTGCGGATCGTGACGGCCGACGTCTTCGACGGTGAGACGTGGGCGCCGAGCACGGGCGCCGACATCCCCCGCCGGCAGCGCGTGCAGGACGGTCTGAGCCCGGCACCCGGGCTGTCCGACGCCGTGCGGGAGGCCTCCACCGTCCGGACCACGCAGATCTCGGTCCGCGGTCTGGACCAGACCTACCTGCCGCTGCCCTACCCCGCGCTGCGCGTCGACATCGCCGGTGACTGGCTGTACGAGACAGACAGCCTCAACGTCGTCGGCGACGGGGAGACGACCCGCGGTCGCTCGTACACCGTGACGCACCTCGAGGTGCAGCCGACCGAGCAGGAACTGCGGGCCGCGCCACCGGCGCCCGGCGACATCCAGGAGCGGTACACGAAGCTGCCGCAGATGCCGGCCGTCGTCGCCGAGACCGCCCGGCAGGTGACGGCCGACGGCCGGGACGCCTACGAGAAGGCGGCCCTGCTGCAGCGGTACTTCCGGTCCAGCGGCGGGTTCACCTACTCCACGACCGCCCCCAACGACGGCGGCAGCGACGCGGTCGCGACCTTCCTGTCGGAGAAGTCGGGGTTCTGCGTGCAGTTCGCCTCGGCCATGGCCGTCATGGCGCGGTCGCTGAACATCCCGGCCCGGGTCGCCATCGGCTTTCTTCCCGGTCAGGAGACGCGGACCGGGCAGAACGGGGCGCCGAGCCAGTGGCGGATCAGCGCGCAGGACGCGCACGCCTGGCCCGAGCTGTTCTTCGAGGGGGTGGGCTGGGTGCGGTTCGAGCCGACGCCCGCGACCCGCACCGGTCAGTCCCCCGGCTACTCCGTGCCGGCGATCGCCCCGACCCCTTCGACGCCGGGTCAGACCGGGTCGCTGGCGCCCGTGCAGCCCAGCGCGGCGCCGAGCGCGACCTCGAGCACGAGCACGACGAGCGCCACGGACGCGGCGACCACGACCGCGCCGACCGGCTGGGACCGCTTCCTGGCCCTGCCGTGGGGGTGGATCCTCGGGGCCCTGCTGCTCCTCGTCGCGGTGCTCACGCCGTGGGTGTCGACGGCGCTGCTCGTCCGCCGTCGGTGGACCCGGGTGGTGGACACCCCGTCGTCGGCCGAGGCGGCGTGGGCGGAACTGGACGACAGGGTCCACGACCTCGGGGTCAGCTGGCCCCCGTCGACGACACCGCGACAGCGGGCGAGCAGCCTGTCGGAGTTCACGGGCTCCGGCTCGGTCGCGGCCGGGCAGCTGACGCGGCTGCGTGCGGCGGTGGAGAGCGCCCGCTTCGGGTCGGGGTCCACCGCGGGCGGTGGTGGGGTCCTCGTGGAGCAGCGGACCGACCGGCAGGCAGGGCGGCTCGTTCGCGCGGACGTCGACGCCGTCGTCGCGTCCGTGGCCGCGGGGCGGCCGCGCTGGGTCCGGTGGCGGGCCCGGTACTTCCCGATGGCGGGCGTCCGCCGCCTGCTGGACTGGTGGGACCGGGACTGACGTCCCCCGCCACACCCAGGGCCCGTCCCCCCACGGGGGCGGGCCCTGCCGCTGTCCGGGTCCGGCGGGGCTGGTCCGGGACGCAGAACGGGCGCCGTGGGACTTCCCACGACGCCCGTTCCGAGCTCACCGTCTGGCTGGCGGTGAGGAAGAACTCACCACTGACCGCGTCGGCGGTCCCATCGCTGTTCGAGCCGTTCCATGAACGATCCGCTGCGCCGCGACTTCCCCGCTCGCGGCGGGCGCGGAGCGCCCGTGGTGGGAGGCTGCCCGCTGGCCGCACCGGTCGTCCCCCGTGCCGGTGAGAAGGCCCAGATCGTGCCGGCGAGCATGACGATGAATCCGCCCGCCCCCAGCCAGATCTGACTCGTGCTGGCCCCGATGATGAGGAGCACGAGCCCCACCACCACGGCAGCGATGCCGATGAGGAGGCGCCGTCTGGCGGCGCGTCCGTGGCGGGAGCCCTTCATGGCGTTGGCGAACTTGGGATCGTCCGCGGACAGCGCACGTTCCATCTGCTCGAGCAGACGCTGCTCATGTTCCGAGAGCGGCACCTGTACCTCCTGGCGTGCGCACGTTGTTGTCCAAGACTATGTCCCCGCGGCGATGGGCGAAACTCGACTTACCACATCGTCCCTCACGGGAGGGCGTGCTGTGGCGCAGTTGGCGTGTCTCGTCCCTCGAACGGGAGAACGACGCAGGGTCGCCGTCGGTTCCACCGCAGGTCAGAGGCGTGCGCCGTCCGGGTGAGGACCCCGGCGCCCCGTCAGCGGCGGGCCAGCAGGGTGGCCGGTCTCACACTCCCGGCACCGAAGCGGGCGCTCGCCCGGTCCACCGCCCCGTCGGCGTCGCGCCAGCCGTGGGCCCGCTCGCCCAGGACCAGCTGGCGGGGGGCGGTCGCGGACTCCGCCAGCCCTTCGAGCCGGACGCCCACGAGCCGCAGCCGGGCCCGGTCCAGGGCGAGACCGTCGAACAGGTCCCGGGCGGTGGCGTGGATCTCCCGGGTCACGTCGGTGCGTTCGCGCAGGGTGCGGGAGCGGGTGATCGTCGTGAAGTCGGCGAACCGGACCTTCAGGACGACCGTGCGCCCGGCCATCCCCTGGGACCGCGCCCGGGAGGCCGTCCGCTCGGCCAGCCGCAGCAGTTCGCGGTGCACGTACCGGGCGTCGTCGACGTCCCGGGGGAACGTCTCCTCCGAGCCGATGCTGCGTTCGGGCACCGAGGCGACGACACGGCGCTCGTCGCGGCCCCAGGCCAGGGCGTGCAGGTGCCGGCCCGTCGCCTCGCCCAACCCGCGGACGAGGGTGGTGACGGGGGTGTGGGCGATGTCGGCGACCGTGCGCAGCCCGAGCCGTCCCAGCGCCTCGGCGGTGCGCTCCCCCACGCCCCACAGGGCCTCGACGGGCAGGGCGTGCAGGAAGGCGACCGTCTGGGCGTGCGGGACGACGAGCAGTCCGTCGGGTTTGGCCCCGCCGGAGGCCAGCTTGGCGACGAACTTCGTCGAGGCCACCCCGACCGAGCAGGTGATGCCCTGCTCGTCGGCGACGCGGTCGCGCAGCAACTGCCCGATCCGGGCGGGGCTGCCGAGGCGGCGGACCGCACCGGACACGTCGAGGAACGCCTCGTCGAGGCTGAGCGGTTCGACGACGGGGGTGACCGAGCGGAACGCCTCCATGACCCCCGCGGAGATCCGCGCGTAGTCCTCGTGGTGGGGCACCAGGACCGTCGCCGTCGGGCACAGCCGGCGGGCGCGGGCCATCGGCATGGCCGCGTGGACGCCGTACCGGCGGGCCTCGTAGGTGGCGGACAGCACGACGCCGCGGTCACCCCCGCCGACGATGACGGGGGTGCCGACGAGGTCGGGCCGGCGCAGCAGTTCGACGGAGGCGTAGAACGCGTCCATGTCGACGTGCAGCACCGTGCACCCGGTGTCGTCGTCGTCCAGGCCCCACCCGCTCGAGGGATCGGGACGCACCAGCTGCCGGCGGCTCACCGGGTGCTCCCCCCGCCCGCCCGGGAGGCGGACGCGGTGGGGTCAGCGGGTGGCGTGCAGGTGCAGGTGCCCGGCCAGGCCGAGCAGCTCCTCGGTGCCCGCGGCGCGGGACTCCAGCTCGCGCAGGAGCGCCAGGGCGTCGTCGGACTCGGTGACGGCGGAGGGCACGACGTCGCTGAACGTGCGGGTGCCTTCGACCGCGGTGACGGTGAAACCGCCCTGCTCGGCGAGCGCCGTTGCCCCGGCCCGGTCGAACCGGCGGCACAACGGGTCGCTCGGACCCCAGCGGTGCTCCTCGGTGGACAGGACGTGCAGGGCCTGCGCGAGCTGACCGGCCAGGGCCCGGGCCAGGACGCTGGCGGGCCACTGGGCGACGAGGAGGCTGAGCCGCCCCCCGGGACGCAGCGCCTCGTGGGCGGCGCGCAGCGCGGCGGCCGGGTCGTCGACGACCTCGAGGACGCCGTGGCACAGCAGCACGTCGACGCTGCCGGGAGCGAGCAGGGCGGACAACTCGGTGGCGTCGCCCTGCAGCGGGCGGACCCGGTCGGACAGACCCGCCTCGGCGGTCCGGCGTTCCAGCGCGGCGAGCGCGTCGGGTGAGGGGTCGACGACCACGACGCGGTGCCCGAGGGCCGCCACGCGCACCGCGAGACCACCGGTCCCGCCACCGAGGTCGACGACGGTGAGCTCGTCGGTGCCCAGGTCCGCGCTCGCTGCGGCGAGCAGACGCTGGACCCCCTCCCAGAGGACCGTCGACGTGCGGGGGCGGCCCCGTTCCTTCGCCACTCGTTCCTCCAGCCTCGTGCGGGTCCCCGTGCGGATCCTCGCGCCGGTCGTGGTGCGCCCGGCACTGCGCGACTCCACCCTAGACACCCCGCCCCGACGTGCCCGTGCACCTGCACCGCCACCGTGTCCGCCACCGTGTCCGCCACCCTGCCCGTCACCGTGGTCCTCACCTCCCCGAACTGCCGGAACTGGAGTGCCAGAGCTTGCGCTCCGGCGCGCTGTCGGACGGCTGCGCCGCGGGGGCGCGGCCGATGGAGCGGGAGTTGCGGGAGTCCTCCCCCGCGGGTTTGAGGTCGGCGTACGGCGACTGCCGGAACCCGCTGGCGTGCACGAGGACCCGGCGCCGTCCCATCCCCCCGGCCGCCGAACCGTGCTCCTCGAGGTGGGTCGGCGGGTTCGCGGGCGCGGCGGCGACGACCGGTCGACTGGACCGGCTCGCGGCCGCCCCCGCCGTCGCGGCACCGGAGTACTCGGGGTTCGGGGCCGCCGCGATGAGCTCGTGGACCGCAGCCGTGCCGCCCGCGGTCCAGGCGTCCCACAGGGCCGGCAGCTCCCAGGCGCCGGTGGCCCGCAGCGAGACCCCGCGCGGACCGGTCCGGCGCAGGACCCCCCGCACGACGAGCAGCCAGGAGTGGAACACCGTCGCCGCGTACGGCCCCTGGGCGTCCTCGAAGAAGGTGGCGTCCAGCGGGCCGGTCGTGTCGTCGAGGGTGAGGAACACGACCCGGCGCCCGGAGCGGACGGGCGGGGTCTGGGTGGCGACCTTCACCCCCGCCACGAGCAGCTCGGCGCGGCTGCGCTGGGAGCGCAGGTCGCGGGCGGGGGTGACCCGCAGTGCCCGCAGCAACGGTGTGTAGAAGTCGACGACGTGGGCGCTGGCGTCCAGGCCGAGCACGTCGAGCTCGGCCCGGACGCGTTCGGGCCCGGTCATGTCGGGCAACCCGCTGAGCGTCACCTCCTCGGGGGCGTCGCCGAGGTCGAGGGCCAGCTGCACCGTCCGGGCGGAGTCGTCGACCGGGCGGGCGGCCTGCGACTGGGCCGCCGCGGCCGCCCGCACGTCCAGGGACCGGACGTCGGGCGGTCCGCCCGCCTGCCGGGCCGTCGTCCGGGCCGGGGTCCGTGGCGTCGTCCGGGCCGGCGCGGTGCCGGCGGAGCGGCTCCAGCGGTCCAGCTCGGCGACCTGCAGCAGCAGGTCCCGCCGGGTGGTCCGGCCGCGGCGCGCGACGGCGTCCCCCGCCCGGCCGACCGGGCGCATGCCGTGCAGGGAGTCCAGCGCCCCGGCGAGGACGAGGCGTTCGGCGACCGGGCGCGAGGGCCGGGCGCGCTGCCACAGGTCGGCGAGCGACCGGTAGGGCTGACCGGCGACGATGCGCGCCACCTCGGCCTCGGAGATGCCCTTGACGTCGGTGAGCGAGAGGCGGATGCCGAACCCGGTGCCGTCGGCGACCCCGGCGCCGAGTCCGTCGGGGTTGCGCACCCCCCGGCCGCCGAGCCAGGGGTCGAGGCTGTCCACGTCCTCGGCCGGGGGCGGTTCGGGCGGGTCGACGCGTTCCACCCGGTAGGTGTCGCCGGAGGCGTTGACGTCGAGCCCCAGCACGCAGATCCCGAGGTTGCGGGCGTCGTCGAGGATCAGCCGCTTCGGGTACATGCCAGGGTCGTGGGTCAGGACCCCGGCGAGGAACGCCGCCGGGTGGTGGGTCTTGAGCCAGGCCGACTGGTACGTCGGCAGGGCGAAGGCCGCGGCGTGCGCCTTGCAGAACCCGAAGGAGGCGAACGCCTTGAGGACCGCCCAGATCCGGTCCACCGTCTCCGCGGGGTAGCCGTGCTCGAGGGCGCGCCGGCGGAACTGCGGTTCCATCTCCTCCTGGCCGAGCCGGGTGCCGAGGTGGCGGCGGTACTCGTCGGACAGCGCGAGGTCGTGCCCGGTCGTGGCCTGGATGAGCTCGATGACCTGCTCGTGGAAGACCACGACACCGCACGTGGGTTCGAGGACGTGCTTGAGCCGCTCGTCGAGGTACTGCGGTTCGGTCCACCCCTGCCGGGCCTTGAGGAACGGTGTCACCATGTCCGACTTCACCGGCCCGGGCCGGAAGAGGGAGATGTCGATGATGATGTCGTCGAAGGTCTGCGGCCCGAACTTGCCGACGAGTTCGCGCTGGCCCGGGGACTCGATCTGGAAGCAGCCGAGGGTGCGGGTGGACTGGATCAGCTTGTAGGTCGCCGGGTCGTCGAGCGGGACCTGGGCGCGGTCGTCGAGGTCGACGGTGACGTCCTCCACGCGGGCGACCTCCTGCACCGCGTACGCCATCGCCGACTGCATCCGGATCCCGAGGACGTCGAGCTTGAGCAGCCCCATGTCCTCGACGTCGTCCTTGTCGAACTGGCTCATGGGGAAGCCCTTCCAGCTGGCCTCCACCGGGGTCCGGTCCATGAGCGCGGGGTTGGACAGCACGACACCGCAGGGGTGCAGGGCGATGTGCCGCGGGAGGCCGTCGAGGCGTTCGACGAGGTCGAAGAACACGTCGAGGCGTTCCTCGCCCAGCCCGCTGCGCTGGAGTTCGGGCAGTTCGGCGATGGCGTTGCGGGCGTCACGGGCCCGCAGGTGCGGGAACGCGGTGGCGATGGCGTCCACCTCCACGGGCGGCAGCCCCAGCGCCGCACCGACGTCCCGCACGGCGTGGCGGACCCGGTAGCTGTCCATCATCGACACGCAGGTCACGCGGTCGCCGCCGAACCGGTCGAGGACCGCCGCGTAGACGTCCTCCCGCCGGGCGGACTCGACGTCGAGGTCGATGTCGGGCAGCTGACCGCGTCGCGGGTTGAGGAAACGCTCCATGAGCAACCGGTGCCCGAGGGGTTCGACGTCGGAGATGCGCAGCAGGTGGTTGACGAGGCTGCCGGCGCCGGAGCCACGGGCGGCGACCCGGACGCCCATCCCGCGGGTGAGGTCGCAGACGTCCGCGACGGTGAGGAAGTAGCTGGCGAACCCGACCTTCGCGATGGTGTCGAGCTCCTCGTCGAGGCGGCGCAGGACCTTCGCCTCGAGCTTGAGGTCCGCCCCCGGGTAGCGGCGGGTGACCCCCGCCTCGCAGCGGGCGCGCAGCACGGCGTCCTGGTCGGTGTCCCGGGTCAGCCCCAGCGCCTCGGGGTCGGGCAGGTGGTGACCACCGATGCCGAGGTCGGTGGCCGGGTCCTGCACCGAACGCGCGGCGAGGGCGGCGGTGGTGGTGAGCAGGTCGGCGGCCGCGGACGGGTCGCCGGCGGCGTGGGCGACGTCGGCGGCGGTGCGGACCATGTCGATGGTGGGCAGGAGGTGGCCCTGACCGCTGACCCGGTCGGTGTGCCGGGTGTCGAGCGGCACGAGGCGCCGGACGGCGTCGAGCAGGTCGGCGGTCAGTCCGCCGTCCGGTCCGGCGGACCGGACGGCGGCGGTCAGGACGGCCGGAACCCCTGCGGCACGGGCGAAGGAGAGCATCCGGGCGGCGTGCTCGACGCTGCCGGCCGTCCCCGGCGGGGCGTGGTGGCAGACCACCTCGACGTGCAGGGAGCCGGCCGGCAGCACCTCGCGCCACCGGCGCAGGACCGCGTGGGCGAGGTCGTCCCGGCGGGCCAGCAGCGCGCGGCCGAGCTCGGACCCCGGCCCCAGCAGGACCGCCAGCGTCGGCCGGCCGCCGGTCGGGGTGGTGGCGTGGGCGGCGACGAGGTCGAGGCTGCTGACGGGGGTGCCCCGCTCCCCGCCGAGGTGGGTCGCGCTCACCAGCCGGCACAGCGCCGCCCACCCCCGGCCCGCCCCGGCGTCGTCGGCGCCGAGGGCCAGGACGGTGACGCGGGGCAACCGCGGGTCGACCGCCGCCCCACCGCGGACCGGGGTGCGGGAGGCCTTGCTGCGCAACGCGACCGACGGGTCCGCCCAGGTGGGCAGGCCGTCGGCCAGGCCCGTCGGGGTGGTGGCGAGGTCGACCCCCAGCACGGGCGCCAGACCGGCCTCACCGCAGGCGCGGACGAACTTCACGGCGCCGTACAGGCCGTCGCGGTCGGTCAGGGCCAGGACCGGCATGCCGAGGTCGGCGGCCCGCGCCACGAGGGCGGAGGGGGTGGAGGTGCCGTACCGCAGGGAGTACCCCGAGGCGACGTGCAGGTGCGGGAACGGTGCGGCGAGGGGTGGGGCGAGGGTGGTCATGGGACGTCCTTAGGAACGCGCCCGTGGGGAAGACCGGGTGGTGCGGGGGTGCGGGACCGTGCGGGTGGAGCGGTGGGACGCGCGCGAGCGCGTCAGCCGGCGAGCGGCTGGAGGGCGCTGAGCCCGAGAGTGGCCTCGACGACGCGGTGGAACTGCTCGGCGTGGGCGAGGAGGTCGTCGGCGGCCGCGGCGTCGACGACGCCGGTGCGACCGGCCTCGACCGCCGCCCGGGCGGGCGCCGTCGCGGCGAACCGGTCGGCCCACTCCTGCAGGGCCGGGTCGAGGGCGGGCAGCATCTCCCAGACGCTGCGCGGACCGCCGGTGCGCCGGCCACGGGCGGGGCGGCCGTGCACCGCGACGACCGCCGCCCCCGCGCGCAGGGCGGCGAGGTGGGCGTGGACGTAGCGCTCGGCCACGTCGTCCGTGCGCAGTGCCGTGATCAGTTCGTCCTCGCAGCGGGCGAGGAGGTCGAGGGCGGCCGTCGTCAGCGGGCGCGGGACGCCCGCAGGGACGTCGAAGGTGGTGGTCATCGCGTTCTCCTCCGGTCGTGCGGTCAGGTCTGGTCGGTCGGGGGTGTCAGTCGCTGACGCGCAGCAGCTGCCAGTCCCCCGACGCTTCGGACGAAGAGGTACCAGCGACCTCCGACACGGCCGCCGTCCCCGTGGCGACGGCGCGGGCGAGGTCGTAGACACCTGCGCCGCCGGCCCGGCCCACGCTGGCCTCGACGCGGAAGACCTCGCGTTCGAGGTCGCCGATCTCGAGGACGCGGCGGCGGGCGGGACGGTCACCCGGACCGGTGGCGTCGGAGTCGGTGACGTCACCGTGGACGGCGGCGACGGCCGCGTGCTCCCACCAGGCGCTGCGTTCGCGCCAACGGGAGAGCACCTCGCGGACGACGTAGAGCCGGCCGCGCCAGATGAACTGCACGGGGGTCTCCTCCCCCTCGTCCGCGTCGCCGTAGCGGACGTGCACCGCGTCGGAGAACCGTCGCACCGTGGTCACCCTTCCCCTCACTCGAGCCGGCACCGCGGCAGGAGCGCGCGGTGCGGCGAGCCGGGGGAAGCGGCTCGCGAGCACGCACTCGGGGCGCGGCCCGCGGAGCTTCCCCTCTCCCCGGACCGCGCCTCGAGCGGTCTCATCATGTTCGAACACCGGTTCGAACACATCTCGAAGCTACACCACCGACCTCAGGACGCGTCAACGGCGAACCGGGTTGTCCACAGGACGCAGCGTGGACTTCGCATGACGGAGGGTCACCGCCTCGACGGGGTCACCCGAACGGCCCAGAACTTGTCCACAGCACCCCGTCCGGCGGCTCCGCGCGCCCCGCGCAGGTGCGACCGTGCGGGGCGTGACTCCCGCTCGCCCCCTCCTCGCGACCGCCGCCGGACTCGCCCTCGCGGGCCTGCTGACCAGTTGCTCGCAGGAGGCGCCCTCGGCCCCGGTGCCGGCCGCGACGGCAGCTGCGGCCGCACCCACCACGACGTCGGGCGAGGCACCCCACCACGAGCACGGGGCGGGGTCGCACGAGGAGGTTCCGACCCCCGCGGCGACCGCCACCTCGAGCCCGACGTCGACGCGCGACCTCCCCCGTCCGGAACTGCCCGACCTCGGGAAGACGTTCACGCAGGACGGTGCGAGTTCGTTCGCCGTCTACTTCACACGGGTGATGAATCACGCACGTTCCACTGGCGACTCGACCCTGCTGAGGAGCCTGTCGACGGACGACTGCAGCGGATGCCAGACGTACGCCGACGAGGTCGACATGTACCGGGAGAAGGGCTACGTCAGCACTGGAACGATCTTGCAGTTCGAGGGAACGCACGTCCTGTCCTGGGATCCCGCCTCAGGCGAAACCGACATGGACATCGATCTGTCCCGGCCCGCCCACCAACTACTCGCAGCTGACGGTTCGCTGATCGAAGACGTTCCAGCAGAGTCTGATCTGACTGGGTACCTGTGGCTGAAATGGACCGACGACCACTGGGTCGTGCGGGAGGTCGAATGAGGTCGGCAACAGCAATCCTCGTCATCGCGGTGTCGCTGACGCTGATCGTTAACCCGACGAAGGCATGGGCGCAGGAACCTCACCGGGGATACTCCGATGGTGATGCCGTCACCGTTGAGGCGACCCGGCGGACAGGAGCCTCAGGAAAACGCCCTCAGAACGCCGCCGGAAGACTGAACCAAGACGGGGCTCCCGCCACCGCCGTCGTCCGAACTCCGGCCTGTGGACGCAACGGCCCCGAGGGGAGTTTCGGCGACGACTTCTGCGGCGCGGCGCGGAACACCTGCCCCCCGGGCCAGACGTTCGCGACGACGTGGACCCGCACGGGGGACGACCCGCGGTGGGTGAACCAGGGGTCGCGCTGCACGACGGACCCCACGGACGCGGCACCGGTGGTCCTGCCGACGGTGACGGCCGCGGACCTGCGCCGGGTGGGTTTGCCGGCCAGCCCGGTGCAGCTGCAACCCGACGACGGCCAGGCGCTCCTCGGCGTCCCCCTCGTCCTGCGCACGACGGGCGGGACGGTGGTCCGGGACACGACCGTCCTGGGGTTCCCGGTCCGGATCCGCGCGACCCCGACGAGCTGGACGTGGGACCTGGGCGACGGCACGCGCCTCGGACCCACGGCGGACCCGGGGCGGCCCTACCCGCGGCAGACCCTCACGCACACCTACACGGCCCCCGGCGACCGGACGGTGACGCTGACGACGACGTGGTCCGGGGAGTACACGATCGCCGGGCTCCCCTACCGACCGGTGGAGGGGACGGCGACCACGGTGTCCCCAGGGGTCGGGGTCCACGTGCTCGCGGGCGGCAACGTCCTGACGGCCCCCGACCGCTGACCCACCGCCGACCCGCGCGTCCGTGCGCGCCGTTCCGACACCCGCCGGCGGCCGGCAGGGGTTGGAACGTCACACACCGAGCCCGCTCACCGCGACGTGGGGCGAGAACGGTTCTACGCTGACGGTGCATGAGGTGGATGGTGCGCCAGGAACCCGCTGAGGGCGGTGGGTCCTCGACGACCGGGACCGCCACGCCCTCCCTCTCCGTGCTCACCGTCCCGGCCGTGGAGAGCACGGCCGAGGCCCTGCTGGACCTCGACGCCGCGGGCGAGGTGGTGGAGGTGCCCGCCAGCCTGCAGGGTCCGGAGGACCTCGCGCGGCACCTGGGCGTCCCGCTGCCGGCCGTGGCGGCCACCGCCGTCCTGCGCACCCGGGACGGCCGCCACCTGTTCGTCATCTCCTCCGCGGCGCACCCGCTGTTCGCCCCGGCTCTGGCGGCCGTGCTCTGTGAACCCGAACTCTTCCGCGACGACGACACCGCCGTGCTGCGCCGCACCGGCTCCGTCCTCGGGTCCGCGTCACCGCTGGGCCTGGCCGAGCCGCTGCCGACGTACGTCGACGTCGCTTTGGCCCCCTATCCCCAGGTGTGGGTGCCGGCGGGCCACCCGCACGCCGTCTTCCGCACCCGCTACGACGAGCTCCTCCGCCTGACCGGCGGGCACCCCGTCGAACTGGGATGAGCGTCGAACGGGGATGACCGACCTGCTCGAGGGGTTCGCCCTCCGGCGCGCCGGTTCGACCGATCCCGCCGACCCCCTGCTCGTGCTCGTGCACGGGCTGGGCGGAGCGTCCACGGCGTGGTCGCTCGTCGTGCCCCACCTCGCCGCGGACCACCGCCTCCTCCTGCTCGACCTGCCCGGTCACGGGCAGGCGCCGCCCATCCCCCCGGCCCACATGACCCCACGTGCGCTCGGCGGGCGGTTGCGCCGCCTCGCCGCGGCGCAGGGCGAACCGGTGCACCTCGTGGGCCACTCCCTCGGCGGGTGGGTGACGCTGGAGGCCGCGGCCGGCGAACGCGACGGCGTCGTCGCCGACGTCACGGCCTTCACCCCCGCGGGGTTGTGGACCACCCCGCGCCGCCGGCCACCGCTGCTGCCGACCGGCCAGCAGTTCGCGCGGTGGGCGGGCCGGCTGCCGCCGCAGGTCGTGACGACGCGGATCGGCGTCACGCTCGCCCTGGCGACGACGAGCACGGCGCCGCGCAGCCTGCCCGTCGAGGTGGTCCGGGAGGCGCTGAGCGCCATCGCGACCGCTCCGGGCTACCCCGCCGCCGACGCGGGGATCGCCACGGGTGCCTTCACCCGCGCCGCGGAGGTCCGCGCGCCCGTGACCGTGGTGGCCGGAGGCCGCGACCGCGTCCTGCCCCCGGAGTTCTGCCGCCGCGAGGCCGCCCCGGCGCACACCCGGTGGATCGAGTGGCCGGACAGCGGCCACGTCCCGACGTGGGACCACCCCGCGGAGTGCGCGCAGGTGGTGCGCGAGCAGGTGGGCCGCCCCGACCGCGGATAGCCTCACCGCGTGAGACCCCCCGAACTCGTGACGCTGGACGTCTGGACCGTTGCGGCGCAGGACGTTCCCCGCGCCGTGTGGCGGATGGCGGCGGACCGGCGTGCGCTGCGGCGGCTGCCGGGCGCCGGGTTCGCCAAGCTCCTGGGCACCGGGGACGGCCGAACGTTCACCGTCCGCGACGCCGATCCGCTGCGCTGGGCGGCGCTCGTCGCGTGGGACTCGGCGGCCGACGCCGACCGGTTCGACACCTCCGGCCCGGCCCGGGCGTGGGGGCGGATCGCGCGCGAGCACACGCAGTACCGGCTGGCCCCCGCCGGCAGCCGCGGGAAGTGGTCGGGCCGCGAACCGTTCGGGAGCGGACCGCACCCGCCGCAGGACGGGCCCGTCGCCTCCATCACGCGCGCCCGGCTCCGCCCCACCCGCGCGGCCTCGTTCTGGCGGGCGGTGCCACCGGTGGCCGAGGAGCTGCACACCGTCCCCGGACTGCGGTGCGCCTTCGGCATCGGCGAGGCGCCGCTCGGCTACCAGGGGACGTTCTCCGTGTGGGAGTCGACGGACGCGCTGCGCGAGTTCGCGCACCGCCGCGCCGCGCACCGCGACGTCATGAACCGCACGCCCACCGAGGGCTGGTACGCCGAGGAGCTGTTCGCCCGGTTCGCGGTCGTCGAGGTCCGCGGCCCCCTCGGCGGACGCACCCCCTGAGACCGGGCGCACCCCCCCCGGGACCGGGCGCACCCCCCCGGGACCGGGCGGGCCGCCCCGGAGAGCCCGTGTCCGACCCCGCTCCTAGAGTGCTCGACGTGCCCTCCTCGCTGTCCCGGACGCTCAGCGGCGCCCTCACCGCCGGGGCGGTGCTGACCCAGGTCGCCCACCCCCTGCTGCGCGGGGAGGGGTTGCGCCGGACCACGATCGGGTCGGTGGTCGCGTTCGCCGCGGCGTCCGTCACCGACGCGGCCCGCCGCGGCGGCCCGCGCGCCGCCGCCACCACGCTGGCGGTCGCCGGGGGCCTGGGGCTCGTCGCCGAGGCCGTGGGGACGCGGACGGGTCGGCCGTTCGGCCGCTACCGCTACGCCGGGACGCTCGGCCCTCAGGTCCTGGACGTCCCCGTCGTCGTCCCCCTGGCGTGGACGATGCTGGCCCACCCGGCGGTGCAGCTCGGCCGGCACCTGGCCCGCGACCTGCCCGCCGGCACGCGCGACGTCGTCGCGGTCGGCGCCGCCGCCTGGACCCTGGCTTCCTGGGACCTCTTCCTCGACCCGCAGATGACGACGGCCGGGCACTGGTCCTTCGAGACCCCGCGGCCGCACCTGCCGGGGGTGCCGGGGATCCCGCTGAGCAACTACGCCGGCTGGCTGCTGACAGCCGTGACGATCTGCGGCGCGCTGCACGCCACGACGCGCACCGACGGCGGCGCGACGACCGAGGCCGTGCCCCAGACCGTTCCCGCGGTGCTGCTGGGGTGGACGTGGCTGGGCTCGGCCCTCGGCAACGCCGCGTTCTTCCGGCGGCCGGTCGTCGCCGCCTACGGCGGGGTCGCGATGGGCCTGACCGTCTTGCCGTACCTGCGCTCCGTGCTCGCCGGCCGGGACGTCCGGCCGTGAGGCCGTGGCGCGCCCTGACCTGGGCCGGGACGGCGAGCGCCGTCGCGCTGACCCTGCACTCCCTCGTCAACGCCCGCGGGCTGCGGGTACCGGTCCTGGACCCGCCAACGGTGACCGGTCGGGTGAGCGTCCTGGTGCCCGCGCGCGACGAGGAGGCGACCCTCCCGGAGTGCCTGACGTCGCTGCTGGACCAGGTGGAGGTCCCCGACTACGAGGTCGTCGTCGTCGACGACGCCTCGGGCGACCGGACGGCCGAGCTGGTGGAGGCCGTCGCGGCGGCCGACGCCCGGGTCCGGCTGGTCCGCAGCGCCGGGCCGCCACCGGGTTGGCTGGGCAAGACCGCGGCCTGCGACCTCCTGGCCCGGCACGCCACGGGTGAGGTCCTCGTCTTCGTCGACGCCGACGTCGTCCTGGCCCCGCACGCGGTGGCCGCGGCGGTGGACCTGCTGCGCCGCACGGGTCTGGACGTCGTCTGCCCGTACCCGCGGCAGCTGGCGCTGACGTGGAGCGAACGGCTCGTGCAGCCGCTGCTGCAGTGGTCCTGGCTGACGACGCTGCCGCTGCGGACGGCCGAGGTCTCGCCGCGGCCGTCGCTGGCGGCGGCCAACGGCCAGTTCCTCGTCGTGGACGCGGCGACGTACCACCGGGCGGGGGGCCACGCCGCGGTCCGCGACGCGGTGCTCGACGACCTGGCCCTGCTGCGGGCCGTGAAGGCCGTCGGCGGCCGCGGCGGCGTCGCGGACGGGACGGCGTTGGCGACCTGCCGCATGTACCGGGGCTGGTCGGACGTGCGGAACGGGTACACGAAGTCGCTGTGGTCCGCGTTCGGGTCCGCCCCGGCGGCCGTGGCCGTCGGGGCCGGGCTCGCGATGACGTACCTCGTCCCGCCCGCCGCGGCCCTGGCGGGTTCGCCCGTCGGTGCCGTCGGGTACCTCGCGGGTGTGGTCGGGCGGTACGCCGCGGCCGAGCGGACGGGCGGCCGGTCCGTCCCGGACGCGCTGTGGCACCCGGCGTCGGTGGCGCTGCTGCTGGGGCTGCTCGGGGACTCCTGGCGTCGCCGCCGGCGCGGTGGCCTGGTCTGGAAGGGGCGGTCGCTCTGAGCCGCGTGGTGGTCGTCGGCGCCGGGTTCGGCGGGTTGTCGGTGGCGGCGCGGCTCGCCGCGCAGGGGCACTCGGTCGACGTCTTCGAGCAGGGTCCGGAGGTGGGCGGCAAGCTCGGCTGGTTCAGCCGGGACGGCTTCTCCTTCGACACCGGCCCCTCGTTGCTGACGCTCCCGGCGGTGCAGCGCGACCTCTTCCTCAAGACCGGGGACCCGGTCGAGTCCGTCCTGGACGTCGTGCAGCTGGACCCGGTGGCGCACTACCGGTTCGGGGACGGGACCGAGGTCGACCTGCCCGGCGGCGGGCTGCCGCAGGTCGCCCGCGCCCTCGACGACGCCCTTGGGGCGGGGACGGGGGCGCAGTGGACGGCCTTCCAGCGCCGCGCGGCCGAGATCTGGGACGTCGCCCGCGAACCGTTCCTGGAGTCGGCGCTCGAGGGTCCCCGGACGCTGCTGCGCCTGGCGAAGGACGTCCGCGGGCTGCGGACGGTCGCGCCGTGGTCGTCGCTGCGGGGGGTGGGCCGGCAGTACCTGCAGGACCCGCGGTTGCGGACGCTGCTGGACCGCTACGCGACCTACTCCGGCTCCGATCCCGGCCGCGCACCGGCCGCGCTGGCGACGGTGCCGTTCGTCGAGCAGGCGTTCGGGGCCTGGTACGTCCGGGGTGGTCTGCACCTGCTGGCGCAGGCGGTCGCCGACCGGGCCCGGGAGGGGGGCGCCCGCATCACGACGGACGCCCCCGTCGAGCGGGTGCTGGAGGAGGGCGGCCGCGCCGCGGGGGTCCGGCTGGCCGACGGCACGGAGGTCCGCGCGGACGTCGTCGTCTCGGCCGTGGACGCGGCCCGGCTGTACGGCCACCTGCTGCCCCGCCCCCGGCTGCGCCCACCGCGACGGCTGCGGTCCAGCTCGGGCTTCGTGCTGCTGCTGGCGCTGGAGGGCCGCACCCCGGGCTTGCGGCACCACACGGTCCTGTTCCCCGACGACTACGACGCCGAGTTCGCCGACCTCGCCGCGGGGCGGCCCGTGGCCGACCCGACGGTCTACGTCAGCGCCCCCGACGACCCCGCGCTGCGGCCCGCCGACGACACCGAGGCGTGGTTCGTGCTGGTCAACGCGCCCGTGCACGACCCGGAGGGCGGCGGGACGGACTGGCGCTCGGAGGACCTCGTGCGCCGGCACACCGACGTCGTCCTGGACGCGCTCGCGCGGCGCGGGCTGGACGTGCGGTCCCGGCTGCGCTGGGCGGAGGTCCGGACGCCGGCGGACCTGGAGGAGCGAACGGGCAGCGACGGGGGCGCCATCTACGGCACCGCCAGCAACGGGCCGCGGTCGGCCTTCCTGCGCCCGGCCAACCGCTCCCCCGTGCCCGGGCTGTTCCTCGTGGGCGGGTCGTCGCACCCGGGGGGCGGGCTCCCGCTCGTCGGGCTGTCGGCCCGCATCGTCACCGACCTCGTCGGCCCGGCCTGAGGGGGCTGCGCGGACCCGTCAGAGCCGGCGCACCACGGCGCTCGTCACCTGGACGATCCCGATGAGCCCGAGCACGGCCCAGACCCCGGCGCCGAGCGTCGCCCAGTCGAGCCAGACGACGATCGCCGTGGCGATGGAGCAGCTGGCCGCCAGGGCGAGGCGGACGGGCCGCTCGGCGACCGAGACGACGGTGACGTCGTCGACGCCGAGACCCTGGGCGCGGGCGCGCACGTACTCCTGCAGCTGTGCGAGGCCACCGGCGACGAGGACGAGCCACGCCGGGGCCCCGCACCCCCACAGCACGACCGCGCAGGCGGCGTCGCCCACGCGGTCGACGGCGGCGTCCAGGAGCGCGCCGCGCCGGGAGGTCCGGCCCGTCATGACGGCGACGGCGCCGTCGAGGTTGTCGAAGATCCCGGCCAGGGCCAGCAGGACCCCGGCGCCGACGGCCGCCGCCCCACCCCGTCCCCCGGTGACGGCGAGCGCCGCGGCGCCGACGGCGAGCGCGGCCCCGGCGAGGGTGACGACCCAGGGGGCCGTGCCGGCGGCGGCGAGGGGGCGCGCCAGCGCGTGGGCTCCGCTGAGCCAGCCGCGCACGAGCGCGTTGGCGTGCGTGCCGCCGTGCAGCGCGCTCCAGCGCTGCAGGTACGCCTCCCGGTCCATCACCACGGTTCCCACCGTAGGAGACGACCCCTCGTGATCTGCCCGTGACCAGCGGCGTCACCCCGTCCGTCGTCCGTTCGCCGGTGTCGGTGCTCGTGCTTAGAGTGCCCCCTGTGCCGCCCACCCCCAGTGTCGAGTCAACGGCCGTCGAGATGAGGGCTCCCCTCCGGGCGACGGCTGAACTGCGGACCGCCGTGTCGTCGGTCCTCGAGGATTTCCTGCACGACCAGACCGCCGTCCTGCGCGAGGTGAGCTCGGACTGCGACCCGATCCTCGACGCGATCTCCGCGTTGCTGCGCGGGGGCAAGCGGTTGCGTCCCGCCTTCTGCTTCTGGGGCTACCACGGTGTGGTCGACGGCCCGCAGGACGAGGGGATCGTCACGGCCGCCGCCGCGCTGGAGCTGTTCCAGGCCGCCGCGCTCATCCACGACGACGTCATGGACGACTCCGACACCCGCCGCGGCCAGCCGGCGGTGCACCGCCGCTTCGAGGCGCTGCACCGCGAGCAGGACTGGGAGGGCAGCCGGACGCGCTTCGGGCTCGCCGCCGCCGTCCTCGCCGGTGACCTGTGCCTGGGCTGGAGCGACGAGCTGTTCTCCCGCGCCACCCTGCCCGCCGAGGCCATGCTGCGCGGTCGCCGCGTCTTCAACACGATGCGCACCCAGCTCATGGGCGGTCAGTACCTCGACATGCTGGAGCAGGCGTCCTCGACGCAGCGCGGCACCGACGGGGCCGTGGACCGCGCCCGGCGCGTGCTGACGTTCAAGAGCGCGAAGTACTCCATCGAGCACCCCCTGCTCCTCGGCGGTTCCCTCGCGGGCGCCTCGACGGACCTGCTGGCCGACTACTCCCGGTTCGGGCTCGCACTCGGCGAGGCGTTCCAGCTGCGGGACGACGTGCTCGGCGTCTTCGGCGACCCGACCGAGACGGGCAAACCGGCCGGTGACGACCTGCGCGAGGGCAAGCGCACGGTGCTCGTCGGCCTGGCGGTGCAGAACGCGACCCCCGCGCAGGCCGAGACGGTCCAGCGCCTCCTGGGGGACCCCGACCTGACGACGGAAGGTGTGGACACGTTGCGAGGAGTCCTGACGGACACGGGAGCCCTGGCGGAGGTGGAGGAGCTGATCCGGCAGCAGGTCGAGGTCGCGTGCCGGACCCTCGACCAGGCCGACCTCACCGAGGACGCGCGGGGTGCGCTGCACGCCCTCGTCGTCGCGGCCACGAGCAGGCGCTCGTGAGCGGCCTCGCGAACGCCCTCGACTGGCTGCCGGGCCGGACGCGCCACGTCACGGGTCCCGCCCAGGACGTCGTCGTCGTCGGCGCCGGACTGGCCGGGTTGTCCGCCGCGATGCGGCTCGCCGGGGCCGGCCGCAACGTCACGGTCCTCGAACGTGAGGACGTCCCGGGCGGCCGGGCCGGTCTCGTCGTCAAGGACGGCTACCGCTTCGACACGGGCCCGACCGTCCTGACGATGCCGGACCTCATCGCCGACTGCTTCGACGCGCTCGGCGAGGACATGCACGACTGGCTCGACCTGCACCCGGTGGACCCGCTCTACCGCGGGAACTTCGCCGACGGCACCGCGTTGCACGTGTCCGCGGACGTCGAACGCACGGCGGTCGCGATCGGTGAGCTCTGCGGCGCCTCGGAGGCGGACGGCTACCGGCGCTTCGTCGACCACGTCGCGAACCTCTACCGCTGGGAGATCCGCGACTTCATCGACAGCAACATCGACACCCCGCTGGACCTGCTCAAGCCCAACCTCGTGCGGCTGCTGGCGGCCGGGGGGTTCAAGAAGCTGGCTCCCGAGGTGGGCAAGTTCCTCAAGGACCCGCGCACCCAGCGGATGTTCTCCTTCCAGGCCCTCTACGCCGGGCTGTCCCCGTACGACGCGCTCGCCCTCTACGCGGTCATCGCCTACATGGACTCGGTGGCGGGGGTGTTCTTCCCCAAGGGCGGCATGCACGCCCTGCCCACCGCGATGGCGGCGGCGGCCGAGAAGCACGGTGTGCAGTTCCACTACGGCGCCACCGTCGACCGGGTGGAGCGCCAGGGCGGCCGGGCCACGGCCGTCACGACGACCGACGGACGCCGGTTCCCGGCCGACGTCGTCGTCCTCAACCCGGACCTGCCCGTGGCGCGCGAGGAGCTCCTGGGGCGCCCGGTGCGGCGCACCCTGTCGTACTCCCCCAGCTGCTACCTGCTCCTGGCCGGGTCCTCGAAGGACTACCCGGACCCGGTGCACCACTCGATCCACTTCGGGACCGCGTGGAAGGAGGTGTTCGCCGAGCTGCTCGACGGGCGCCTCATGAGCGACCCGTCGGTGCTCGTCTCGCGCCCGACGGTCTCGGACGGGTCCCTGGCCCCGGCCGGCAAGCACATCTACTACGTCCTCTTCCCGACCCCCTCGTTGTCGGCGGGGTCCTCGCCGCTGGACTGGGACCGGATCGCCCCGCGGTACCGCGAGCACGTCATGCAGACCCTGGAGCAGCGCGGGTACCCGGGCTTCGCCGAGGGTGTCGAGGTCGAGGACGTCACGACCCCGGCGGACTGGGAGCGGCGCGGCATGGCCGACGGCGCACCCTTCGCCGCCGCGCACTCCTTCCGTCAGACGGGGCCGTTCCGCCCGGGCAACCTGTGGGGCGAGAACGTCGTGTTCACGGGGTCGGGCACGCAGCCCGGTGTCGGGGTGCCGATGGTCCTCGTCTCGGGCCGGCTCGCCGCCGAACGCGTCACCGGCCGCGACCGCGCCTACCGTTCCCGCGCGTGGCGGAGCGTGTGATCCCCCGCAGCAGCGCCGTCTGCCTCGACGCCGCCGCGCAGGACGATCCCGCCCTGCTCGACGAGGACCTGCGGGAGGCGTTCGAGACGTGCCGGCAGCTGCACGCCGAGCACGGCAAGACGTACTACCTGGCGACGCTCCTGCTGCCGCCGGCCAAGCGCCCCTACGTGTGGGCGCTGTACGGCTTCGCCCGGTACGCCGACGAGTTCGTGGACTCCCTCACCGACCCGGACCCGGACGCGCTCGTCCGCTGGTCGGACGAGTTCCTCGCCGCGCTCGACGTCCAGGACGCCGCCGAACCCGTCGGCCGGGCCATGGCGGCGACCATGCGCCGCTGGGACCTGCCGCGCGAGCACGTCGAGGCCTTCCTGGAGTCCATGCGGATGGACATCACGGAGAACGGCTACGCCACCTACGAGGACCTGCGGCACTACGTCTACGGTTCGGCGGCCGTCATCGGGCTGGAGATGCTCCCGATCCTCGAGCCGTTGACCCCGGAGGCGACACCGCGCGCCCGCGCGCTCGGCGAGGCGTTCCAGCTGACGAACTTCGTCCGCGACGTGGGTGAGGACCTCGACCGGGGGCGCGTCTACTTCCCCCAGGAGGACCTCGACCGCTTCGGCCTCACCCGGGAGGACCTCTTCGCGGCGCGGGCGGCCGGACAGACGCCGCAGGCGGTGCGGGACCTGCTCGCCTTCGAGGCGGAGCGGACCCGGGAGCTCTACGCCTACGCGGAGCCGGGGCTGGACATGGTCCACCCGACGTCGCGGGACTGCCTGCGGACGGCCTACCTGCTCTACGGCGGCATCCTCGGCGAGGTCGAGGCGGCCGGGTTCGACGTGCTCTCGCGCCGCGTCAAGGTCGGGATGGGTCGACGTCTCGCGGTGGCCGTCCCCGGCCTCGTCCGGGCGCGCCTCGCCCGCTGGGACGAGGCGCGCTGGACGACGGCGTCGTGACGCCGGTCCGGGGACGCGTCCTCAGAAGCTGAGGGCCTGGGCCCGCCGCCGGACCTCGGTCTTGCGGTTGGCCCGCAACGCGTCGATCGGCGTCCCCGGCAGGGTGTCGTCGGGGGTGAAGAGCCAGCTCAGCGCCTCCACGTCGGTGTAGCCCGAGTCGCGCAGCACCGACAGCGTGCCCTTGAGGTGGTTCAGGGGACCCTCGTCGGTGATGAACGCGGCCGGGACCTGGGCCACCGAGCGTTCCCCGCGCCGGACGGCGACGAGTTCACGCTCCTGCAGCCAGCGGCGCACGACGCGCTGGTCCTGGCCGGTCTGCTCGGCGACGTCGGGGACGGTCATCCAGGCGGGGACGAGGGCGTCGAGCTCCTCGGTGCTCTTCTCCCGGGCGATCTCTGCTCTCAGCGGTGCAACCACGGGGCCAGTCTGCCGTGTCCGCAGGGGTCAGCACGAGCGGACTGCCACCGTGCCGCGCCGGAGCGCGGACCCGGACGACTCGCCCGGCCACCTCCCCCGGTCCGCCCCGCTCCTCGGACATCGTGGACAGCGCGGGGACAGGAGGGGTCCGGTAGGTTCACCAGCGCCCCACTGGTGCACTTCCGCACCACCCGTCACGACCAGCGAGGGACGCCATGGCCGACGAGACCACCGACACCCCCACCCCGAGCTCGCGTCGTGGCCGGTGGCTGGCCGCCGCGCTCGTCGGCGCCGCCGCCCCGACCGCCCTCGTCCCCGCCGCGCACGCCGCGGCCGCCCCGGGCGAGACCACCGTGACGGTCCGTCCCGGTGACACCGTCGGCGCCATCGCCGCCGCCCACGGCACGACGGTCGACGCGGTCGTGGCCGCCAACGGCCTCGACGAGGACGCGTTCGTCGTCGAGGGCCAGCAGCTGCGGGTGCCCGGGCCGGAGACCACGTCCACGGGCGGCTCGTACACCGTCCAGGACGGGGACACGCTGTCCCACATCGCCGTCGCGCAGGGCACGACCGTCGGCGCGCTCCGCGACGCCAACGGCCTCACCGCGGACGGCTTCATCCGCGCCGGCCAGGTCCTCACCCTGCCCGGCGGGGCGTCCACCCCGTCCCGACCGGCGGGCGGCACCGCCACGGGCAGCACCAGCGCGGGTGGCGACTACACCGTGCGGGCCGGCGACACCCTCTCCCACATCTCCCAGGCGACCGGCACGAGCGTCGCGGACCTCGTGGCGCTCAACGGTCTGGACGCCACCGGCTTCATCGTCGAGGGGCAGACGCTGCGCACGGGGGGTTCCGCGAAGCCCACGAAGCCCACCCAGCCGACGACCCAGGCCCCGACCGTCTCGGACGCCGTGTCGACCAACCGCGCCCGCATCCAGGCCAGCAAGCAGCCGAGCAAGGCGGAGATGCGCGAGATCATCCGCTCCACCGCCGTGCGCCTGGGCGTGGACCCCTCCCTCGCCCTCGCCATCGGCATGCAGGAGTCCGGGTTCCAGATGAAGGTCGTCTCGGGGGCCAACGCGATCGGCGCCATGCAGGTCATCCCGAGCTCCGGCGAGTGGGCCTCGGACCTGCTCGGTGAGCCCATCGACCTCTTCGACGCCCGCGACAACGCCAAGGCCGGGGTCGCCATCCTCCGCACGCTCGTCGCGAACAACCCGCCGGACGTGGCGATCGCGTCGTACTACCAGGGGCAGGCCTCGGTCCGCTCCCGCGGCATGTACGACGACACGCGCCGGTACGTGGCGAACGTCCAGACCTTGCAGGCCCGCTTCCGCTGAGTCGCTCGCCGGATCGGACGCCGAGTCGACCTAGACTCGCTGACCGTGGACGCGACCCTCTCCGACCCGCTCGTCGGACGACGCCTGGACGGGCGGTACCTCGTCCTGGGCCGCGTCGGACGGGGCGGGATGGGGATCGTCTACCGCGCCGAGGACGAGCGGCTGGACCGGGCCGTCGCGCTGAAGGTGCTGCGGGCCGACCTGGCGCACGACGCGACGGCACGCTCCCGGTTCGTCCGGGAGGCGAAGTCCGCCGCGCGGTTGACGCACCCGGGCATCGTCGCCGTCCTCGACCAGGGCGTCGACCACGAGGGCGGCACGGAGACGGCCTACCTCGTCATGGAGCTCATCGACGGCCGCACCCTGCGCGACGTCGTCCTCGACAAGGGAGCCCTCTCCGCCGGTGAGGCGCTGAGCGTGACGGCGGACGTCCTCGACGCCCTCGCCGAGGCCCACCGCAAGGGCGTCCTGCACCGCGACGTGAAGACGGCCAACGTGCTCGTCGCCCACGACGGGCGCGTGAAGGTCGCCGACTTCGGCCTCGCCCGGGCCGCGTCCCTCGGCGGGCAGAGCACCACCGTCGGCATGGGTGACCTCATGGGCACGGCCGAGTACCTGGCCCCCGAACAGCTCGAGTCCCGCGAGTCCGACGCCCGCAGCGACGTCTACGGCGTCGGCGTCATGCTCTACGAGATGCTCACGGGAGCCCCGCCGTTCACCGGGGACAGCCCGTTCACCATCGCCTACAAGCACGTCCACGAGCCCGTGCCGCCGCCGTCGGTGAAGGCCCCCGGTCTGCCGAAGGCGCTCGACGCGCTCGTGCTCGACGCCCTGGCCAAGGACCCCGACGAACGGCCGGCCGACGCCGGGGAGATGCTCGAACAGCTGCGGGCCATGAGCTCGTCGCTGTCCCCCGCGCAGCTGGCCACCCGGGCACCGCGCCCCGCGGCGCCGGCCGCGCCGGGCAGCACGACCCGCATCGCGGCCGTGGCCGCGAAGGACGAGGCGGACCCCACGCCGTCCTCGGAGGGTCACCGGTCCCGCCGGGGTCTGCTCGTGGGCCTCGTCCTGCTCGTCCTCGCCGTCGGTGCGGGCATCTCCTGGTACCTGCTCGCCGGGCCGGGGGCCTACACGACGACCCCGGCGGTCGCCGGCAAGTCACCGCAGGAGGCCACGGCGGTCCTGCGGGCCGCCGGTCTCGGCGTGCAGGAACAGCAGGGCTACAGCGACACCGTGGCCGCGGGCCTCGTCGCCTCCAGCGACCCCCGTGACGGGGACCGCGTCCGCAAGGACGGCACCGTCACCATCGTCGTGAGCCGCGGGATCCAGCAGTTCGCCGTCCCGGACGTCGTCAAGGCCTCGCAGTCCGACGCCGAGGACCAGCTCCGCGAGACGGGGCTGGCCGTGGGCGCCGTCAGCCAGGAGTTCAGCGAGGACGTGCCGGAGGGGGCCGTCGTCCGCACCGACCCGGCCGTGGGTCAGGTCGTCGACCACGACACCCCGGTCGCCCTCGTCGTGTCCAAGGGCCGCGAGCCGATCGACGTGCCGAACGTCGTCGACCAGCCCCAGGACGCGGCGCAGAAGGCCATCACCGACCGCGGGCTCGCCGTCGGCGAGGTCGACCAGCAGGTCAGCGAGACGGTGCCGAAGGGCCAGGTCATCTCGCAGACCCCGGCCGACGGGACGCTGTTCCGCGGCGACGCGGTCCAGCTCGTCGTCTCCTCCGGCCCGCCGCTCGTGCCGGTCCCGGACGTGCAGGGCAAGAACGTCGACGCCGTGACGCAGCAGCTGCAGGCCCTCGGGTTCAAGGTGGCGCGCGACAACTTCCTCGGCGGGGTCTTCGGCACGGTCCGCAGCAGCGACCCCGCCGCCGGTCAGAGCGTCCCCAAGGGGTCGACGATCACGCTGACGGTCGTCTGAGACCCACCGCACGCACGAAGGGCCCGTGACCGCGAGGTCCCGGGCCCTTCGTCGTACCGGTCAGCGCTGGGAGAGCATCTCCGCCGCGAGGAACGCGAGCTCCAGGGACTGCTGGTGGTTCAGGCGCGGGTCGCACAGCGACTCGTACCGGGTCGCGAGCGCTGCGTCGTCGATGTCGAACGCGCCGCCGAGGCACTCGGTGACGTCGTCACCCGTGAGCTCGACGTGCAGGCCGCCGGGCACCGTGCCCAGCGCGCGGTGCACCTCGAAGAACCCGCGCACCTCGTCCACGACGTCGTCGAACCGGCGGGTCTTGTACCCGCTGGTCGAGGTGATCGTGTTGCCGTGCATGGGGTCGCAGACCCACGTGACCTGGGCCCCGGCGCGGGTCACGCCCTCGACGAGCGCGGGCAGCGCCTCTCGGATCGTCGAGGCGCCCATGCGCGTGATGAAGGTCAGCCGGCCCGGTTCGCGGTACGGGTCGACCCTCTCCACGAGCGCGAGCGCGTCCTCGACCGAGGTCTTCGGCCCCAGCTTGATGCCAATGGGGTTGCGGATCTTCGAGGCGAAGTCCACGTGCGCACCGTCGAGCTGACGGGTGCGCTCCCCGATCCACACCATGTGGCCCGAGACGTCGTACGGACCGCCTTGGCGCACGTCGGTGCCGACGGGACCGCTGAGCGGCGGCTCCTCGTCCAGCGTGCGCGTCAGCGGCCGCTCGTAGTCGAGCAGCAGCGCCTCGTGGCTGGCGAAGAAGTCGACCGACTTGAGGGCGTCGAAGTCCGACCCGCAGGCGATCATGAACTTCATGGCCTTGTCGATGTCGCGGGCCAGGGCCTCGTACTTCTGGTTGGCCGCGGTGGCCGCGAAGCCCCGGTTCCACTCGTGCACCTTGCGCAGGTCGGCGTAGCCGCCGGTCGTGAAGGCGCGGATGAGGTTCAGCGTCGCCGAGGACGTGTGGTACGCCCGGAGCAGGCGCTGCGGGTCCGGGGTGCGCGACTGCGGCGTGAACGCGTAGTCGTTGACGGCGTCCCCGCGGTAGGCGGGCAGGGTGACGCCGTCGCGGGTCTCGTCGTTGCTCGAACGCGGTTTGGAGAACTGCCCGGCCATCCGGCCGACCTTGATGACCGGCAGGCTCGCGCCGTAGGTCAGGACGGCCGACATCTGCAGCATCGTCTTGAGCCGGCGGCGGATGCCGTCGGCCGTCGCGCCGGCGAACGTCTCGGCGCAGTCCCCGCCCTGGAGCAGGAACGCCTCGCCGCGGGCCGCCTGGGCCAGCTGCGCGCGCAGCTGGTCGGCCTCCCCGGCGAACACGAGCGGCGGATACGACGCGAGCTCCGCCTGCACCTCGGCCAGCGCGGCGGCGTCCGGCCACTGCGGCTGCTGGGCGGCGGGCAGGTCCGGCCAGCTGGTGCTGGACGGACCCGGGGTCGTGCTCGAGTCGGTCGTCGCGGTCGTGTGCGTGCTCACGCGGGCCAGTGTGGCACCCCGAGGCACCTCGGGGCGCCGGAGTTCACCAGCGCAGCCCTGCGGTCTCGGCCCGCCGGCTCTCGGGAACCGTTCGCAGGACGCCGGTCGCGTCGGCGAGCGGGACCTGCACCACGTCCACCCCGCGCAGCGAGGCCATGGTCCCCAGGTCCCCCGCCGCGAGCGCCTCGATCGCGCTCAGGCCGAACCGGGTGGCGAGGATCCGGTCGGCCGCCGACGGCGTCCCGCCGCGCAGGAGGTGGCCCAGGACCGTGACGCGGGTCGACAGCCCGGGCACCCGGGCGACGACCTCGTGCTCCAGCGCGTCACCCGCGCCGCCGAGCTGGACGTGCCCGAACGCGTCCCGCGGGGCGTTCTTCACCGCCTCGGCGCCGTGCACCTTGGCGCCCTCGCTGACGACGAGGAGGGGCGCCTCACCCCGGGCCAGGACCTCGCGGACGGTCGCTCCGACGGCGTCGAGGTCGATCTCCTCCTCGGGCAGCAGCGTCACGTGCGCCCCCGCTGCCATGCCGGTGTGCAGGGCGATCCAACCGGCGTGCCGGCCCATCACCTCGACGATCATCGCGCGGTGGTGGCTTGCACCGGTGGTGCGCAGGCGGTCGCAGGCGTCGACGGCGGTCTGGACGGCGGTGTCGAAGCCGAAGGTCGCGTCGGTCGCCGACAGGTCGTCGTCGATGGTCTTCGGCGCCCCCACGACGGGGATGCCCGCCTCGTGCAGCGCGGTGGCCACGCCGAGCGTGTCCTCCCCGCCGATGGCCAGCAGCGCGTCGACGCCCTGCGCCGCCAGCTGCTCGCGGACGCGCGCGACGCCCTGCTCCAGCCCGTCCTTGAGCGGGTTGGTCCGCGAGGACCCGAGCACCGTCCCGCCGACCGTCAGCAGCGGTCGCACGGTGGCCTCGTCGAGGGGGACGGTCTCGCCGTCGAGCACCCCTCGCCAGCCGTCGAGGAACCCGACGAACTCCATGCCGTGCCGTTGCGTGCCGGCGAGGACCGCCGCCCGCACCACCGCGTTCAGACCGGGGCAGTCGCCGCCCCCGGTGAGGATCCCGACCCGCATCCTGGACTCCACTCCCCGGCGCCCTCGCCGACGTGCCACACCCTTGGACGACCCTCGACGGCAGCACTCTGCCACCGCGCGATCACCGGGGCGCGTCGCCCCCGCCCGGCGCGTCGCGGCTCCTCTCGCCCGGGTCGTCGGGACGGGGTGCCGGACCCGTCGGGGCGGCGCGCCCACCCGGCCCCCCGGACGACGGCGTCGTCGGCTCCGGGACCCCGGTCCGCTGCGACAGCTCCGTGCGCAGCCGGCTGCGCTCGGCGTAGGCGTCGACGTACTCCTGGTGCGAGAGCGCCTGGATGGCCGCCATCACCTCGTCGGTGACGGACCGGACGACGAGCTGGTCGTCGGCGCGGCCGGCGTAGCGGGAGAAGTCCAGCGGGGCGCCGATGACGACGCCCACGCGGCGCACCTTGGGCAGCTTGCGCCCGGTCGGTAGCAGGTCCTCGGTGCCGACCATCGCCACGGGCAGCACGGGCGCCCCCGAGGCCAGCGCGATGCGGGCGACCCCCGTGCGGCCCCGGTACAGGCGCCCGTCCGGCGACCGGGTGCCCTCGGGGTAGATGCCGAACAGCTCCCCGTCCCGCAGGACACCGACGGCGCTGTCGATCGCGGCCGACGAGGCGCGGCCGCCGGAGCGGTCCACCGGAAGCTGCCCGATGCCGTGCATGAGGCCCGCCGTCAGCCTCCCCTTGACGCCGCCACCCCGGAACAGGTCGGCCTTGGCGATGAACGTGACACGCCGGTCCACCACGGTCGGCAGCAGCACGGTGTCCGCGGCGGACAGGTGGTTGCTGGCGAGGATCGCCGGTCCGGACGCCGGGACGTGCTCCAGCCCGCGCACCCACGGCCGGAAGACGGCGGTGACCAGCGGTTCGGCGACGAACAGCTTGATCGGCCAGTACAGGACCGGGAACCGAGGCACCTCCGGAACGCTACCTGTGAGCACTCCCACCACACGTCGAGACCGCGTCGACCTCGACCGGTCCGGGCCCGGCGTGACACGATGAACGCGTGTCCCGCACCCCGGACGACGGCTCCGGCCCCCTCGACGTCGACGCGGCGTTCGCCGAGATCGTCGCGCACTGGGGGGACGACGTCACGGCACCGGACCGGACCGCCGACGCCCGCCGGGACTCCCCCGAGGACGGGTCCACGACGACGGACGCGACCGCCGCCGGCACGGCCGACACCGCACCGGAGACCGGCGAAGTCACCGACGGCGAGCGGGACGAGGCGGACGACGAGGTCGGTGACCTCGGCGCCCGCGGGCCCCGGCACCGCGCCCCGGAGGAGGCCGCCGACGCGGAGGACCGCAGCCGCCTCGTGCGGCCCGCGACCCCGCTGCCGCCGCCCCCGCGCGAGGACGTCCCGTCCCCGGAGTGGTTCGCCACCCCGCGCCAGCGCGACGACGAACCGGCCGAGTTGCGCGCGTTGGGCGAGGAGACCTTCGTCCCGGCCGATCCCGCCCCCCTGCCGCGCGACCTCGTGGGCTGGGCGGCCTGGACCGCCGTCGTCGGCGCACCCCTGTTCCTGCTCGTCGTCGCGCTGGGCTGGAACGACGTCCCCCAGCTCATGACGGCGATCACCGCGGCCGTCTTCGTGGCCGGGTTCGCGACCCTCGTCATCCGGCTGCCCAGCAGCCGCGACGACGACGATGACGACGGGGCCGTCGTCTGAGCCCTCAGCTCGGACCGGCGGGGACGACCAGGTCGGCGACGACGGGCAGGTGGTCGCTCGCCCCCGGGTGCGCGGTGGGGACGTGGACCGCGACGACGCTGAGCTGACGGTCGGCGAGCAGCAGGTCCAGCCGGCGCCGCGGCGCGCGCGCCGGGAAGGTCGGCTCGGTCGAGCCCGCGGCCGCCGCCACGTCGACGAGCACGGTGCAGAGCCGCTGGTGCACGGGTCCGCCGGGCTCCTCGTTGAGGTCGCCGCCGAGGACGGTGGGGGCGTCGCGCCAGGGTCCGAACGCCGCGTCGACGGCACAGCCCGGCGTGAGCCGGGACAGGTGCTCGTACCGCTCCCCCGCGTCGAGCCCGAGGTGGACGCTGCGCACGAGGACCTCCGCCGACCACCCCTGCTCCAGCGGCACCCGGACGACGGCCTCGGCCGTGCCGCGCCGGCGGACGGCCTTCCACCCGCGGCGGCGCGGGGTGGGCAGGGCCCGCACCCCGGCGGCGCGGACGTCGACGCGTGTCGAGGTCAGGACGGCCGTCCCCGCACCCGCCGGGCCGGACGCGGCGACCCAGAGCCCGGTGTCGGCGGCCAGGACGCCGAGGCGGTGCCGGGCCAGGACGTGCGTGGGCACCTCCTGCAGGCACACGACGTCGGGGGCCACCTCGCGCAGCACCTCGCGGACGGCGACCGTGTCGTCCAGCAGCTCGCGGACGTTGAAGGTCGCGACCCGCAACGAGGCCGTCCGCCCGGCCGCGGGCAGGCTCACCCCCAGCCGCGCGAGAGGTCCGCGGCCCCCACGAGTCCCGCTGCGGGCCCCAGGCTGGCGCGCGCGATGGTCAGCTCGGGCCGGAACCCGCGGCCGGTGAGGGTGCGGCGGTAGGCGTCCCGGCACGGGCCGAGCAGCAGCTCGTCGGCGTCGGAGACCCCGCCGCCGATGACGACCGTCCCGGGGTCGAACGCGGCCGCCAGGTTGGCGACGCCGATCCCGAGCCAGCGTCCGACGTCCTCGAAGAGCTCGACGGCCGCGGGGTCCCCGGCGCGGGCGGCGTCGGTGACCATGGGGCCGCTGATGGCCTCGGGGTTGCCCCCGGCGAGGTCGAGGAGGTGGTGGGCCACGGGCGAGTTGGACCGGGCCAGCTCCCGCGCCTCGCGCACGAGCGCGTTGCCGGAGGCGTACTGCTCCCAGCAGCCCCGGTTCCCGCACTCGCAGCGGTGCCCGCCGGGGACGACGATCATGTGCCCGAACTCGCCGGCGATGCCGTACCGGCCGCGCACGACCCGTCCCTGCGTCACGATCCCGCCGCCGATGCCGGTGCCCATCGTCACGCAGACGAGGCGGGACTCCCCCCGGCCAGCACCGAAGCGGTACTCGGCCCAGGCGGCGGCGTTGGCGTCGTTCTCCACGACGGTGCGCCGGCCCACGCGCCGGCCCAGCCGCGTCCGCACCCGCCGCTCGACGGCTTCGCGCAGCGGCTCGTTGCGCCACGCCAGGTGCGGGGCGAAGAGGACGTTGGCGCGCTCGGCGTCGACGAACCCCGCGGCCCCGATCCCGACGGAGACGATGTCGTGGTGGGCGGCGAGCTCCTCGACGACCTCGGCGATGGTGTCCTCGACACCCTGCGGGCTCGTCGTCGGCGTCTCGCGGCGCAGCTGCATGACGACGCGGCCCTCGCCGTCGACGACACCCGCGGCGACCTTGGTGCCGCCGATGTCCACCCCCACGGCGGGACCGTCACCGATGAAGACGCGGCGCGTCTGCTGCCGCAGCCGCTGCTGCAGCGCCACCCGCCGCGGGTCGGGCGCACGGCGGGGTCGCGGGGTGCGGGGTGCGCGAGGAACGGCCATGCGGTCTCCCGGGTCGGGGGTCGTGGGGTGCTCCGGGCTCAGACGCGCGCGAGGTCGGCGGCGCCGATGATCCCGGCGTCGTTGCCCTTGGTGGCGGTGCGCAGCGGCGGCGGGGCGCGGTGGGTCCGGCCGGACAGGTTCTCGGCCAGACTGACCCGCGCCGGGCCCAGGAGGAGGTCACCGGCGCTCGACACGCCGCCGCCGATGACGACGACCTCGGGGTCGAGCATGGCGACGAAGCTCGCGACGGCCTCGCCGAGCCAGCGGCCGACGTCGGCGAGCAGCCGGGCGCAGCCGGAGTCCCCCGCCTGGGCGAGCTGGGTCACGACCGGACCGGTGACGGCCGCCGGGTCGCCGCCGACGGCCGCCAGCAGGGGCCCGCCGTCCGGGTCGCCGGAGCGCAGCAGGTCGCGGGCGTCGCGCACGAGCGCGTTGCCGGCCACGTACTGCTCCCAGCACCCGGAGTTCCCGCACCCGCAGGCGCGGCCGCCGGGGACGGCACGCACGTGGCCGAGTTCGGCCGCGGCCCCGTTGGCGCCGCGCTGCAGGACCCCGCCGGTGATGATCCCGCCGCCCAGGCCAGTCCCGAGGGTCAGCATGACGAGGTCGTCGACGGCGTTGCCGTGCTCGTCGAGGCCGCCGCCGAAGCGGTACTCGGCCCAGGCCGCGGCGTTGGCGTCGTTCTCGACCACGACGGGCGCGTCGATGCGGGCCTCGAGGTGGTCGGCGAGCGGTTCGTCGCGCCAGGCGAGGTTCGGCGCGAAGACGACCTGCCGGCGGGCGGCGTCGACGAACCCGGCGGCCGCGACGCCCACGGGTCCGAAGACGTGGGTGGTGCGCAGTTCGGCGACGGCGTCGGCCACGGCGTCCGCGATGGCGGCGGGGTGGGAGGCGGGGGTCTCGCGCCGGGTCTGGACGAGGATCTCACCGCGGTGGTCGACCACCCCGGCCGCGATCTTCGTCCCGCCGATGTCGACACCGACCGCGTTCTGCACCGGGTGGGGGACGGGGTTCTGGGCTGCCAGCTCGACCATGCCGGTGCGGTTCTCCCTGCGACGTCGGCCCCGCGGCGCAGGGCGGCCACGCAGACGCGGGGCCCGCCCGAGGCTACCGGGTGCCGGGAGCGCGCCCCGCCCCCGGTCGCGTCAGCCCAGGACCGACCCGAGGACGGCCATCCCGCCCAGCAGGAGCGCCGTCAGGCCGGCCGCGCCCCCGGCGGCGACGAGGACCTTGGCGCGGCGGCTGCCCAACCCGCGCAGCCCGCCACCGCCCTCGCGGGACAGCGCACCGAGCATGCGGTCGACCTCGGCCTGGTCGAGGGCGGGCGGTTCGGGCTCGCCGAGGTCCAGGGCGAGCTGGCCGTCGTCGCCCTCCACGACCCGCGCGGCCGCGGGAGCCGTGGAGGCGGCGGGAGCTGCGGGGAGGGCGGGCTCGGGGACGGGAGCGGCGGTGGGCAGCAGCGAGGTGTGGCACAGGGAGCACCACGTCTCCTCGGGGCGGGTGCGCGCCCCGCAGGAGGGGCACCGCTCCGGTGCGGCGGCCGGGGCCGCGGGCGGGACGGGGGGCGCGGGTTCCGCCTCGGGTCCGGCCACCGGGATCCGGCTCACGGGCGGTCCGACCTCGACCTGTCCGAAGGCGGCCGACGTCGTCGTGGCGTGCCGCGGGCCGCGCCGAGGGGCCCACCCGAGCTCGGCGTCGTCCGTGGCGGGGTGCAGCGCGTCGAGGAAGGAGGTGGGCTGCGGCGCGCGGGAGTCCTGGCTCACACCCGGCGTGATCGGCACGACGCAGAGTCACCTTGAGTCGTCCCGCCCCCGGTGCGGGAACCACGGACGCCCGCGGACGTTGGGCCGAACGTGGGACTGCGCGGCGCGCCGGGGGGCAGCTCGTGGCCCGCCGGTAGGGTCGCAGCCACCCGTCGGGTCCTGGCCCCGACGCTCGACGACCGCACGACCACGCACGAACACCGCGCGACCTGAGACCTCGCAGAGTGGCGAGGCCGACCTGGGAGGAACCACCGTGCCGAGCAGCAGCGAGCCCCCGCTCGTCCCCCCTGCCACGACAGGCAACATGACGGACTGCGTCGTCGAGACGGCGCGCGAGGACCCGGGACACGTCTCGGCGAGCCGCAAGCAGGCCGACGGCAGCTGGCGGGACGTGACGGCGGCCGAGTTCCTCGGCGACGTCATGGCGGTGGCGAAGGGGCTGATCGCGGCCGGGATCACGCCGGGCGACAGGGTCGGGATCATGGCCCGCACGAGCTACGAGTGGACCCTCGTCGACGTCGCAGGCTGGTTCGCCGGCGCGGTCACGGTGCCCGTCTACGAGACGAGCTCGCCGGACCAGGTCGAGTGGATCCTGTCCGACTCCGGCGCCGTGGCGTGCTTCGTGGAGACCGGCGCCAACGCGGCCCGGATCGCCTCCGTGCGCGACCGGCTGCCGGTGCTGCGGGACGTCTGGACCCAGGAGGCGGGCGGGCTGGAGGAGCTGCGCGCCGCCGGCCGCGAGGTGCCCGACGCCGAGGTGGACCGCGCCCGCGCGGTGGCCGGGCCGGGCGACCCGATGACCGTCATCTACACCTCCGGGACCACCGGCCGCCCCAAGGGCTGCGTGCTCACCCACGGCAACTTCCTCGACCTGTCCCGCAACGCCGAGGCCGCGATCCCCGAGGTCCTGCGCCGGCCGGACGCCGCGACCCTGCTCTTCATCCCGCTGGCGCACGTCTTCGCCCGGTACATCCAGGCGCTGTGCCTCGTCTGCCGCATCCGCATGGGGCACACTCCCGACGCCAAGGACCTGCTGCCCGACCTCGGCGGGTTCCGGCCGACGTTCATCCTCGCCGTGCCGCGCGTGTTCCAGAAGGTCTACAACGGCGCCGAGCAGAAGGCCGCCGCCGGCGGGAAGCTGCGGGCCCGGATCTTCGAGCAGGCCGCGGCGACGGCGGACGCCTGGTCGCGCTCCCTCGAGAGCGGCGGACCCTCCCCCGCGCTGCGGGTCCGGCACCTCCTCTTCGACCGCCTCGTGTACTCCAAGCTGCGCGCGCTCCTGGGCGGCCGCGTCGAGTACGCCGTCTCCGGCGGCGCCCCGATGGGCGAGCACCTGGCGCACTTCTTCCGCGGCGCCGGGCTCGTCGTCCTCGAGGGCTACGGCCTCACGGAGACGACCGCCCCGCTCACCGTGAACCGCCCGTCGCGGTTGCGGATCGGGACCGTCGGTCCGCCGCTGCCCGGCACCGACGTGCGGCTGGCCGCCGACGGGGAGGTCGAGGCGCGGGGCATCGGCGTCTTCACCGAGTACCGCGGCCGCCCGGAGGAGACGGCCGCGGCCTTCGACGACGGCTGGTTCCGCACGGGCGACCTCGGGTCGTTCGACGACGACGGCCTGCTGCGCATCACGGGGCGCAAGAAGGAGATCATCGTCACCGCCAACGGCAAGAACGTCGTGCCGGCGGCGCTGGAGGACCGGCTGCGCGCCCACCCGCTCATCTCCCAGGCCGTCGTCGTCGGCGACCAGCGCCACTACGTCGGCTGCCTGCTGACCCTCGACGAGGAGGCCCTGCCGTCGTGGGGGGCCAACCACGGCAAGCCGGGGCTCGACCTGACCTCCGCCCGCGCCGACGCCGATGTGCAGGCAGCCCTGCAGGCCGCCGTCGACAAGGCCAACGAGGCGGTGAGCCGCGCCGAGTCCATCCGGAAGTTCCGCGTCCTCGGCGAGGACTTCACGGTCGAGAACGGCTACCTCACCCCGTCGATGAAGGTGAAGCGGAACGAGGTCCTGCGCGACCTCGCCGACGAGGTCGAGGCGCTCTACAGCTCGTGACCAGCCGGAACTTCGGGTGACCCGCCGGGACGCGGCCGCGCTCGCGGCGTGGACGGCGCTGATGGCGCTGGCCACCCACAGCGTCGTGCGGTACCGGTGGTGGATCGTCGTCGGGTACGTCCTCGCCGCGGGTGTCGTCGTCGCGCTGGCGTGGAGGGCCCGCGACGACGCCGACCGCGACGCGCCCCGGACGGGCTCCTGGGTGCCCTCGGCCGTGCTCGCGGTCGTGGGTCTGGTCCACCTGACGCTGACGCCCTTCTCCTACCTCGACGCCCGGGCCCTGTCCGGCGTCCAGCTGACCCTGGGCGTGGCCTCCATCGCCGCGGCCGGGCTGCTGCTGCCGGGACGGGGCGCCTCCCGCGTCCTGGCCGGTGGCGTCGCGCTCGTCGGCGCGGCGGTCAGCGGGGCGTTCGTCGTCGTGGGCGACCCAGCGCCGCACATCGACGTCTGGGTGATCCTGCAGCAGGCCGCGGACGCCACCGCCCGCGGTGAGTCGGTCTACGGCCGGCAGTGGGTGGGCTCCCCCGGCATCTCCGACGCCTTCGCGTACCTGCCGTGGACGGCGGTGCTCTCGGCACCGGGTCGGTGGATCGCCGGCGACGTGCGCTGGGCGATGCTCGCGCTCGTCGTCGTCAGCGCGCTCGCGGTGGCGGCGGTCGGTCGCTGGCGGCGCGGGGCGGTCGCCGCGGCGGCGCTCCTCCTGCTCGCCCCGGGGTCCAGCACGCTCATCGAGCAGGCGTGGACCGAACCGACCGTGCTCGTGGGTCTGGCGCTGTGGGCGTGGCTCGTCCGGGCCGAGCGCTCCTGGTGGGCGGTCGTCCCGCTCGCCGTCGCCCTGGCCAGCAAGCAGCACGTCGTGGCGCTGCTGCCGCTGCTGGCGGTGTGGCCGCGGTTCGGGTGGCGCCGCGCGCTCGTCGCGACCGGGGGCGCGGGAGTGCTCATGGCCCCGTGGATCCTCGCCGACCTCGGGGTGTTCTGGCACGACACCGTCCGCACGATGCTGGGCCTGCCGCCCCTGCGCTTCGCCGACACCCTCTACACGCTGGTGCTCAACGAGACGGGCGTGCAGCTGCCGCTGCCGGTCGTCGGGGTCGTCGTCCTCGGTGTGCTGGTGGCGGCCGTCGTGACGCTGCGCCGGCACCCCGTGGGGCTCGCCGGGCTGCTGACGTGGTGCGCCGCGGTCCTGTTCGCCGCGAACCTCGTCAACAAGCAGGCCTTCTACAACCAGTTCTGGCTGGTGGGCGCGCTGCTGCTGCTGGCGGTCGCCGCCTCGGCCGGGGAGACCCGCGGCGGTCGCCTCACCGGGACGGTCCGGCGGGGTCGGCCGGGACGTCGACCCCGGCCAGCAGGTCGGCCAGCCGCCGCGTCTGCTCCTCCCAGCTCCAGCGCCGGCTGACCCACGCGCGGCCGGCGTCGCCGTACGCCGTCGACCGCACCGGGTCGGTGAGCAGGTCACCCACCTCGCGCGCGACGGCGGCGACGTCCCGGCCGTCCACGACGACGCCGTTCACGCCCGCGCGGACCGCGTCGGGGGCGCCGCCGGAGTCCCCCGCCACGACGGGCAGACCGCACGCGGCCGCTTCGAGGTAGCAGATGCCCAGCGCCTCCGGTTCCAGGCCGCCGAGGCGGGTCCGGGTCGGCATGCAGAAGACGTCACCGGCCGCGTAGTAGGCCGGGGCCTCGTCCCACGGCACCGCCCCGGTGAGGACGACGTGCTCGCGGACGCCCGCGCGGTCGGCGAGCCGTTCGACGGCGGACCGGTGGGGCCCGTCCCCGACGAGGAGCAGCGCCGCGTCCGGCACCCGCTGCCGAAGGGCGGGCAGGGCCCGGACGAGGACGTCCTGCCCCTTGCGGGCCACGAGCCTGGAGACGCACACGACGACGGGACGCTCCCCCAGGCCGTACCGGTCCCGCACCGCCCGCCGGGCCAGCGGGTCCGGGCGGAAGACGTCCGTGTCGACGCCGGGCGTCAGCCGGCGCATGCGGGAGCGGGCCGCCGACGTGAGCGGGCGCTGCACCTGCGAGCGGCACCAGTCCCCCAGGTACGTGACCGTGTCGTTGCCCTCCCCGATCCGGCGCAGCGCCGTGCGCGACCCCGGCAGGCTCGCCCACCACACCTCGTGCCCGTGGGTCGTGGCGACCGTGCGCTCGACCCCGGCGGCGCGCAGGGCGGGGGCCATGAGACCCAGCGGCGCGGCGGCCCCGAACCAGGCGCGGTCGGCGCCGTGCGCGCGTGCCGTGCGCTGGACGCGCCGGACGATGCCGGGGGTGGGGACCATGAGCGGGGACGGGTCGCGCACCACGGTGATCCCCGCGGCGGCGAGCGCCGCGTCGGTGCCGGCGTCCCCGCGCTGGCGGGCCGTGTGGACGACGACGGGACCGCCCCCGTGCTCCGGCAGCCGCCGGACCACCGCGTGGACGAACGACTCGATGCCGCCGGTGCGCGGCGGGAAGTCGTTGGTGACGACGAGGGTGCTCACGGCACCCACCCCACCAGGTCGGACGCGACGTCCCGGCGCCAGGTGGCGACGACGTCGGAGAACGGGCGGCCGAGCCGGGCGGTGCAGGCGGCCTCCAGCCGGGTGCCCGTCCACACGTCCCGGACGAACGCGGTGACCGCGGGCGTCCCGCTGACGCGGGCGGCCGACGTCACGAGCGTCCAGGCGGCCGCGTAGGCGACCTGGACCCGTCCCGCGTCGGCGGTCGTGAACTCGGCGTCGCCGGGGACCTGCGGCTCCCCCGGGGCGTCGAGCAGGGCCGTCGCGAGCGCCGAGGCGGACACGTCCCGCCCCCGCCGGGCCACGTGGTCGGCGTAGCCCTCGGTGAGCCAGCGCGGCACGACGGCACCCGCCGGTCGCGGGGTGGCGCGGGTCGCGACGTGGACGAGCTCGTGGGTGAGGACGACGGAGCGGCCCAGGGGCGTGAGCCCGTCGAACCGCTCGGTGGACAGCACGACGCGCACCCCCGCGGGACGGCCGTCGGCGAGGTCGGCGTCGAGCCCGACGGCGACCGCGTCGAGGTCGCCGGCCGTTCCCGCCATCCGGCTGACGTCGGCGGACCGGGCCAGGACGACGACGGCCGTGCCCCGCGGCCAGCCGGTGCCCCACGCGGCGTCGACACGAGCGGTCGCGTCGGCCAGGTCGGCCGCGACCTCCCGGCCCACGGCCGACGGCTCCCCGACGTGCAGCACGACCCCGCCGGCGACGCGTTGCGCCGAGACGGGGGCGGACAGGTCCCACGGCTGGGGCGTGTCGCCGGCCAGGTGCAGGGCACCGTCCCACCGCGCACGCACGGGCGCGGCGACGGCACGCCCCTCGCCGGCGACCCGCACCCGCAGCAGTCCTGCGACCTCACCTGTCCCGACCGTCCCACCGGCCGGGAGCTCCACGGCCCAGTCGTCCAGCCCCGCGGCGAGGGCTTCGACGTCGCGGGCGCGCTGCGCTGCGCGGTCCCCGACCGGCAGGAGCGCCCCCGCACCGTCGGGGTCCCGGGCGAGGAGGGCGCGCCGCCGGTCCGCCAGGGCGCTCTCGAGCGTCCGCGGGGCATCAGCGGTGTCCGGTGGACCGCACGCGGCGAGCGCCAGGGGCGCGAGGAACGGGGCGAGGACGAGGGACCGCCGCGGGAACGACGGACCGGAGGGCACGGGCTCATCATCCCGCCTGCCGGTCGCCCCGGGCCTCGCCCCGCGGGTCGACCTGGGGGTCCCCCTGCCGGAGGGTGGGGAGGCCGAGGACGCGCGCCACCCGCGGAGCCGTCCGCAGCCGCAGCGGCGGGACCAGCCCGGAGGCGGCCAGCACCTCCACGGCGCCGACCTCGTCGTCGTCGAGCACCCGCGCGTCCGGAGCCCCCAGCAGGACGGAGACGACGCACTCGGAGCAGGCCAGGGGGCGGGCCGTGCAGCTGTCGCAGTCGATGAGCACCGGGAGACCTCCAGCTCGTCAGGACCGGTCACCGCGACCGGTGCTCCGCACTGAAGCACCCACCTCCGACACGAGGGTCGAACAGGGGTTCGAGGGCCTCGGAGGCGGCGGCTACCGGGCGAGCCGTCGGCGGCTCACGCGCCGCTTCGACTTCACGACCACGGTCACGGACATGTCGACGGCCGCGGCGGCACCGCCCGCTGGAGTGGCACGTTCCGACCCACTCATCTCCTCGGGACGGGTTGCAACGCACCACTTCCCGGGTGCGGCACGTTTCGCGTGCCGACCTCGCGGTCATCCGCGGTGCGCGCGCACCACGCGGTCACCCCACGGCCAGGGTCATCCCCGTCGACGGACTCACAGGGCCAGGTGCAGCCGCAAGGCGTCGTCGAGCGCGTCCAACGCTTCCGAGGGCAACCGCCCCAGCGGCGGTCCCAGCCGGTCCACCGACACGGCGCGGACCTGCTCGGCCTGGGCCTTGGAGTCCACGTGCAGGCCGGTGTCCTGGGCGGTGAGGAGCACCTGGAAGGGGAACACCCTGGCGGTGTTGCTGGTCACCGGGACCACGGTGACCACTCCCTGCCCCAGGCGTTCGGCGACCGCGTTGGCCCGGTCGTTGCTGACGACGACCGCGGGCCGGCGCTTGTTCGCCTCGCTGCCCCGGACGGGATCGAAGTCGACCAGGCGGACTTCCCCACGGCGCATCAGCGCAGCCCGTCAGCGGTGGCGCCTTCCCACACCTCACGGTCCCCGGAGGCGTCCCAGTCCTTCCAGGCGGCGGCGTAGTCCTGTTCCAGCTGCTGGTGGGCCAGGGCCCGGATGGCCTGCTGCACCGCCGCGGACCGAGACGGCAATCCGGCCTGGCGGACGTGCTCGTCGAGGGCGGCGACGTCGGCGTCGGACAGGCTGATGCTGAGCTTCACACGCCTGATGCTACCGGGGTAGCACCGGGCATGCGACCGTCCGGTCACCAGGTGATGAGGAGACGTCCCGTCAGGACCGCTCGACCTCGTCGTCACTCCCTCGACCGGACGGTTCAGCGACCCCACCGCCCGTGACCTCGATGTCCACCCAGCCCGCGCGGCTGAGGATGTCGACGAAGCCGGTGAGGACCGACCTGGCCCGCACCTCGACGTCCACGACGGAGCCCGCCGCAGTCGTGAACGCGACCTCCGGCGACCCGGACCAGTCGATCGTGGCGCGGATCGTGTGCCGGCCAGGCGTCGTGGACACCTCCAGCCGGCCGCCCTGCCGGATCCGCCCGACCTCCTCCCCGTCGAGCACGAGGGTGTAGGCGCGCAGGAGGTCCCGCGCGCCTCGTGGCCGGTGGACCACGATCGTCACGCTGTCGTCGGGCATCGCCGCTCCTGTCCTCTGGGCAACGGATCACACCACGCCAGCGGTCAGGACGCCGCACTCACCCCTCGGGGCGTGCGGTGGGCCCTCCGGCCCGCCCCGCCTCGTCCGCGACCTCTTGCAGGCGCGCGCGGTGGGCGGCCCACCAGGCCACGTCCCCCGCCGGCAGGTTCGGCGCCTCCCGCCGGACCCCGGCCTCGCCGTCGACGAGCTCGCGCACGACGTCGGCGTGCCCGGCGTGGCGGTGCGTCTCCGCCACCACGTGGACGAGGATCCGGTGCAGGGTGACGACCCTGGTCCTGGTCCACCAGGGCACCTCGCCACGGGCGTCCAGGTCCAGTGCCTCGATCGTGGCGTCGCTGTGCCTCCAGACCCGGCGGTACAGGTCGACGACGTCGCTGCGCGACTCCGCCACCGTGGCCCACAGGTCCTCGTTGGGCTCCGCGTCGTCACCGGCCCACGGCAGCGGCTCCGGGAACGGGCGCCCGAAGACCTCCCCGAAGTACCCGGCCTCGACACCGGCGAGGTGCTTGACCAGGCCGAGCAGGTTCGTCCCCGTCGGGGTCAGCGGCCGGCGCGCGTCACGTTCGCCGAGCCCCTCCAGCTTCCACAGCACCGCCTCGCGCCCCTCCTGCAGGTAGCTGTGGAGGTCGTGCTTCGCGTCCGAGGCCATGGCGCGAGCCTGGCAGCCGGATCGAGTCGGTCGCCAGCGGGTTGCCGGCACCCGTCCCCGGATGTCCGGTACAGCCCGGGTGGACGCTCCCCGCTGGTTGCGGTGACGCGACGCTCCGCGGGGGCGCCGAGGAGGAGGTCAGGGTGGACGAACAGCAGGCGTCGTGGCAGCAACCGGCCCCGGGGGCGCCCTGGGTCCTCACCCCACCCCCGCCCGGGCCTCTCGAACCCGTCAGCGGTCTGGCCACCGCGGTCCTGGTGCTGTCGGGCGTCGCCGCGGCGGCGGACCTCGTCATCGCGCTCACGGCCTTCGGCGCCGACCCGACGAGCGCGTTCGACGCGACGACCGAGGTCTCCGTCCTGGGGTCGCTCTGCTGGCTCGCCGCCCTCGTCGTCACCTCGGTCTGGCTGCTGCGGGTGCGCCGCAACGCCGAGCGGATGTCGCCGTTCCACCACCACGTCCGCTCGCGCGGATGGGCGTGGGCGGGCTGGATCGTCCCCGTCGTGTCCTGGTGGTTCCCGTTCCAGGTCGTCCGCGACGCCCTGACGGCCTCGGCCGCCGCCCGCCCCGGTCGCCTGCCCCGCCCCCCGCTCGCCCTGTGGTGGGGCACGTGGGTGGCGAGCCAGGTGGTCAGCAACGTCGGCGCCTGGGTGACGAGCGGGGTGGGCCCGGCCGCGGGCGCCGTCCAGCTCCTGGGGGTCGCCGTCCTCGGCGTCGCCCTGGCCGCCTGGATCCGCGTCGTCCGCACGGCCACCGCCCTCCAGACCCCCTGACGAGCGGCCCGCCGCGTGTCGCGGCGCGGTCGTGTCGGACCGCTCGCCTAGCGTCCGGCCCATGCCCGGCACCACCGCACCCGCGAGCTTCCAGGCCAGCTTCGAAGACCTCGGACAGCCGCTGGCGGACGTCACCTTCGTCGTCCTCGACCTCGAGACGACCGGCGGCCCGCCGTCGGGCGCGGAGATCACCGAGGTCGGGGCGGTCAAGGTCCGCGGCGGGCAGGTGCTGGGCGAGTTCCAGACGCTCGTCCGCCCCGCCTCCCCCATCCCCGCCTTCGTCCAGGTCCTCACGGGCATCACCAACCGGATGGTCGCGGGGTCGCCGACGACGGCGCAGGTCCTGCCGAGCTTCCTGGAGTTCGCCGGTTTCGAGCGGGGGGCCGTGCTGGTGGCCCACAACGCGCCGTACGACGTGAGCTTCCTCAAGGCCGCGTGCACGCTCACCGGACGGCCGTGGCCGTCCCCCCGGGTCGTCGACACCGTCGTCCTGGCCCGCCAGCTCGTCGACCGCGACGAGGCGCCCAACCGCAAGCTGGGCACGCTGGCGCGCCTCTTCGGCACGACGACCACCCCGGACCACCGGGCGCTGCACGACGCCCGCGCGACGGTGGACGTCCTGCACGCGCTGCTGGCCCGCGTCGGCAACCGGGGCGTGCACTCCCTGGAGGACCTCGCGGCGTTCACGGCCACGGCGGTCAACCCGGCCCGGCGGGCCAAGAAGCACCTGGCCGTGGGGCTGCCGTCGGCGCCGGGTGTCTACCAGTTCCGCGACGCGGCGGGCCGCGTCCTCTACGTCGGGACGTCGGTGGACGTCCACCGGCGCGTCCGGTCGTACTTCACGGCCTCGGAGAGCCGCCCGCGGATGACCGAGATGGTCCGCGCGGCGACGACGGTGGTGCCCGTCGTGTGCGAGACGCCGCTGGAGGCGCGGGTGCGCGAGCTGCGCCTCATCGCCGAGCACGCCCCGCCCTACAACCGGCGCTCCAAGGCGCCGGAGAAGGTCACGTGGGTCAAGCTCACGGCCGACGCCTGGCCCCGACTGTCCCTCGTCAAGCAGGTCCGCGACGACACCGCCGAGGGGGCGGAGTACCTCGGGCCGTTCCGGTCGGCCCGCACGGCCGAGCTCGCCGTCGCGGCCCTGCACGACGTCCACCCGCTGCGCCAGTGCACCCGGCGCATTCCCCGCGCCCCACGCCCCGACGGGCCCGGGGCGTGCGTGCTGGCCGAGATCGGCCGCTGCGGGGCGCCCTGCCTCGGCACGGCCCGCGGGGGCCAGGACGCGCAGTCCTACGCCGAGGTCGTCGACCAGGTCCGGCGGGCCCTGCGCGAGGACGCGGCCGCCACCGTGGAGCACGGGCACCGCCGGCTGCAGGCGCTGGCCGCCCAGGAGCGCTACGAGGAGGCCGCCGGCACGCGCGACCGCCTCGAGGCCTTCCTGCAGGCCGCCGACCGGTCCCAGCGCCGCGGTCCGGTGGCGGCCAGTCCCGAGATCGTCGCCGCCCGCCGCAGCGCCCCGACGCCGGGCTGGCCCACGGGCGGCTGGGAGGTCGTGCTCATCCGCTACGGCCGCCTGGCCGGGACGTGCCTCACCCCCCGCGGCGCCGACCCCATGCCCCACATCGAGGCGTTGCGCGCCACGGGCGAGGTGGTCGCACCCCCGGCCCCCGGTCGCCCGGGGCTGCTCGTGGAGGAGACGGACGCACTGCTCGGCTGGCTGGAGCAGCCGGGGGTCCGCCTCGTGGACGTGCCGGACGCGGACGCCTCGCCGTGGACCTGCCCAGTGCGCGGGGCGGGCTGGGCGCGGAGCCGGCTGGCGGCGACGGCGGTAGCCTCACCCGGGTGATCACCGCCATCGTCAACGTGGCCTGCGACGGCCGGCGCATCCCCGAGGTCGCCCAGACCCTGGCCGAGCTCGACGGGGTCAGCGAGGTCTACTCGGTGACCGGGGACGTCGACCTCGTCGTCATGGTCCGGGTCCGCGAGCACGAGCACCTCGCGGACGTCATCGCCGGGGGCATCAGCAGAGTCGAAGGCGTCGTGTCGACGACGACGAACATCGCCTTCCGGGCCTACTCCCGCCACGACCTCGAGTCCGCCTTCGCCCTCGGCGTCGACTGACCCGCACCCCGCGGGACGGTCAGGCGGAGGCGCGCACCCAGCGGTCGAGGACGTCCGCGGCGGCACCGGAGTCCAGCGACGCCTCGGCCTGTCGCATGCCCTCCGTGAGGTGGGCCACGAGGCCCTCGGCCAGCCCGGCACCCCCGGGCGCCCGCACGCCGGCCGCCACGAGCGCGGCGGCGGCGTTGAGCACGACGGTCTCGCGGACGGGGCCGCGGGTCCCGGCGAGCAGGTCCCGCACGACACCGGCGTTGTGCGCGGCATCCGCCCCCCGCAGGTCGGCCAGCGTCGTGGGGGCCAGCCCCAGGTCGGCGACGGGGTCCAGGGCGAGCTCGGTGACGCTCCCGTGGTCGACGACCCACACGCGGGCCGGGCCCGTGCTCGTCAGCTCGTCGAGGCCGTCGTCGCCGCGGAACACCACGGCCTGCGTGCCGCGGCCGGCGAAGACGTCCGCGACGAGCGGGGCCGCGCGCCGGTCGGCGACCCCGACGGCGGTGGCACCGGCGCGGGCCGGGTTCGTGAGGGGCCCCAGGACGTTGAAGGCCGTGGGCACCCCGAGGCCACCGCGCACGCGCCCCGCGTGCCGCATGGCCGGGTGGAAGACCTGGGCGAAGCAGAACGTGATGCCGACCTCGACGGCGAGCTCACCGACGCGCCGAGGCGGCAGGTCCAGCCGCACGCCCAGCGCCTCGAGGACGTCCGCGGACCCCGAGGACGACGTCGCCGCCCGGTTGCCGTGCTTGACGACGCGGTGCCCGGCGCCGGCGAGGACGAGCGAGCCCATCGTCGAGATGTTCACGGTGTGGGCGCGGTCCCCACCGGTGCCCACGAGGTCGACGATCGGACCGGGCACGGACAGCGGGAGGGCGTGGGCGAGCATCGCGTCCGCCAACCCCGTGAGCTCCTGGCTCGTCTCGCCCTTGGCCCGCAGCGCCACGAGGAAACCCGCCAGCTGCGCGTCGGCGGCGTCACCGCTCATCACCTGGTCCATGGCCCAGCCGGTCTGCGCCGCCGTCAGGTCGTGACCGGCGAGCAGCTCGGTCAGCAGCCCTGCCCACGTGGGTGCGGCGGTGGTCATGGCGTCCTCGGCTCCCAGCGGGTCGTCGGCAGGTGGATCGTCATCGCCACGGCGTCCCCGCAGCGCTCCGCACCCTACTGACGGCACCCGACGGGCGGGTCGACCGCCCCGTCGCGACGCGTGACGCACACCACCCCCCAGATCGAGACCCTTTCGTGATGCGGCACTGAGGTCTGCCTCACCGACAGGCCCGTCCCCCGCACGGACGCGCCACCTCGACCACCCTGCGCACGACCTCCGCACAGCGTGTGCGGAACCTCCCCCACCCGGCGGAACGGTGGTCTACGACACGTTGTCGGTCCCCGAGCGGCGAACCGCGCCAGGGGTGGGGCATGATTGGCGCCGTGGCGAGTGCACAGGCTGTCCAGAGCAGTACCCCGAGTCCTGCACACGGGTCGGTGAACCGACCCAACATGGTGTCGGTCGGCGTGATCGTGTGGCTGTCCAGCGAGCTGATGTTCTTCGCCGGGCTCTTCGCCATGTACTTCACGATCCGCTCCGTGGCACCGGCGCTGTGGGAGTCCGGACCGGAGCTCCTCAACGTCCCGTTCTCGAGCGTCAACACGACGATCCTCGTGATCTCGTCGTTCTGGTGCCAGTTCGGCGTCTTCGCGGCGGAACGCTTCCAGCCGCGACGCACGGGCGGGCCCCTGCAGTTCTCCAAGTGGGGCATGCAGGAGTGGTTCATCCTCACCTACATCTTCGGCGCCCTGTTCGTCGTGGGCCAGGTCTTCGAGTACGCCGAGCTGGCGCACAAGGGCCTGACGATCGCCACGAACGCCTACGGCTCGGTCTTCATCCTCGCCACCGGCTTCCACGGCATCCACGTCTTCGGCGGTCTCATCGCCTTCCTCATGGTCATCGGCCGCTCCTACGCCTCCAAGCGCTTCGGCCACCAGGAGGCGACGAGCGCCATCGTCATCTCGTACTACTGGCACTTCGTCGACGTCGTGTGGATCGGCCTCTTCACGGTCATCTACGTCCTCAAGTGACGAGCAGGACCTCGACGACGTTCCCCTGCAGTTCCGATCGCCCCCGTAGGAAGCGAGCACCAGCACCGTGACCAGGACCCTCACCGCACTCAGCTCCCGACGGCGCCACCCCATGGCCGTCGTCGTCCTGATCGCGCTGGCGCTGCTCCTCGTCGGGGGCCTGTACGCGGCCCTGTCTCCCCGCGAGGCCCAGGCGACCACCGCGACGGCCTCGGCCGACGACATCGAGACCGGCAAGAAGCTCTTCCTCGCCAACTGCTCCACCTGCCACGGCATCAACGCCCAGGGCGGCGGCGTGGTCGAGGGCAAGAACCCCGGCCCCTCCCTCATCGGCGTGGGCGCGGCCTCGGTCGACTTCCAGGTCGGCACCGGGCGCATGCCGCTGGCCCAGTCGGGTGCGCAGGCCCCCGAGGTCGACAAGATCCGCTTCTCGCAGGAGCAGATCGACCAGATGGCGGCCTACATCGCCTCTCTGGCCCCGGGCCCGGCCATCCCGACCGAGGAGCAGCTCGACACGAGCGGCGTCTCGAACGAGGAGGTGGCCCGCGGTGCGGCGATCTTCCGGACGAACTGCGCCATGTGCCACAACTCCCAGGGCAAGGGCGGCGCGCTGACCGCCGGCAAGTACGCCCCGGACCTGACGGGCGTCTCGGCCAAGCACATCTACGAGGCGATGCAGACCGGGCCGCAGTCGATGCCGGTCTTCAACGACAACAACATCAGCCCCGAGGACAAGACGGCGATCATCGCCTGGCTGACCGACCGCGGCGGCGAGAACACCCGCGTCGACCCGGGCGGGCTGACCCTCGGGTCGCTCGGCCCGGTCTCCGAGGGCCTCGTGGCGTGGATCGCGGGCATCGGCGCCCTCATCGGCGTCTCGGTCTGGCTGGGGATGAAGTCCTCCTGATGAGCACCTCCTCCAAGAGCAACGTGAAGGAACCGGACGGGCAGGGAGCATGAGCGACATCGAACGCGCCGACGAGGCGCACGGGCAGCCGGGGACCACCCTGGCCAAGCCCGAGGGCGGCGTTCCCGACCGCTTCGAGAACCCGGGGCTGCCGGAGCACCGCCACCGCATGGGCGACACCGACCCGGCGGCCGCCAAGCGCGCCGAGCGTCAGGTCGCCTTCTTCCTGGTGCTGTCGATCCTCGGGTCGATCGGGATCATCGTCTCGATCATCGCCATCAAGTACGACGGCAGCTTCGACCGCGTGAGCATGTCGACGAAGGCCATCGGCCTGTCGATGTTCGTCTCCCTGTTCGCGCTGGGTGTCGGCGCCGTGCACTGGGCCAAGACCCTCATGCCCGACGACGAGCGCATCGACATGCGCCACCGCCAGCGCGGCACCACGGCCGAGCGCGAGGAGGCCGTGTCCATCCTCAAGGAGGGTGCGTCCGAGGCCGGCCTCGGCCGTCGCCCCCTCATCCGGAACACCCTCATCGGTGCCCTGGCGCTCTTCCCGATCCCCGCGGTCTTCTTCTTCCGCGACACCGGGCCGCTGCCGGGCAACGACCTCTCCACCACGATGTGGAAGGCGGGGATCCACCTCACCAAGGACCCCGAGGGCGGGCGCATCCGCGCTGCGGACGTCACCCTCGGCTCGGTCGTCCACGTGCTGCCGGAAGGCATCGAAGAGGTTGACCACCCCCTGAACGAGAAGGCCAAGTCCGCCGTGCTGATCATGCGGCTGGAGCAGGACCTCCTGAGCGCGAAGCAGAACGAGTGGGGCGTCGACGGAACCGTCGCCTACTCGAAGATCTGCACCCACATGGGCTGCCCGGTGGCCCTGTACGAACAGCAGACCCACCACCTGCTGTGCCCCTGCCACCAGTCGACCTTCGACTTGACGCAGGACTGCAAGGTGATCTTCGGCCCCGCCAAGCGGCCCCTCCCCCAGCTGCCCATCGCAGTGGACGACGAGGGATACCTGGTGGCGACGAGCGGCTTCCACGAAGCCGTGGGCCCGAGCTTCTGGGAGCGCGGATGAGCACCATCGACAAGGCGGCGGGTGGCGTCGCCAACTTCGCCGACGACACCGTCGGCGCGAGCAAGGTCGTCAACGGGTTCGCCCGCAAGATCTTCCCCGACCACTGGTCGTTCATGCTCGGCGAGATCACGCTGTACAGCTTCGTGATCCTGCTCCTCACGGGGACGTTCCTGACGTTCTTCTACGAGCCGAGCGCCGCCGAGACGACCTACATGGGGAACTACATCCCCCTGGTCGGCCAGCACGTCTCCGAGGCGTACGAGTCCTCCCTGCGGTTGTCGTTCGACATCCGCGGCGGTCTGCTCATGCGCCAGGTCCACCACTGGGCGGCGCTGGTCTTCGTGGCCGCGACGATCGTCCACATGGCGCGCGTCTTCTTCACCGGCGCGTTCCGCAAGCCGCGCGAGGTCAACTGGGTCATCGGCTCGATCCTCGCGATCCTCGCCGTGTTCGAGGGCTTCACCGGCTACTCGCTCCCCGACGACCTGCTGTCGGGCACCGGGATCCGCATCGCTCAGGCGATCATCCTGGCCGTGCCGGTCGTCGGCAGCTACGTCAGCTTCTTCCTGTTCGGCGGCGAGTTCCCCGGGACCGACTTCATCCCGCGGTTCTTCACGATCCACATCCTGCTGCTGCCGGCGGTCATCCTGGCCCTCATCGCCGTCCACCTCATGCTGGTCGTCGTGCACAAGCACACCCAGTACCCCGGCCCCGGCCGGACCGAGGACAACGTCGTGGGCTTCCCGCTCTTCCCCGTGTACATGGCGAAGGCCGGTGGGTTCTTCTTCATCGTCTTCGGTGTCATCGCGGCGCTGGGTGCGCTGGTGCAGATCAACGCGATCTGGGCCTACGGCGCCTACGACCCCTCCCCCGTGACCGCCGGTTCGCAGCCGGACTGGTACATGGGCTGGCTCGACGGTGCGGTCCGCCTCATGCCGGGGTGGTTCGAGTTCGACCTGTGGGGCTTCACGTTCTCGATGAACATCTTCATCCCCACCACCGTGACGATCCTGTTCACGATGGGCGCGATGATCCTGTACCCGTGGATCGAGCAGGCCGCGACGGGCGACCGTCGTGAGCACCACCTGCTGGACCGTCCGCGCAACCAGCCGACCCGCACCGGGCTCGGCGTCATGGCGCTGACGTTCTACATCCTGCTCTGGATCTCCGGCGGGAACGACATCATCGCCCACATGATGAGCCTGTCGATCAACGACATCACGCGGTCGCTGCGCGTCCTCGTGTTCGCGTTGCCGGCGCTGGCCTTCGTCGTCACCAAGCGCATCTGCCTCGGGCTGCAGCGCAAGGACCGCGAGAAGGCCCTGCACGGTCGCGAGACCGGGCGCATCGTCCGGCTGCCGCACGGCGAGTTCATCGAGGTCCACGCTCCCCTCACGGACCTCGAGCGCTGGACCCTCGTCCAGCACGACTCGCTGCGTCCGATGGAGATCGAGGACCGCGTCGATGCCGGGAACCCGGACACGCTGATCGGCAAGGTCCAGCGCCGCCTCTCGAAGTTCTACTTCGAGGACCGCGTCGAGCCGGTGACCCCGGCCGAGCTGGCCGCGGCGCACGGCGACCACCACGGCGAGCTCGGCGCGGCGCACGCCGACGAGCTCGACCGGGCTGACAACCCGGCCATCGGGACGTCGCAGACGACCCACGGCTGACGCACCACCTGAAGGGCCCCGAGCCACCGGCTCGGGGCCCTTCTGCGTGGGCGGCCCCGTCGCTCGCGCACCCCGAGCACCGTCCGACGAACAGTTAGGCTCCTCCCCCGTGACCAACCCCCTCGCCCCCGGCAGCCTCTCCGGCCAGCGCGTCCTCATCACCGGTTCCTCCCGCGGCATCGGCGCCCAGACCGCGACGTACGTCGCCGAGGCGGGCGCCTCCGTCGTCGTGAACTACCGGAACAAGGCGGCCCGCGCGGACAAGCTCGTCGCCACGCTGACCGCCGGTGGCGCGACCGCCGTGGCGGTCGCGGCCGACCTCACGGACCCGGCATCGGTCCAGGCGATGTTCGACCGCGTGCAGACCGAGCTCGGCGGGCTCGACGTGCTCGTGCTCAACGCCTCCGGCGGCATGGAGCAGGGCGTCGCCGAGGACTACGCGATGCAGCTGAACCGGGACGCCCAGGTCAACGCCCTGACGACCGCCCTGCCGCTGCTGGCGCCCGGGTCGCGCATCGTCTTCGTGACGAGCCACCAGGCGCACTTCATCCACACGACCCCGACGATGCCGGAGTACGAACCGGTCGCGCGGAGCAAGCGCGCCGGCGAGGACGCGCTGCGCGCGCTCATCCCCACCGTCGAGGAAGCAGGCGTCGAGTTCGTCGTCGTCTCCGGCGACATGATCGAGGGCACCATCACCGCCACCCTGCTCGAGCGGTCCAACCCCGGTGCCCTCGCCACCCGCAAGGAGGCCGCCGGCAAGCTCTACGACGTCGCCGAGTTCGCCGCCGAGGTGGCCCTCGCGGTCGTCGAGCCGGTCCCCGCCGACCACACCCGCTACGTCGGGGACATCTCCTCCTTCACGGCCTGAGACCCGGCCCGAGCGAGACGACGCCGGGGCACCCGCGCGGGTGCCCCGGCGGGCCTCAGACGGCGTGCCGCTGCCGCAACCACAGCAGCGCGACCCAGGCCGGCGGGACGCGCACCCAGAACGTGAGCGCCCGGTGCAGCAGGGCCGCCGACAGCGCCGCCTCGGCGCCCAGCCCGCAGGCGACGAGTCCCGCCGTGAGCGCGGCCTCGGAGGCGCCGATGCCCCCCGGCACCGGGACGGCCGCCGTCACCGCGGAACTGCCCACGACGACCAGCACCAGGAGCAGCAGCGGTGCTGCTCCCCCGACGGCGCGCGCCGAGCACGCCAGGGTCGCGGCGAAGCCGAGCGGGACGGCCAGGTGCCCGAGCACCGCCACGGCGACGCGTCCGGGGTGCGTGAGGACCCGGCGCAGGGCCGGCCACTCCGCGCGCACGGGCGCCACGACCCGCGCGCGGGTCCACCGGCGCGCCCGGGGGTGCAGGCGCACCACGAGGACGGCGACCGCGAGGGCGGCCGCACCTCCCCCCAGGACGGGCCACGGGACGCTGACGGCAGACTCCGCCGACCGCCCCGCCCCCAGCAGGGCTGCCAGGACGAGCCCCCCGGTGACGAGGAACGACGTCGACTGGACGATGCCGATGGTCGTGACGGCGACGGCAAGCGGCAACGGGCGTCGCTGCAGGTAACGGACCGTGAGGGCCACCCCGCCCGTGCTCGAAGGCGTCACGAGGTTCACGAAGGACGTCGCGAGCCAGACGACCGTCGTGCGCCCCACGGGCAGTGGGACGGGCGACAGAGCCGTCATGGACGCGACGTTGCCGAACAGCGGCAGGAGCGAACAGGCGGCCGCGGCCAGCACCCAGGTCGGGTCCGCCGACCGCAACCGCTCCCCCAGGTCGGCCGCCTCGAGCCGTCGGGCGAGGACGCAGACGGCCACGACGGTGGCGACGACGAGGGCGACCCGCCAGACCCGGCGGGCCGCCACCCGCCGGCTCAGGCGTGCAGCGCCGAACCCTGCTGCCACTGCTGGTAGGTCTCGTTCCACACGGTGAAGCCGTTGCCCGGCTCGATGCCGCGGTTGCTGCCCGTGTAGACGACGACGTCCCCGACCTTGGAGTTGTCGAACATCCACTTGGCGTTCTCGGTGCTCATGCCGGTGCAGCCGTGGCTCACGTTCGCCCGGCCCTGCGAGGAGACCGACCAGGGCGCCGCGTGCAGGAACTCACCGGAGTTGGTGACGCGCAGCGCGTACTTCACGTTGACGTCGTAGTAGTTCGGGTCGTCCTGGCCGATGCCCGTCGTCTCCGAGTTCATCTGCCGGGACGCCTCGAGGCTCATGATGACCTTGGTCCCGCTGCGCGTGACGAACTTGCCACCGCTGCCGGACTGCCCGAGCGTCACGGGAATGGTCTTCACGACCTGCCCGTCGCGGGTCACCGTGAGGGTGTGCGCGGCGATGTCGACCGTGCTGACCATGGCCGAGCCGATGGTGAAGTCGATGTCGCGGGTCTTGCCCCACACCCCCGGGGCCACCTCGACGGTGCCGAGGTCGATGTCGACGTGCACCTGGGAGTGCGCGGGCCAGTACTGCTCGGGGCGGTACTCGACCTTCGTGCTGGACTGCCAGCTCCAGGACCCCGGCACCGCGGTGGGGGTCACGGTGACGTGCAGGTTCTCCTCCACGAGGCGGCGGCGGTCGTCCGCGACGGGCGAGTCGAAGGTGACGATGACCGGCATCCCGACGCCGACCTCGCGGCCGGACAGCGGCGCCACGGCAGGGAAGGCCGTCGCGGCGGGCGTCAGCGTCGTCAGGGTGCTGTCGTGGGTGGTCGGCGTGCCGGACGCGCCCGCGGCGACGGCGTGGACCGTGTAGGCCGTCCCCAGCGCGAGCGCGCCCTGGGAGGTCCAGGTCGTGCCGGCGGCGTCGAGCGCGCCGGTCAGGGGGGTGCCGTCGGGGGCGGTCACGGTGACGTCCGTGAGCTTGCCGTCGGCGACGGTGACGGTGACGGGGGCGTCGGGCCGGACGTCGACCGCGGCGTTCGCCGGGGTCACCGTGACGGTGGGTGGTGTCGCGGACGGCGAGGCCGCCGGCGACGCGCCCTGGCCCGTGCCGGCGGCAACGCCCGACCCGTCCTGACAGGCAGCGACGGCCGGGACCGCAGCGGCGGCCAGCAGGACGCCGACGAGCGTGCGGCGGCGGACCGACGTGGACGGACCAGGACGGTGCTTCGAACTCATCACAGAAAGTGTTCTCCCCCGGGCGCGAACGCCCCTCTCGTGCTTCCCCCGCCGACCATGGTCGCACCTCGGCGGTCTGCTGGAGGGACGCCGCGCGCATCCGCCGCGTTGCACGGAACCGTGTCACGGATCTGTGACACACGGACCCCACCGGTGGCTCCGACGGCGCCGGAACGCCGTAGGGCCCCGCACCGGAACGGTGCGGGGCCCTACGGACCGGACGTGCTCAGTGGGCGTGCTCGCCCTTGTAGTACTCGAAGACCCAGCCCACGATCATCGGCACCGAGATGACGACACCGATGAGCCACAGCCACCAGCCGACGGCCACCCCGAAGAAGGTGATCGCGCCACCGGCAGCCAGGTACAGCGGCCACCAGGAGTGCGGGGAGAAGAAGCCCTGCTCCCCCGCGCCCTCGGAGACGTCGGCCCGCGGGTTGTCCTCGGGACGCTCGTCGATGCGGCGGGCGGTGATCGTCAGGTACGTGCCGACGAGGAGCGCCAGCCCACCGGTGAGCAGGAGGGCGATGAAGCCGACCCACTCGTCCCAGCGGGTGAGCATCCCGTAGACGAAGGCGACGGGGATGAAGAACAGGATCCCGCCGGAGAACAGCCAGGTTTCAGGCTTCATCGGTCACTGCCCTCCGTGGACGTCTTCACGGCCGCGACGGTCGGAGCCGCCGTACACCGCATCGAGAAGATTGCCGCCACCGTCGTGGTTGTCGTGCGCCGCGACCTCGGGGTGGTGCAGGTCGAAGGCAGGACGCTCGGAGCGGATGCGCGGCAGCGAGGTGAAGTTGTGCCGCGGCGGGGGGCAGGACGTCGCCCACTCCAGCGAGGCGCCGTAGCCCCACGGGTCGTCCACGGTGACCTTCTCGCCGAAGCGGGCGGTCCGGTAGACGTTCCACAGGAAGGGCAGGAACGACAGGCCCAGGACGAACGAACCGATCGTGGAGATCTGGTTCATCGTCTCGAAGCCTTCACCCTTGAGGTAGTCGGCGTAGCGGCGCGGCATGCCGGCCGCACCGAGCCAGTGCTGGATGAGGAACGTCGTGTGGAACCCGACGAACAGCAGCCAGAAGTGCAGCTTGCCCCAGCCCTCGTGCAGCATCTTGCCCGTGAGCTTGGGCCACCAGAAGTAGAAGCCCGCGAACATCGCGAACACGACGGTGCCGAAGACGACGTAGTGGAAGTGCGCCACGACGAAGTAGGAGTCGGACAGCTGGAAGTCCAGCGGCGGCGCGGACAGGATGACACCGGTCAGACCACCGAAGAGGAAGGTCACGAGGAACCCGACGGCCCACAGCATGGGCGTGTCGAAGGTCAGCGACCCGCGCCACATCGTGCCGATCCAGTTGAAGAACTTCACGCCCGTCGGGACGGCGATGAGCATCGTCATGAAGGCGAAGAACGGCAGCAGGACCTTGCCGGTCACGTACATGTGGTGCGCCCAGACCGTCACCGAGAGACCGGCGATGGAGATGGTCGCGAAGACCAGGCCCTTGTAGCCGAAGACGGGCTTGCGGCTGAAGACCGGGAAGATCTCCGTCACGATGCCGAAGAAGGGCAACGCGATGATGTAGACCTCCGGGTGCCCGAAGAACCAGAACAGGTGCTGCCACAGGATCGGCCCGCCGTTGGCGGCCTCGAAGACGTGGGCCCCGAGGATGCGGTCCGCGGCCAGCGCCAGCAGCGCGGCGGCCAGCACCGGGAACGCCATGAGGATCAGGACGCTCGTGATGAGCGTGTTCCACGTGAAGATCGGCATCCGGAACATCGTCATGCCGGGCGCGCGCATGCAGATGATCGTGGTGATGAAGTTGACCGCACCGAGGATCGTGCCGAACCCGGAGAAGGCCAGGCCCATGACCCAGAGGTTGCCGCCCAGCCCCGGGGAGTGGACGACGTCGCTCAGCGGCGCGTAGGCGAACCAGCCGAAGCTCGCCGCCCCGCCCGGCGTGACGAAGCCGGCACCGGCGATGAGACCGCCGAAGAGGAACAGCCAGTACGCGAACATGTTCAACCGCGGGAAGGCGACGTCCGGCGCACCGATCTGCAACGGCATGATCGCGTTGGCGAAGGCCGCGAAGAGCGGGGTCGCGAAGAGCAGCAGCATCACCGTGCCGTGCATGGTGAACGCCTGGTTGTACTCGTTCTTGGTGGCGAACACCTGCATGCCGGGCTCGAAGAGCTCGGCGCGGATGAGCAGCGCCATGATCCCGCCGAGCAGGAACCAGATGAACGAGGTGATGAAGTACAGGTTGCCGATGACCTTGTGGTCGGTGCTGGACAACCAGTTGGCGATGACGCGACCGCGCGAGCGCGGCACGACCGCACCGAGCGGCTGGCGCACGGTGACGCGCGCTGCCGCACCGGGCAGTTCGAAGCTCTCAGCAGCCATCAGTTCTCCCCCTCGTTCGAGTGGACCGAGTCGGCCTGGACCCCGGCGAGCTCTTCAGCTCCCGCGAGGGTGGTCGGCAGGGACCCGGTCTGGCCGGCCGCCGCGAGGTCGTCGAGGTGCTGCTGGTACTCGTCCGCCGAGACGACCTTCACGTTGAAGAGCATCTCGGAGTGGTACTCACCGCACAGCTCGGCGCACTTGCCCTGGAAGTCGCCCTCCTTGGTGGGGGTGACCTGGAACTTGTTCGGGCTGCCCGGGATCATGTCCATCTTCATGAGGAAGGCGGGGATCCAGAACGAGTGGATGACGTCGCGCGAGTACAGGTCGAACTGGACCGTCTCGTTGACCGGCAGGTACAGCGTCGGGAGGTTCTCCTCCACGCCCGTGCGGCCCGACAGGTCCGCCTGGCGGCCGGTGTCGTAGACGCCCGGCTGGGAGTTGTTCTCCAGGTAGTTGAAGTCCCACGACCACTTCTTGCCGACGACCTGGACGGTCAGGTCCGGGGTCTTCGACGTGTCGAGGATGGCCTGCTGGTCACGCGCCACGTAGTAGAAGAGGACGCCGACCATCATGACCGGGACGATCGTGTAGAGGATCTCGATCGGCATGTTGTAGCGGACCTGCGCCGGCAGTTCCGGGTCGTTCTTGCGGCGGCGGTAGGCCACGACGCACCAGATCGTCAGGCCCCAGACGAAGACGCCGACCACGAGGGCGGCGATCCAGGACCCGTCCCAGAGCTGGGAGATCCGTGGGGTCATGTCCGTGGCGCCGATGCTGGCGTCGGGGAGGAAGAAGTTGCTCGCCGAAGCGTTCGGCCAGTCCCCCGCACAGCCGGTCAACAGCAGCGCCGCAGCCCCGGTCAGGGCGCCGGCCAGCAGCGCCTTGGGGGGACGGCGACGACGCGTCGCGCCCGAGTCTCGCGTACCCAACGTCGGCCTCTCCACGTGCGAGCAGTGAACGGGGACGTTTCGTGCTCGTGACGCGTTGGTCCTGAGCAGAGTGGCCCCTCGGGAAGAGAGACTACCCCCCGTCGTAGTCGTTCGGCCGATCGGGGCGCGCCGGACCTGCCGGACGCAGGGGCCGGGGCACAGGTCGGGCCAGGGCGGTGCTCAGCGAGGCGAGGTAGTACGCCCGGGGCACCTCCTGCACCCCCAGCGTCGCGAGGTGCTCCGTGCGCCACTGGACGTCGACGAGGCGACCGCTCACCCCGTCCGACGTCATGACCTCCGCCAGCGCCACGACGGCGGCCTTGGAGGCGTCCGTGACCCGGTGGAACTTCGACTCGGCCGCGAAGAGCCCGCCCAGGCTCAGCCCGTACAGGCCTCCGACGAGCTCGCCGTCGCGCCAGACCTCCACGGAGTGCGCCCACCCGAGCCGGTGCAGCCGTCCGTAGGCGCGCGCCACCTCCGCGGTGATCCACGCCCCGGAGCGCGAGGGGTCGGCACAGCCCTCGACGACGGCGTCGAAGGCGGTGTCCAGGCGCACCTCGAACGTGCGCAGCGACCGGCGCAGCGACCGCGAGACGTGGACCTCCTCGGGGACGAGGACGCCCCGCGGGTCCGGGGACCACCAGCCGAGGGGTCCGCGACCGCCCCCGCCGAGCCCCATGGGGAACAGGCCCCGGCGGTAGGCGTCCAGGACGGTGGCCGGCTGCAGGTCGCCGCCGGCGGCGACGAGGTCCTCGCCGTCCTCGGCCGCGAGGTCGCCGAAGGCGAAGCGGGCCGGGCCGACGTCGAACCGCTCGCGACCGACCGGCTCGCGCGGCGGGGCGGCTGCCCACACGCGAGCGGCCCCCGTCCCCGGGGAGGGGGCGGGGGCCGGTCGGCCGCGTGCGGGATCAGCTGAAGGAGTCACCGCAGGCGCAGCTGCTCCCCGCGTTGGGGTTGTCGATGGTGAAGCCCTGCTTCTCGATGGTGTCGGCGAAGTCGATCGTCGCGCCGTCGAGGTACGGGCCGCTCATCTTGTCGACCACGACCCCGACACCGTCGAAGTCGCGCACGGCGTCCCCGTCGAGGGTCCGCTCGTCGAAGTAGAGCTGGTAGATGAGGCCCGAGCAGCCACCGGGCTGCACGGCGATGCGCAGGCGGAGGTCGTCACGACCCTCCTGCTCGAGCAGCGTGCGCACCTTGGTCGCGGCCACGTCGGTCAGCAGGACCCCGTGGGTCGCCGCGTCGGCGGTGGTCTGGGCCGTCGCCTCGGCGGTCGTCACCGGGGTGTCGCTGGTGGTGGTCATGAGCATCGTCTCCGGAAGCGCTCGGGGCGGGCTGTCGGAGGGGACAACCGCCGCGGCGGCCGCCCTGTTCCCCAACGGGTCCGTCCAGGTTACGCCCGCCGACCGCCCGCAGCCCGCGCCGCCAGCCCGTCCAGCAGCAGGACCTCCCCGAGGCAGACCTTGGCGAAGTCGCCCAGGTGCAGGGACTCGTCCGCCCCGTGGGCGCGGGAGTCGGGGTCCTCGACCCCCGTGACGAGGATGGCCGCCTCCGGGTAGACGGCGGAGAGGTCGGCGATGAACGGGATCGACCCGCCCATCCCCATCTCGACCGTGGGGACGCCGAACGCCGTGCCGAAGGCCTCGCGCGCGACGGCGTGGGCGGGGACGGAGGTGTCGGCGGAGAACGCCTGCCCCTCCTCGCCGTCGTCGACGCGCACCCGCGCCCCGAACGGGGCGTTGGCCAGCAGGTGCCGCCGCAATGCCGTCATGGCCGCCGAGGGGTCCTGACCGGGGGCGATGCGCATGCTGATCTTGGCCCGGGCCGAGGGGACGAGCGTGTTGCTCGCGCGGTCGACGGGGGTGGCGTCCAGACCGATGACGGCGATCGCGGGCTTGGTCCACAGGCGGTCGGCCACCGTGCCCGTGCCGGCGAGCCGCACCTCCGGCAGCACGCCGGCGTCGGCGCGGAAGGTGGCCTCGTCGAGGTCGACGACGGGGGCCGCCGAGCTGTGCAGCCCGTCGACGGCCACGTCGCCGTCCGCGTCGTGCAGCGTGGCGAGCAGCCGCGCCAGGCACGTCAGCGCGTCCAGGACCGGACCGCCGTTGACGCCCGAGTGGACGGCGTGGGACAGGACGTCGACGGTGACGTCGCAGTCGACCAGGCCGCGCAGGGTCGTCGTGAGGGCGGGCACCCCGACCCGCCAGTTGCCCGAGTCGGCCACGACGATGACGTCCGCGGCCAGGGCCTGCCGGTGCTGCTCGAGGAAGGCGCCGAAGGTCGGCGAGCCGATCTCCTCCTCGCCCTCCACGAAGACCGTGACGCCCACGCCGTCCTGCGGACCCCAGGTCCGCAGGAGGGTGCGCAGCGCGTGCACGTGCGCCATGACCCCGGCCTTGTCGTCGGCGGCCCCGCGGCCGAAGAGACGGCCCTCGCGCTCGGTCGGCTCGAAGGGCGGGCTGGCCCAGTCCTCGTCGCGCCCGGGCGGCTGGACGTCGTGGTGGGCGTAGAGCAGGACGGTGGGGGCACCGGCGGGGGCGGGTCGGTGGCCGATGACCGCGGGGTGGGACTCCAGGTCCCCGCCGTCGGGCCCCGCACCCGCCGCGCGCGCGGTGACGACGTCCACCTGCGGCAGCCCGGCACCCCGCAGCAGCTCGGCGACGGCCGCGGCGCTCGCGTGCACGTGCGCGGGGTCGAAGGCCCGCGCGGAGACGCTCGGGATCCGCACGAGCGCCTCGAGGTCGGCGCGGGTGGCGGCGTCCTGGGCGGCCGAGGCCGCCCGCAGCCGCGCGACGCGCTCGACGCCGGGACCGGTGGGCTCGTCGGGGCTGACCGAGGCGCTGACCGTGGGATCGCTCACACCGCGGACGCTACACATCACGGTCCGCGACAGGGTCCGGGCCTCCCCCGGTGACGTACCCTTCCCCTGTGTTCGGACGCTCGAAGGACAAGTCGGCCCCCGCGGTCGAGCAGACGCCCGCCGTCGAGCTGACGAAGGTGGGTGGCAAGGGTCGCCCGACCCCCAAGCGCAGCGAGGCGCAGGCCCGCAACCAGCGCCCCCTCGTGCCGGCCGACCGCAAGGCCGCGCAGAAGGCCAACCGCGAGGCCCAGCGCGAGGAGCGCGCCAAGATGCAGGCCGCCCTCATGACGGGCGACGAGCGCTACCTGCCGATCCGCGACCGCGGCCCGCAGCGGCGCTTCGTGCGCGACGTCGTCGACGCGCGCCGCAACGTGGGCGAGTACTTCCTCATCATCGCCGGCGTCTCGCTCGTCCTGTCGATGGTGGCGACCCCCCTGGGGTCCACGACGCTCGTGCTCGCGACGACCCTCGTGATCTACGCCATGCTCGCGATCGTCGTGGTCGACAGCATCCTGCTGGGCCGCAAGGTCAAGCGGGCCCTCGCCGTGAAGTTCGACGCACCCGAGCGCGGTCTCGTCTCCTACGGCGTGACCCGCGCGCTGCAGATCCGCCGCATGCGCCGACCGGTCCCGATGGTGGCCCGCGGCGCCCACCCCGCCTGAGCGCGCTGAGCCCGTCATGAGCCCCGCACCCACGACGCACTCGCGCGCCGTCCGCTGGACGACCACGATCGCCGTCGCCGTCGCCGTCCTCATCATCGTCACCGGCGGCATCGTCCGCGTGACCGGTTCCGGTCTCGGCTGCCCGACGTGGCCGCGCTGCACCGCCGAGTCCTTCACGTCCGCGACCGCCTCGACGGGTCTGCACGGGGCCATCGAGTTCGGCAACCGGATGCTCACGACGGTCATCTGCCTCGCCGTCGGCGCCGTGATCATCGCCTGCCTGCTGCAGCGGCCGCGCCACCGTGCGCTGCTCTTCTCCGCGTGGGGCCAGTTCGTCGGCGTCCTGCTCAACGCCGTCGTCGGCGGCATCACGGTGCTCACGGGCCTGAACCCCTACGTCGTCGCCGCGCACTTCCTGGCCGCGATCGCCCTGCTCGTCTCCACGACCGTCAGCTACGACATCGCCCACCGGGCCCACGTGCCCGCCCCGGCCGAGCGCACCCGCCGGCTCGCGCGCTGGCTCGTCGTGGTGACGGGCGTCGTGGTCGTCATCGGCACGGTCGTGACCGGCGCCGGGCCGCACCCCGGCGACAGCACCGAGGTGCACCGCATCCCGGTGCACTGGGCGAGCGTGACCGTCGTCCACGGCGTCTTCGCCGTCGCGGCGCTCGTGCTGTCGGCCGTCGTCGTCGTGGTCGCGAAGCGGTCCGGCGACGAGCTCGTCCGCCGTCGCGCGACGATCCTGCTCGTGCTGTTCGTCGCGCAGGCCGCGCTCGGCACGTTCCAGAGCCTCGACGGTCTGCCCGGTCTCGCCGTCGTCCTGCACCTCGGCGGTGCGGCGCTCACCGCGGCCGGCGCGACGCGCGTCCTGCTCGCCGCCCGGTCCACGACCGTCGACCGGCGCGCCCCGGAGGCCCTCGTCGTCTGAGGACGGCGAACCCGACCCTCGCCCTGGGCGGGGCATCGGGTTAGGTTCGCGGCATGGAGTTCCGACACCTGGGCCGCAGTGGCCTCAAAGTCTCCGAGATCACCTACGGCAACTGGCTCACCCACGGTTCCCAAGTCGAGAACGAGGCGGCCGTCGCGTGCGTGCACGCCGCCCTCGACGCCGGCATCTCGACCTTCGACACGGCGGACGTCTACGCCAACACGGCCGCCGAGACGGTCCTCGGCACGGCCCTGAAGGGTCAGCGCCGCGAGAGCCTGGAGATCCTCACCAAGGTCTACTTCCCGACCGGCCCCAAGGGGCACAACGACTCCGGTCTGTCCCGCAAGCACGTGCTGGAGTCGATCGACGGGTCGCTGCGCCGCCTCGGCACCGACCACGTCGACGTCTACCAGGCCCACCGCTGGGACGTCTCGACGCCGGTCGAGGAGACGATGCAGGCCTTCGCCGACGTGGTCCGCGCGGGGAAGGCGCTCTACATCGGCGTCAGCGAGTGGACGGCCGACCAACTGCGGCAGGGCCACGAACTGGCCGACGACCTGGGCTTCCAGCTCATCTCGAACCAGCCGCAGTACTCCGCGCTCTACCGCGTCATCGAGGCCGAGGTCGTGCCGACCTCCCGCGAGGTCGGCATCTCGCAGATCGTGTTCTCCCCCGTCGCCCAGGGCGTCCTCACCGGGAAGTACACCCCGGGCGGTGCGCCACCGGAGGGCAGCCGCGCCACGGACGAGAAGGGCGGCAAGCAGATGATCAGCCGCTGGATGCGCGACGACGTGCTGTCGCGGGTCCAGGAGCTGAAGTCGGTCGCGCGCGAGCTCGAGTTGTCGATGGCCCAGCTCGCCGTGGCGTGGGTGCTGCAGAACGACAACGTGGCGTCCGCGATCATCGGCGCCTCCCGCCCCGAGCAGGTGCGCGAGAACGTCAAGGCCTCCGGCGTGAGGATCCCGGCCGAACTGCTCCAGCGCATCGACGCCGTCCTCGGTGACGTGGTCGAGCGCGACCCGGCGCGCACCGCCGCGACCTCCCCCACCGAACGCCCCTCCTGACCCCTCCGCGGGTCCCGGGGGAGGGGATCGTTGACGCATCCGGCTCGTAGGTCGAGCCGGATGCGTCGACGAGGACTCCCCCGGAGGGACGGTCAGTCAGCGGGGCGCAGCGACAGCGGCCCGTGGACCTTCGCGCCGTCGGCCCAGAGCTGGACGTTCTCGACGCCCTGCTCGCGCAGCCCGCGCCACGACTCACCGATCCAGACCTCGGCGTCGGCCTGCGTCGGGAACACGGTGCTGTCCCCCGCGACCGCCCGGCCCTCGGCGTCCTCGTACGTCCACGTCCACTGCGTCGGTCTCACGGGGCGACGCTACCCGGCGCGGTGCTTGGCCACCGAGGCGTCGTGCGCCCCGTGGTGTCGGTGGTGGTGTCCGGAACCGTGCCCCGGGCCGTCACCGTCGTCGCCGTGCTGGCGCCGCCGCTGGTCGACGACGGCGAGCACGAGCGCGAGGAGCACGAGGCCGAGGGACACCCGCAGACCGTGGGACAGCGCCTGGCCGAACACGTCCTGCACCTGCGGCGGCGTCCCCTGCCCCGACCCGGCGGCCCGCGCCTGACCGCCGAGCCCGGCGCCGGCGACGGTGGAGAAGAAGATCGCGGTCGTCGCCGCGACCCCCACCGCCGAGCCGACGCGCTGCCCCGTCTGCAGGACACCGCCGGCGACCCCGGCCACGCGCGGTGGGACGTCGGCCAGGGCGAGGGTCTGGTTCGGGGAGATGACGAGGCCCGACCCGGCCCCGGCCACGGCGAGGCAGGCGGACAGGGCGATCGCGCCCGCCGTCCCCTGCACCGAGGCGGCGACGAGGTCGGCCGCCAGAAGCCCGACGGCGACGACGGCGAGGCCGACGACGACGATCGTCCGCCCGCGGGTGGAGACCTTCCGGCCACCGACCTGGGCGAAGATCCCGGACATGACGGCGAAGGGCGTCTGCACCAGCCCCGCCTGCCACGGGGCGAGCCCCAGGCCGGACTGCAGGTACAGCGTCACCACGAGGAAGATGCCGGTGAACCCGGCGAAGTAGGCGATGCCGACGAGGGCCCCGACGCTGTACGAGGGGGTCTTCACCAGGGCGGCGTCGACGACGGGTTCGCGACCGTGCCGGCCCTCCCACCGCTCCCAGGCCACGAACGCCCCGAGCAGCGCCGCCCCCGGGACGAGGAACAACCAGCGCAGGGGCGAGTCGCCCTGACCGGTCGTCAGGACGAAGGGCAGCATCCCGAACACGGTGGCGGCGGCCAGCAGGAGCAACCCGGGCACGTCGAGGTGCAACCGCCCCGGTGCCCGGTCGGGATCCCTGCCGGGCAACCACTTCCAGGCCAGTGGGATGAGGACGAGCCCGATGGGGACGTTGACGAGGAACACCCCGCGCCAGCCCTCCTGCTCGCCGAAGACGGCGAGGATGGCCCCGCCGAGCAGCGGGCCCACGGCCGTCGAGAGCCCGATGGTCGTGCCGAACGCGCCGAAGGCGCGGCCCCGCTCGGCGCCGGTGAACAGCTGCTGGATGAGGGCGAGGACCTGCGGGTTCACGAGGCCTGCGCTGATCCCCTGGGCGAGCCGGACGAGCGCGAGGGCGGTGGCGGACTGGACGAGACCGGCGGCCGCGCTCGTCAGCACGAACCCGGAGAGGCCGAGGACGAACATCAGCCGGCGCGAGTACAGGTCGCCGATGCGGCCCGCGGGGACGAGGACGAGTCCGAACGCGAGGGCGTACCCCGCGACGATCCACTGGACCTGCGCGGAGCCCGCCCCGAGGGAGGACTCGATGGAGGGCAGGGCGACGTTCACGATGGAGACGTCGAGCAGGGTCATGAAGCCGACCACAAGGCACACCGCGAGGGCGCGCCAGCGGTTGGGGTCAGGGGTCCCGGTGGTGCTCGGGTCGCCGCTGGGGCGCCGGGCCGTGTCGGTCACGGGTCTCCTCGGGGTGTTTCGCTGGGCAACCGTCGAAGCGTCACCCGCGCGGACCGACCGCACAACTCGGGACTAGTGTCGTGAGTCGATGATTCGTTGGCAGTAGTCGCCGAGCGACTCCAGGATCTGCTCGGCGGTCTTGACCCAGACGTAGGGACGAGGGTTCTCGTTCCACGTCGTGATCCAGGACCGGATGTCGGCGTTCAGTGCCCGGACCGAGCGATGGGTGGAGCGCTGCAGCTTCTTGGTGGTCAGCTCGGCGAACCAGCGCTCG
>NZ_JBFBND010000005.1:0-166028 GCF_040702905.1 Kineococcus sp. NPDC059986 | reverse complement strand
TGCGCCCCCCGCCCGCCCGGCGGAACCCACTCTTTCCGCCCTCCGGGAACGATCCCGGAGGGCGGAAAGAGTGTTTTCCGCGCGGGGTCCGGGCGGGGTAGGGCGAGGGGCGGGTGGAGGGCGGGGGGCCGGGTGCGGCACGCTGGTGGGTGTGCCCACGCTCGTCGTCGTCCGCCACGCCAAGGCCGACTCGCCGGTAGGACTGCAGGACATCGCCCGCCCCCTGGCCGACCGCGGCAAGGCCGACGCCGAGGAGGCGGGGCGCTGGCTGTCCGCGCACGTCGGAGGCTGCGACCTCCTGCTGAGCTCACCGGCCCGGCGCACGGAGGAGACGACGGCGCGGCTGCTCGACGGCTGGGGCGCGGCGCCCGTCATCGTCGACGAGGAACGCCTCTACGAGGCCAGCCTGGGTGACCTCCTGCGCATCGTCCGGGGTCTGGACACCGAGACCGCCGACGCCACGGTCACCCTCGTCGCGCACAACCCCGGTGCCAGCGCGCTCGTGGAGGCGCTGACCGGGGAGGTGGTGCAGCTGCGCACGGCCGGCATCGCGGTCCTCGACGTCGAGGGCGACTGGGCCGACGCCGACACGACGAGCTGCTCGCTGCGGCTCCAGCACACGGCCCGGGCGGGGACCGACGGGCGGGAAACCAGCGGCGAGGGCTGAGCCGGGACCGGCAGACTGGCCGCTCACGCGGACAGGGAGCAGGGCAGTGGCTGGAACAACGGGTGGGCACGTCGACGTCGCAGGGCTGAGCCACGAGCTCCCCGACGGGCGACCCCTGCTGGACGAGGTCTCCTTCCGGGTGGCCGACGGGTCGACGACGGCCCTCATCGGGCCGAACGGGACCGGCAAGACGACGCTGCTGCGGCTCATCGCGGGCGACGAGCCCGTGCAGGAGGGCGGCGTCGCGCGCAGTGGCGGCCTCGGCGTCATGCGCCAGTTCGTCGGTTCGGTGCGCGACGGCACGACCGTGGCCGAGCTGCTCGTCTCGGTCGCCCCCGCGCCGCTGCGGGACGCCTTCGCCGCCGTCGAGGCGGCCGAGGCCGCGATGGTCGAGCAGGAGACCGAGAAGTCGCAGCTGCGGTACGCCCAGGCCCTCGCCGACTTCGGCGACGCCGGGGGGTACGAGCAGGAAGTGCTCTGGGACGAGTGCACGCACGCGGCCCTCGGGGTGTCCTTCGACTCCTGCCGCAACCGGCTCGTGCGGACCCTCTCGGGCGGGGAGCAGAAGCGGCTCGTCCTCGAGGCCCTGCTGCGTGGTCCCGAGGGCGTCCTGCTGCTGGACGAACCGGACAACTACCTCGACGTGCCGGGCAAGCGCTGGCTCGAGGAGCAGCTGCGCGCCACACCCAAGTCCGTGCTGCTCGTCAGCCACGACCGCGAACTGCTGGCCGCCGCCGCGGACCGCATCGTCACGCTCGAACCCGGAGCCGTGGGGGCGGTCGCGTGGACCCACGGCGGCTCCTTCGCCGACTACGGGGCCGCGCGCCAGGCTCGGGGGGAGCGGCTGGAGGAGCTGCGCCGCCGCTGGGACGAGGAGCGCGTCAAGCTGCGCACGCTCGTGGTGACCCTGCGCGAGAAGTCGAAGTTCAACGACGGCATGTCCTCGCGGTACGCGGCCGCGCAGACGCGCCTGGCCAAGTTCGAGGAGGCCGGCCCGCCGCAGGCGCCGCCGGTGGCCCAGGACGTCCGGATGCGGCTGCGCGGCGGGCGGACCGGCAAGCGCGCCGTCGTGGTCGAGGGCCTGGAGCTGACCGGCCTCATGAAGCCGTTCGACGCGGAGCTGTGGCTGGGGGACCGGGTGGCGGTGCTCGGCTCCAACGGCTCGGGCAAGTCGCACTTCCTGCGGCTGCTGGCCGCGGGCGGGTCCGACCCCGACGCCGAGCACCGGCCCGTCGACGAGCACGTCCCGGACCCGGTGCAGCACCGGGGCAGCGTCCGGCTCGGTGCGCGCGTGCGGCCGGGCTGGTTCGCGCAGACGCACGAGCAACCCGCCCTCGTCGGCCGCTCGCTGCTCGACGTCCTGCACCGCGGCAACTCCCACCGCGACGGCCTGGACCGCGAGACCGCGTCCCGGGCGCTGGACCGCTACGGCCTCGCCGAGGCCGCCGAGCAGCTCTTCGAGAACCTCTCGGGAGGTCAGCAGGCGCGCCTGCAGATCCTGCTGCTGGAGCTGTCGGGGGCGACGCTGCTGCTGCTGGACGAGCCGACCGACAACCTGGACCTGCACTCGGCGGAGGCGCTGGAGCAGGCGCTGGCGGCCTTCGAGGGCACGGTCGTGGCCGTCACCCACGACCGGTGGTTCGCCCGTGGTTTCGACCGGTTCCTGCTCTTCGGCGACGACGGGCGGGTGAGCGAGACGCCGGAGCCCGTGTGGGACGTCCGGCGCGTCGAACGCGCCCGCTGACCACGGGGCGGCCCCGAGCCGTTTTGACCCGTCCGGTGCACGGCGGGTAACGTCGGTGGTCGTTGTGCCCACGCAGTGCCTGCCGTGGCCCGGGACCCCCCGGTGCCGGAGGACTCGAGCGCGGGCCCAGTCCGCAACAAGTCCGAGGAGATGGGCAACCCCCGTGCGCACGTTCACCCCGAAGCCCGGCGACATCGACCGCCGCTGGCTCGTCATCGACGCGGAGGACGTCGTCCTGGGCCGTCTGGCTGTCCAGGCCGCCACCCTCCTGCGCGGCAAGCACAAGGCGACCTTCGCCCCGCACGTCGACGGCGGTGACTACGTCATCATCGTCAACGCCGCCAAGGTCGCCCTCACGGGTTCCAAGCGCGAGCAGAAGGTCGCCTACCGCCACTCGGGCTACCCGGGCGGCCTCAAGGCCACCAGCTACGTCGACCTGCTCGAGAAGAACCCCGAGAAGGCCGTCGAGAAGGCCATCCGCGGCATGATCCCCCGGAACTCGCTGGGCCGTCAGGTCCTCAGCAAGCTCAAGGTCTACGCGGGCCCCGAGCACCCGCACGCGGCCCAGCAGCCCGAGACCTTCACGATCACCCAGGTCGCGCAGTGAGCCGCGGCACCAACCCGGCCAACTGAGCGAAGCGAGGAGCATCGTGACCGAGATCACCACTGAAGACGTCGTCGAGGACATCACCGAGACCGACGAGTTCGACGGCACCTACACGTCGGAGTCGTCCGCCCCGGCCACCGGCGGCAACAGCATCATCGCTCCCGGCGGGGCCACCGGCCGCCGCAAGGAGGCCGTCGCCCGCGTCCGCATCGTCCCCGGCTCCGGCCAGTGGAAGATCAACGGCCGTGAGCTGGACGACTACTTCCCGAACAAGGTCCACCAGCAGCTCGTCAACGAGCCGTTCCGCGTGACCGCGCTCGAGGGTTCGTTCGACGTCATCGCCCGCATCCACGGCGGCGGCTCGTCCGGCCAGGCCGGCGCCCTGCGCCTCGGCGTGGCCCGCGCCCTGAACGCGATCGACCTCGAGGCGAACCGCCCGGCGCTCAAGAAGGCCGGGTTCCTGACCCGCGACCCGCGCGCCATCGAGCGCAAGAAGGCCGGGCTCAAGAAGGCCCGCAAGGCGCCGCAGTTCAGCAAGCGCTGATCCGGCAGCACGCCGGTCAGCCGCTGCCGCGCAGCGCGTCGAGCAGCGAGTACCGTCACGACGGCCCCGGGATCCTTCCCGGGGCCGTCGTGGTGTCTGGGGCCGGTGACGGCCCGCGAACGCAGGGAGAGGACGACAGGGTGGGGCGGCTCTTCGGGACCGACGGAGTGCGGGGGCTGGCGAACGTCGACCTGACCGCCGGGATGGCGCTCGGGCTGGCGGCGGCCGCGGCCACCGTCCTCGTCGACGAGGGTGGTTCGGCGCACCCCCGTGCGCTCGTCGCCCGCGACCCCCGCGCGTCGGGGGAGTTCCTCTCGGCGGCCGTCGTCGCCGGCCTCGCCAGCTCCGGGGTCGACGTCCTGGACATCGGGGTCGTGCCGACCCCCGCGCTGGCGCACCTCGTCGACACCTCCGGTGCCGACTTCGGCGTCATGCTCTCCGCGTCGCACAACCCCATGCCCGACAACGGGCTGAAGATCTTCGCCCGCGGCGGCACCAAGCTGCCCGACGACGTCGAGGACCGCATCGAGGCGGCGTTCAGCGCGGGGACCGCGCGGCGCCCGACCGGGGGAGGGGTGGGCCGGGCCCACGCCGGCCCCGACGTCGAGCAGGACGCGCAGGACACCTACGTCGCCCACCTGCTGTCCACCCTGCCGCGGGGCCCCGGGTCGCTGGCGGGACTGCACGTCGTCGTGGACTGCGCGAACGGTGCCGCGAGCACGATCGCCCCGCGCGTGCTGCGCGAGGCCGGAGCCCGCGTCACCACCCTCTTCGCCGCCCCCGACGGCCTCAACATCAACGACGGCTGCGGGTCGACCCACCTCGGTCCCGTGACGGCCGCCGTCCTGCAGCACGGCGCCGACCTGGGCCTGGCCCACGACGGTGACGCCGACCGCTGCCTCGCCGTGGACGCCGCCGGGAACACCGTCGACGGCGACCAGATCATGGCCGTCCTCACCCTCGCCCTGCGCGACCGCGGACAGCTCGCGCAGGACACGCTCGTCGCGACCGTCATGAGCAACCTCGGTCTGAAGCTCGCCATGCAGCGCGAGGGCGTCACCGTCGTCGAGACGGGGGTGGGGGACCGCTACGTCCTGGAGGCGCTCGGCGCGGGCCGGTGGAGCATCGGCGGGGAGCAGAGCGGGCACGTCGTGCTGCCCGCCCACGCCACGACGGGCGACGGGGTCCTCACGGGTCTGCAGCTGCTGGCCCGCATGTCCGAGACGGGGCGCAGCCTCGCCGACCTCGCCTCGGTCGTGCAGCGGCTGCCGCAGGTGCTCGTCAACGTCCGCGGCGTCGACAAGTCCCGCGCGGGCGCCGACGCCGAGCTGCTGGCGGCCGTCGCCGAGGCGGAGCGCGAGCTGGGCGAGACCGGCCGGGTGCTGCTGCGCCCCAGCGGCACCGAACCCCTCGTGCGCGTCATGGTCGAGGCCGCGCACACCGAGCACGCGCAGGACGTCGCGGACCGGCTGGCTGCAGTCGTGCGGGCACGCCTCGCCCTGTGATCGTGCGGGCCCGCCTCGCCCTCTGAAACGGGTTGGCGCCGCGGCCGCCCGGTCTGACTGACTGGTGGGCGTGCTGCCCGACGTGACCCTGCGCGCCACCTCCTCGACCGACCCCGGCCGGGGGGTCTGGGCGCGGGACCACTTCGACCGCTGGTACGACGCGCTGGCCGCCGCCGAGGCCGTCGACCGGCCCGACCCCTCGACCTGGCGCCGCGGGGAGCTGCGGGCCCTGCTCGAGCGGGGCACGGCGGACGAGCGCATGGACGTCGTGCTCGCCGAGGTGGGCGGTGACGTCGTGGGGGTGGCCGACGTCCGCTGCGGCCTCACCGACAACCGGCACGTGGCGCTCGTCCACGTCGCCGTCCCGCCCGCGCACCGGGGGCGCGGGGTGGGCACGCGGTTGCTCGCGGCGGCGCTCGAGGTCGCCGCCGCGCAGGGCCGCACCACGGTGCGGGTGCGCGTCGACCGCCCGGCCGACCGGGAGCCGCAGAGCTGGCCGGGGTCCGTCGCCGCGGCTCGCTGGGGGTTCGGTGCCGGTCTGCTCACCGCCCGTCGCCAGCTGCACCTCCCACCGGACGCGGACCTCCTCGCGGCGCTGGCGGCGGGGGCCGCCCCGTACGCCGCGGGCTACGGGGTGCGGGCCTACGCCGGGCCCGTGCCCGAGGCGGACCTGGACGAGATGGCCCGCCTGACGGCCCGGATGAGCACCGACGCCCCGAACGGCGACCTCGCGGTCGAACCGGAGCACTGGGACGCCGAGCGCATCCGCGAGGTGGAGGCGGTCCGGGCGGCGCAGGGCCGGCACCAGTGGGTGGCGGTTGCGCAGGACCCGCAGGGACGCCTCGTCGCGTACACGGTGCTCGTGCGCTCCGACCACGAACCGGAACGGCTCCTCCAGCTCGACACCCTCGTCCTCGCCGAGCACCGCGGCCACCGCCTGGGCACGCTGGTGAAACTGGCGTGCCTGCGTCGGGCGCTCGCCGACAACCCTGCGGCACAACGGGTCTCGACGTGGAACGCGGTGTCGAACGGGCCGATGGTGGCGGTCAACGAGGCCCTGGGGTTCGTCCTGGACGAGTTCCTCGAGGAGCTCGAGGCGCCGCGGGAACGGGTGGTTCAGACCTTGCGCGATCAGACCTTGCGCAACCGCACCTGACGCACCGAGTGGTCGGGTCCCTTCTGCAGCACGCAGGTGGCCCGCCCACGCGTCGGCAGCACGTTCTCGGCGAGGTTCGGGCCGTTGATCTCGTTCCAGATGCCGCGTGCCCGGGCGACGGCCTCGTCGTCGGTGAGCGAGGCGTAGCGGTGGAAGTAGGACTGGGGGTCGGAGAACGCGGTGCGCCGCAGTTCGAGGAACCGGTCGACGTACCAGTTCCGGACGTCCTCGCTGCGGGCGTCGACGTAGAGGGAGAAGTCGAAGTAGTCGCTCACGGCGACGCCCTGCGTCCCGTCGGCGCGCACCCGCGCGGGCTGCAGCACGTTCAGTCCCTCGACGATGAGCACGTCCGGCTGCCGGACGACGATCCCGTCGCCCGGGACGATGTCGTAGACGAGGTGGGAGTACACCGGGGCCCGCACCTCGGGCACCCCGGACTTCACCGCGGCGAGGAACCGCAGCAGCGCCCGTCGGTCGTAGCTCTCCGGGAAACCCTTGCGGTGCAGGATGCCCCGCCGTTCGAGCTCGGCGTTCGGCAGCAGGAACCCGTCCGTCGTGACGAGTTCCACCCGGGGCGTCTCGGGCCAGTGCGAGAGCAGTTCGCGCAGCACGCGGGCCGTCGTCGACTTGCCCACGGCGACCGACCCGGCGATCCCGATGACGAACGGGGTCCGCTGCACGGCCTCGCCGAGGAACGTCGACGTCGCCGCGTGCAGCGAGCCCGCGGACCGGTCGTAGAGCGTCAGCAACCGGGACAGCGGCAGGTAGACCTCCTCGACCTCGCGCAGGTCGACGCGGTCGCCGAGACCGCGCAGCCGGGCCACGTCGTCGGCCGTCAGCGTCATCGGGGTGCTGGCCCGCAGGGCGCTCCAGTGCGCGCGGTCCAGCACCACGTAGGGGGTGGGGGAGCCGGTGTGGTGGGAGGGGGACGTGCCCGGTGGGGTGGTCGTCGGGCCCGTTCTCACCGGCGTGAGGCTACCGGGTGACGGGCCGGGCTCACCTGACCGGGACGGGCCGCCCGGGACCGTACCCTCGTCCCCATGTGCGGAATCGTCGGGTACGTGGGCTCCTCCCAGGGCGCGGCCGGGGCCGGGACGGGTGTCGAGGTGGTCCTCGAGGGGCTGCGCCGGCTGGAGTACCGCGGCTACGACTCGGCGGGCATCGCCGTCGTCACGCCCGACGGGGTGCAGACGCGCAAGAAGGCGGGCAAGCTCGCCAACCTGGTCGAGGAGCTGCAGGCCGACCCGCTGCCCGCCGCGACCGCCGCCATCGGGCACACCCGGTGGGCCACCCACGGCGGCCCCACGGACGCCAACGCGCACCCGCACGTCGGGGTCGGCGGCCGCGTCGCGGTCATCCACAACGGGATCGTCGAGAACTTCGCCACGCTGCGCTCCGAGCTGCTCGAGGCCGGCGTCGAGTTCAGCAGCGAGACCGACACCGAGGTCGTCGCCCACCTGCTCGCCCGCGCGTGCGAGGTGGACCCCGCGGGGGACCTCACGGCGGCCATGCGCGCCGTCTGCGCGCGGCTGGAGGGCGCGTTCACGCTCCTCGCCGTCCACGCCGACGCCCCGGGCACCATCGTCGGCGCCCGCCGGAACTCCCCGCTCGTCGTCGGCCTCGGGGACGGCGCGAACTACCTCGGGTCCGACGTCGCCGCGTTCATCTCCTCCACGCGCGAGGCCCTCGAACTCGGCCAGGACCAGGTCGTCACCATCACCCCGGACAGCGTCGTCGTCACCGGGTTCGACGGGTCGCCCGCGCAGGGCCGCCGGTTCCACGTCGACTGGGACGCCGCGGCCGCGGAGAAGGGCGGGTTCCCGTCGTTCATGGCCAAGGAGATCCACGACCAGCCGCAGGCCATCGCCGACACCCTCCTCGGCCGGGTCGACGCGAACGGCCGCCTGCAGCTGGACGAGATGAAGATCTCCGAGGCGGAACTGCGCACGGTCGACAAGATCGTCGTCATCGCCTGCGGCACCGCGGCGTACGCCGGGCAGGTCGCCAAGTACGCGATCGAGCACTGGTGCCGGATCCCCGTCGAGGTGGAACTCGCCCACGAGTTCCGCTACCGCGACCCCGTCGTCTCCGAGCGGACCCTCGTCGTCGCGATCTCCCAGTCGGGGGAGACGATGGACACGATCATGGCCGTCCGGCACGCCCGCGAGCAGGGCGCCAAGGTCCTGGCGATCTGCAACACCAACGGGTCGACGATCCCGCGCGAGTCCGACGCGGCCCTCTACACCCACGCCGGTCCCGAGATCGCCGTCGCCTCCACCAAGGCGTTCCTCGCCCAGATCACCGCCTGCTACCTGCTCGGGTTGTTCCTGGCCCAGCTGCGCGGCAACAAGTTCGCCGACGAGGTGGCCGAGGTCCTGGCCCAGCTGCACGAGATCCCCGCCCAGGTGCGGCAGGTCCTCGACGGCCTCGAGCAGGTCCGCGAGATCGCCCGGTACATGGCCGACACCCGCTCGGTGCTGTTCCTCGGCCGGCACGTCGGCTACCCCGTCGCGATGGAGGGGGCGCTGAAGCTCAAGGAACTCGCCTACATCCACGCCGAGGGGTTCGCGGCCGGTGAGCTGAAGCACGGGCCCATCGCGCTCGTCGAACCCGGCACGCCGGTGTTCGTCGTCGTGCCGAGCCCGCGGGGCCGGGACTCGTTGCACTCCAAGGTCGTCTCGAACATCCAGGAGGTCCGGGCGCGCGGTGCGCGGACCCTGGTCATCGCCGAGGAGGGCGACACGGCCGTCGAACCGTACGCCGACGTCGTCATCCGCGTCCCCCGCACCTCCACGCTCCTCTCGCCCCTGCTGGCCGTCGTCCCGTTGCAGGTCTTCGCCTGCGAACTGGCGACCGCCAAGGGCCTCGACGTCGACCAGCCCCGCAACCTGGCCAAGTCCGTCACCGTGGAGTGACCCCCGCCGTCCGTCGCCGCGGACCCGCGTGGGAACGTGACGCTCGCGGACGCCGTCGGCGGAGGGACAGCACTGGTGATCATCGGCATCGGGATCGACGTCGTGGACGTCGCCCGCTTCAAACGACAGGTCGAGCGCACACCGCTGCTGCTCGAACGGCTCTTCGGGGACGGTGAGCGCGGGCTGCCGCCGGAGTCGCTCGCGGCGCGGTTCGCGGCCAAGGAGGCCGTCGCCAAGGCCCTCGGCGCCCCCGTCGGGCTCGTGTGGCGCGACGTCGTCGTCGAGCGCGAGGACGGGCACCGGCCCGAGATCGTCGTGCGCGGCAGCGCCAAGAAGATCGCCAAGGAGGCGGGGGTGGCCACCTTCCACCTGTCCCTGTCCCACGACGCGGGCATCGCGACCGCCATGGTGGTCGCCGAGTCGAAGTGAGGGGCGTCCCCGGGGAGCGCCCCGGCGTCCGTCCGGGGAGGGTGGGGCCGTGATCGCCGCGCTCCGCACCGAGGACGTCCGCCGCACCGAGGCCGCCGCGATGGCGGCCCTGCCCCCGAGCACGCTCATGCAGCGCGCCGCCGCCGCCCTCGCCGTCGCCTGCGCCGACGTCCTGCGCGAGAGCGCGGGCGGTGTCGCCGGCCGCAGCGTCGTCGTCCTCGCCGGCGCCGGGGACAACGGGGGCGACGCGCTCTTCGCCGCCGCCCGCCTCGCCCGCCGCGGAGCCGCCGTCACCGCGCTGCTCACCGCCGACCGCGTCCACGAGGAGTCCCTCGCCGACGCCCACCGCGCGGGGGTCCGCAGCCGGTCCTGGCGTCCCGGGGACGAGAGCGTCTGCGCCGCAGCCGACCTGCTGCTCGACGGCATCGCCGGCATCGGGGGTCGCGGCGGCCTGCGGCCGGCCTTCGAAGGACTGTCCGCCCTCGACGGCCCCGTCGTCGTGGCCGTCGACCTGCCCTCGGGCCTGGACGCCGACACCGGCGCCGTGACGGGCGAGGTGCTCGCCGCCGACGTCACCGTCACCTTCGGGACGGCCAAACCCGTGCACCTGCTGGGGCCCGCCGCGGCCTGGTGCGGACGGCTCGTCGTCGCCGACATCGGCCTCACCGACCTGCCCGCGCCGGCGGTCGAGCGCGTCGAACCCGCCGACGTCGCGGCCCGCTGGCGACGGCCTCGCCCCCACGACGACAAGTACTCCCGCGGGGTCGTCGGCGTCGTCGCGGGCGGACCGGACTACACGGGGGCCGCCGTCCTCGCCGTGGAGGCGGCCGTGCGGGCCGGGGCCGGGATGGTCCGCTACCTCGGCCCGGCCCACCCGACCGAACTCGTCCGGCACGCCCGGCCCGAGGTCGTCGCCGGCCCCGGACGCGTGCAGGCCTGGGTCCTCGGCCCCGGGGTCTCCCCGGACGACCCCGAGCAGCAGGCCCGCGTCCGGGAGGCCCTGGCGAGCGGCGAACCCGCCGTCGTCGATGCGGGGGCCCTGGCCGACCTGCCCGCCCTGGGGCCGCAGCACGTCCTGACCCCCCACGCCGGCGAGCTCGCCCGCCTGCTGGGCGTCGAGCGCTCCGCCGTCGGGGCCGACCCGCTCGCCCACGCGCACCGCGTGCACGAGGCGACGGGGGCGACGGTGCTGCTCAAGGGCACGGTGACGACCGTCGTCGGCGCCCGCGTCCTCACCGCGGCGGCCGCCCCGGCGTGGCTCGCGACCGCCGGGGCCGGCGACGTGCTCGCCGGGATCCTCGGCACGGCCCTGGCCGGTCTGCGCGACCCGCACGACCCCGAGGCCGTCGCGTTCGCCGCCGCCGACGCCGCCGTCCTGCACGGCCTGGCCGCCGCGCTCGCCTCCGGGGGCGGACCGCTGGCCGCCCTCGACGTCGCGCAGGCCGTGCCCGCCGCGCTCACGTCCCTGCCCGGCTGGGACGCGCCCTGAGACCGGTGGGACCGGCGGGTACCGTCGGAGGCGTGGACCTGCCCACCGCGCTGCCCGCCGACCTGCCGGCGGTGGCGCTCGTCGACCTCGACGCGGTCGCCCGCAACGTCGGCGTGGTGCGCCGCGCGGTGGGGCCCGCGGCCGTCATGGCCGTCGTCAAGGCCGACGCCTACGGGCACGGCCTCGTCCCCGTCGCCCGGGCCGCCCTCGCCGGCGGTGCCACGTGGCTCGGGGTCGCCCACGTCCACGAGGCCCTCGCCCTGCGCGCGGCGGGGATCGGGGCCGACGTCCTCGCCTGGATCCTCACGCCCGGGACGGACCTCGTCCCCGCCGTGCGCGCCGACGTCGACGTGTCCGTCGCCGCCGGCTGGTCGCTGGAGTCCGTCGTCGCCGCGGCGCGGGCCACGGGGCGCCGCGCGCGTGTGCACCTCGAGGTCGACACCGGGATGTCCCGGGGCGGTGCCTCCCCGGCCGAGTGGCCCGCCCTGCTCGACGCGGTCGCCAAGCACGTCGAGGCGGGCGACGTCGAGGTGCGGGGCACGTGGGCGCACTTCGCCAGCGCCGACGTCCCCGCCGACCCGTCCGTGCCGGCCCAGCTCGAGGCGTTCGAGGCGGCCCTGGCGACGGCCCGCGAGCACGGCGTCGACCCCGGTCTGCGCCACCACGCCAACTCGGCCGCCGCGTTCTTCGTCCCGCAGGCGCGCTACGACCTCGTCCGGGCCGGGCTCGCCGTCTACGGCCTCAGCCCCGCCCCCGAGCTCGCGACCGGGGCCGACCTCGGCCTCGTCCCCGCCATGACGCTCGCCGCCCGGCTCGCCCACGTGCGGCGGGTGCCGGCCGGCGCGGGGGTCTCCTACGGGCTGACCTACACCGTCCCGGCCGCCACGACGCTGGGCCTGGTCCCCCTCGGCTACGGCGACGGCGTGCCCCGGCACGCCTCCTGGGACGGGCGGCGCTCCGGTGAGGTCCTCGTCGGCGGTGAGCGCCGGCGCATCGCCGGGCGCGTCTGCATGGACCAGCTCGTCGTCGACCTCGGCGACGAACCCGCAGCCGCCGGTGACCCGGCGGTCGTCTTCGGCCCCGGCACCGCGGGGGAGGCGACCGCGGACGACTGGGCGCAGGTCGCCGGCACGATCTCCTGGGAGGTCGTCACCCGCATCGGTGCCCGCGTCCCCCGCCGGCACACCGGCACCGCCGGCGTTCCCCACCCCTCGGAGGTCACCGCGTGAGGCCCGCCCTGCCGACCCTCCCCGCGCTGCCGTCCCTGCCCGTGCGCCGCCGGCCCCTGCGACGCCGGCCGACCGACCGCCGTGAGGAGCTGCCGTCCCTGACGGGCACCCCCGTCGAGGTCGTCACCGACGACGGCGCCCGGCTGCACGTCGAGGTCGACGAGGCCGACCGGCCCGCGAGGACCGGCGCCGCGCCGACGGTCGTGCTGTGCCACGGCTACGCCCTGTCCGCCGACTGCTGGCACTTCCAGCGGCTCGCCCTGCGCGGCCGGCACCGGCTGGTGCTGCCCGAGCTGCGCGGTCACGGCCGCTCCTCGCGCGGCCCCGACGGGCCGGTGAGCGTGGCCCGCCTCGCCGACGACCTCGGCCAGGTGCTCGACGCCGTCGTCCCGCAGGGGCCGGTCGTGCTCGTCGGGCACTCCCTGGGCGGGATGACCGTCATGGAGCTCGCCGCCCGCCGTCCCGACCTGCTCCCGCGGATCGCCGCCGTCGCGCTCGTCGCGACGTCGGCCGGGGGGCTGGCCGCCGTCGACCACGGGTTGCCGCTGCTCGGGCACCACCTCGTGCACTGGGCCGAGCTGGCCCTCGAACGCGCCGGCGGGCGCTACGACGTCCTCGAACGCAGCCGCCGCGTCGGCGCCGACCTCGAACAGCGCCTCGTCCGGCACTGGAGCTTCGCGGGGCCGGTGGCCCCCGAGCTCGTCCGGCTCAGCGCGCGGATGATGGCCCAGACCCCCGTCGACGTCATCGCCGACCTGCTGCCCGCCTTCGCCACCCTCGACGAGCGGGCGGCGCTCGCGGGCCTCGCGGGCCGTCCCGTCCTCGTCGTCACCGCCGAACGGGACCTCATGACACCGGCCGCGCACGGCCGCGAGATCGCCGAGGCGCTGCCGGAGGCCGAGCACGTGCTGGTCCGCGGGTCCGGGCACCTCGTGATGCTCGAGCACCCGGGGGTGGTGACGACGCGGCTGGAACGGCTGCTGACCCGCGCCGCGGACGCGTCCGGGCCGCCGGCCGCCGCGCACGAGGTCGTCGTCCCGCTGGCCCGCCGCGGCCGCCGGAGCCGGCGGTGAGCGCGGCCCCCGGCAGCACCGAGCTGCTCCTGGCCACTCCCGAGGACACGGCCGCCTTCGGCGAACGCGTCGGCCGCCTGCTGCGCGCCGGCGACCTCGTCCTGCTGGCGGGTGACCTCGGGGCGGGGAAGACGACGTTCACGCGGGGTCTCGCGGACGGGCTCGGGGTGCGGGGACCCGTCACGTCCCCGACGTTCGTCATCGCCCGCGAGCACCCCTCCCTCGTGGGGGGACCCGTCCTCGTCCACGTCGACGCCTACCGGCTCGGCTCCCTCGCCGAGGTCGACGACCTCGACCTCGACACCGCGGCCGAGGAGGCCGTCACGGTCGTGGAGTGGGGCCGCGGGCTCGTCGAGGAGCTCGCGGGGGACCGCCTCGAGGTGGACCTCGTCCGCCCGCACGGCGCCGCTCCCACGGGAGGAGGCGACGACCCCGAGGGCGACGCGCCCGTCGAACCCCGCCGCGCCGTCGTGCGCGCCGTCGGGCCGCGCTGGGCCGGGGTCGACCTCTCGTGACCGCGCTCGCCGACCGCACCGACGACGGCCGCGTCCACGGCTTCGCCCGCCGCCACGCCGTGCGCCCGCGCACGGGTGTCCTCGTCCTGCACGGCTTCACGGCGACCCCGCTGTCGGTGGCGGACTGGGCCGAGGAGTTCCACGCCGCCGGGTTCGACGTCGAGGTGCCGTTGCTGCCGGGGCACGGGACGACCGTCGCCGACTGCGACCGGACGACGTGGGCCGACTGGCTCGGCGCCGCCGAGGCCGCCCTGGCCCGGCTGGACCACGAGGTCGTCCTCGTCGCGGGCATCTCCATGGGGGGCGGGTTGGCGCTGCGGCTCGCGCAGCTGCACCCGGACCGCGTGCAGGGTCTCGTGCTGGCCAACCCCGCGGTCCTGCTCGAACCCTGGAAGCTCGCCGCCGTGCAGGTCCTGGGACGGGTCCTGCCGAGCTGGCCCGGGGTCGCCGGGGACCTGCAGGACACGAGCGCGCAGGTCCTGGCCTACGACCGGACCCCGCTGCGGGCCCTCGTCTCCCAGGCCGCGGGGTGGCGCGACGTCCGCCGCGACCTCGCCGGTGTCCGGCAGCCCGTGCTGCTGCTGCGCTCGAGCGTGGACCACGTCGTCCCGGCGGCCTCCGCCCGGGCCGTCCTCGCCGGGATCTCCTCGACCGAGGTGTCGGAAGTGGTGTACGCCAACAGCTTCCACGAGCTGACCTCGGACCGGGACGCCCCCGCCGTCTTCGCCGCCTCGGTCCGCTTCGCGCGGCGTCGCGCGCACCCGGACGGGGCCACGCCGGAGCCGTCCTAGACTCCCGGACGTGCTGCTGCTCGCCCTCGACACCGCGACCGACGGGGTGGCGGTCGCCGTCCACGACGGGGACCGGGTCCTCGCGTCCGCCCGCGCCGGGACGGCCCGCAGCCACAACGAGGTCCTCGTCCCCACGGTCGCGCAGGTGCTGCGCGCCGCGGGCCGGGAGCGCCGCGACGTCACCGACGTGGCCGTCGGCGTCGGCCCGGGCCCGTTCACCGGGCTGCGGGTGGGGATCGCCACCGCGCGCACGCTCGCCCTCGCCTGGGGCGCCCGCGTCCACGGGGTCTGCTCCCTCGACGCCCTCGCGGCCCAGGCCGTCTCCCAGGGGTGGACGGGGGAGTTCCTCGTCGCCACCGACGCCCGCCGCCGGGAGGTCCACACCGCCCGCTACGCCGTGCGGGACGGGGTGCTGGCGCGCACCGCCGGCCCCGACGTCGTGCGTCCCGCCGACGTGGTCGGCGGGGGCGGGGCGGACGTCCCCGTCGTGGGGTCCGGGACGCGGCTGTACCCCGACCTCCTCGGTGGGGAGCAGGGCCCCTTCGAGGTCGACGGCGGGGCGCTGGCGCAGCTCGTCGTGGACGCGCTGGCCGGCCGGGCGGGCCTGGAGCTGCTGCCGCCGGAACCCCTCTACCTGCGCCGCCCCGACGCCACGGCACCCGGAGCGCGCAAACGCGTCACGGCGTAGCGTGACCGGGCCAGGGAAGTCTCGACGAGGAGGTCCCGCCCGTGTCCGCAGCGGTCAGCAACCCGGTCCTGGAGTCCGCCGTCCGCCGGGCTTCGCGCCGGCTGATGCCGATGATCGTCGTCCTGTACGTCGTCTCGTTCCTCGACCGCACGAACGTCGGCTTCGCCGAACGCGCCCTGGAGCTCGACCGCGGGATCTCCGCCGCCGCGTACGCCTTCGGGGCCGGGGTGTTCTTCATCGGCTACGCGATCTTCGAGATCCCCAGCAACCTCGCGCTGCGCCGGTTCGGGGCGAAGGCGTGGCTGGCGCGCATCGCCATCACGTGGGGGATCGTCGCGGCCTGCTTCGCGTTCGTCCAGGGCGAGACGTCGTTCATCGTCCTGAGGTTCCTCCTCGGCGTCACCGAGGCGGGGTTGTTCCCCGGCATCATCATGTACCTCGCCGAGTGGTTCCCGAACGCCCACCGCGTCCGGATGTTCGCCGTCTTCTACCTCGCGCAACCCTTCTCGCAGATCGTCGGATCCCCGCTGTCGGGGGGACTCATCAGCCTCGGGGACTCGATCGACGGGATCGCCGGCTGGCAGTTGATGTTCGCCGTCGAGGGTGGTCTCGCGGTGGTGGCGGGTGTCGTCGCGATCTTCGCGCTCGTGAACTCCCCCCAGGACGCGACGTTCCTGTCCGAGCAGGAGAAGGGTGCGCTGCGGACGGCCATGGCCGAGGAGGACGACCTGCGGTCGGCCGACGGCCCGGGCGGGGTGTGGGCGGCGATGCGCAACGGCCGCGTCTGGTACTTCACGGTCGTCTACTTCTGCCTGCAGATCGCCGTCTACGGCGTGACGTTCAACCTGCCGACCCAGGTCGCCGGGCTCACCGGCCGCGACGTCGGCTGGCAGGTCGGGCTCATCACGGCCGTGCCGTGGTTCGTCGGGATGTTCGCCTGCTACTTCGTCGGCCGGCACGCCACGACCGTCGTCCGCCGCCGCGCCTGGGGGACGTGGTTGTTCGTCAGCACCGGGGTGTTCGTCCTGGGGTCGGCGTGGGCGGGTGCGAGCGGCTACGCGCTCGTCGGGATCGTCTGCATCAGCGTCGCCGTGTCGTCGTTCCTGTCGATCGGGCCCATCACGTGGTCCTACCCGACGGCGTTCCTCACCGGGGCCGCCGCGGCCGCGGGCATCGGCCTCATCAACTCCCTCGGGAACCTCGGGGGTTTCGTGGCCCCGATCCTGCGGGAGTCCGTGGCCTCCGCCACGGGGTCGGACGCGCTCGGCGTCGCCGCGCTCGGCGTCCTGCCGTTCCTGGCCGCGGTGATGATGTTCGGCACCAAGCGGTTCCGGCTGCGGGCCGACCGCCTGCTCGTCGACGTGCGGGACGGTGCGGGGGACCGGACGCAGGCCTGAGCGCGGGGGTCAGGCCTCCCACCAGCGCAGCACGCGCAGCGCGAGGAACGTCACCCACCGCGAGGGTTCCCCGGCCGGGGCGTCGACCTCGAACGGCACGGCGCCGGGGAACCGGTCCGACCGCGTCCACCGCCCGTCCGGCAACCGTTGCGAGCGGACGACGTCGACGGCCTCGGCCATCCGGTCGTCGCGCACACCGCCGGCGCGGAAGTGGTCGAGGGCGTTGAGGGCGCTGTACCCCCAGCGGAACGGGTACGTGTGGTCGCCGACCCACGGCGCGACGAGCTCACCGGTGCTGAGCCGGCGCAGCAACCGACGTTCCAGCAGGTACTCCTCACCCGCAGCGGCGGCCGTCGTCGCCCCCGTCCGGCGTTCGTGCTCGCGCAGGGCACGGACGGCGGCGAGGGTGGAGTGGAACGACGACCGGGTCGAGCCCTCGACCCACGCGCAGTTCCAGCCGCCGTCGGCCATCCGGTGCTCCTCGAACCAGGTGACGAGCCCGCTGACGTCGACGTCGAGCCAGGCGCCGTTGAGCAGGGTCAGGGCGTTGATGCAGCAGTCGACCTCCCCACCCCAGTAGGGCAGCCCCTGGTACTCCCAGCGCGCGTCCACGAGCCTGGCCGCCGTGTCGCCCAACCGGTCGGCCTCGACGCCCCACTCCCGCAACGAGGTCAGGGCCCACGTCGTCGCGGTGAACGGTTGCGGACCCGTCGGGTCGGCGTCGGGCGGGAAGTACGCGCCGCCCGCCCACTGGCCGTCGGGGTCCTGCAGCGCCAGCAGGCGGGCACCGAAACCCTCGTGCGGGACGCGCGCGCGGGTCGCCTCCCAGACCGCCGCGGGTGCGTCGGCGAGGTCGCGTTCGACCTGCCACCGCAGCGCGGGGTCCGACTCCAGCAACCAGTCCAGAACCTGCTCCGGTTCGTCCACCGCACCAGCGAACCACCGTGCGGCGCTCAGCGGAAGGGCGGCAGACTGCGCGCGTGGAGGAACCGCCCGTCGTCCTGCGACCCGCCGAACCGGCCGACCTGCCCCGCCTGCAGGACGTGGAACGCGCCGCGGGGGAGCGGTTCCGCGCTCTCGGGATGGCGGCGGTCGCCGACGACGACCCCCCGTCGCCGGAACTGCTGGCCGTGCACCAGCGGGCCGGCTGCGCGTGGGTGGCGGTCGAGGACGGACGGGTCGTGGGGTACCTGCTCCTGCACCCGGACGGTGTCGACGGGAACGCCCACGTCGAGCAGGTCAGCGTCCACCCCGACCACGGTGGGCGCGGGACCGGCCGGCGGTTGCTCGACCTCGCCGCGGAGGTCGCCCGGGCGCAGGGACGACCCGCGCTGACGCTGACGACGTTCGCCCAGGTCCCGTGGAACGCGTCGTGGTACCGGCGGCTCGGGTTCCGCGACGTGCCCGACCCGGGTCCGCAGCTGCGGGCCCTGCGGGCGCGGGAGGCCGACCTCGGCCTCGACGCCTGGCCGCGCGTGTGCCTCGCGCTCGACCTGCGCGCGCCTGCGTCCTCGATGCAGGAGGTCTCGCTGCAGCAGATGCGGTGGTGGCACGTGGCCGACGTCCACGCCCTCGAGACCGACCTCTTCGGCCGCGGCGCGTGGAGCGTGGAGGCGTTCTGGGGGGAACTGGCCCAGCCGAACCGGCGGTTCCTCGTCGCGGTGGGGGGCGGGCGCGTCGTGGGGTACGGCGGGATCGTCGTCGCGGGCGCCGACGCGGACGTGCAGACCATCGGCGTCGCCCGCGACCAGCAGGGCCGCGGGACGGGGCGTGCCCTGCTGCGGGCCCTGCGCGCCGAGGCCGTGTCCGCGGGGGCCACCCACCTGCTGCTGGAGGTGCGCGCCGACAACGACCCCGCGCAGCACCTCTACCGCAGCGAGGGGTTCGAGCAGATCGCCCGGCGGGCGCGGTACTACCAACCCGACGACGTCGACGCCCTCGTCCTGCGGGCCAGGCTCGACGGACGGGTCAGCTGACGGGGTCGACGACCAGCACGCTCTGCTTGCCCGCGACCCGGGTCAGCACGATCGTCGCGGGGCGGGACCCCTTGAGCGCCAGCTGCTTGCGGAGGTGGTCGGGGTCGACGGCGGTCCCGCGCTTCTTCACCGTCAGCGCGCCGACGTCGAGGGAGCGCAGGTGCGCCCGCAGGCTCTTCAGCCCGAACGGCAGGACGTCCAGCACGCGGAAGGACCGCACGAACTCCGAGGTCGCCGGTGCGTCCGTCGTGACGTAGGCGATGGTCTCGTCGACGAGCCGGCCCCCGAGGTCGGCCGCCACCCGGGCGACGAGCCCCGCGCGGATGACGGCTCCGTCGGGTTCGTGCAGGAACCCGCCCACCGCCCCGACCTCGGCCACGGGCAGGTCGGTGTCGTCGAGCGCGAACGCCGCACCGCCGCGCACGACGCGGGCGCTGCGGCCGGTGCCGGGGACGGCCAGCGGGCCGCACCACAGCGCGCACTCGACGACCTCCCCGTCGACGGAGGTCCACTGCGCCTCCGTCCCCGCCGGGACGAGGTCGTGCGGCAGGCCCGGCGCGAGCTTGGCCCCGGTGGCCGGGACCCGGGCGGCCGTGGCCAGCACGAACGACAGCGGGGGTGAGGTGGCCTCGGGGTCGAAGACCCGCCGTCCGCCCGCCGTGCGCCGGGCCGGGTCGAACCAGGCGCCGTCCCCGGCCCCGAGCTCGGCCACGACCCCCGCCGTGAGGTCCTCGCACCGCACCGGGACGCCGAGGTTGTGCTCGGCGACCGCGGCCGTGACGGGGTCGGCGTCCACGGGCAGCACGGCCAGGCCCGCGTCGAGGAAGGCCAGGGAGTCGGCTCCGACACCGCAGCCGAGGTCGGCCACCCGGGACACCCCGGCGGCGGCGAACCGCCGGGCGTGCTCGCGGGCGACGACGGCGCGGGTCGCCTGCTCGGCGCCGGCCGCGGTGAAGAGCAGGCCCGCGGCCCGGTCGCCGAACTTGGCGGCCGCCTTCGCCCTCAGTCGGGACTGGGTCGTGGCCAGGGCCGCGAGCGCGGGGTCGTGCCCCTCGCGGCGCAGCCGGGCGGCGAGGGCGACGGGGTCCTGTGCGGTCGTCCCGGCCAGCGCGTCGAGCAGGGCACGGCCCGCGGGGGACCGGAGGGCGGCGACGTCCGCGGTGTTCACCCGGAGGATGCTCGCAGAGGCCCCCCGTGCCTGGCACTCGCCGGGGCTGAGTGCTAACGTCTCGCTCAGCGTCGGTGGCACTCCCCCTCGGGGAGTGCCAACGGGGCAGCGGCCGCCCGGCACCCGCGACGACGGTCGTCCGCTCCCCACGTTCCGACCGTCCCGTACGCCAGTTCGCTGAAGCAGAAGGGGAGGGCCGCACCAGTGTCGGTCTCCATCACTCCGCTCGAGGACCGCATCGTCGTCAAGCCGCTCGACGCGGAGCAGACGACCGCTTCCGGTCTCGTCATCCCGGACACCGCCAAGGAGAAGCCCCAGGAGGGCGAAGTCCTTGCCGTGGGCCCGGGCCGCGTGGACGACAACGGCAACCGCGTGCCGGTCGACGTCGCCGTCGGCGACAAGGTCATCTACTCCAAGTACGGCGGCACCGAGGTGAAGTACGGCGGCGACGAGCTGCTGATCCTCTCGGCGCGCGACGTGCTCGCCAAGGTCGCGAAGTAAGCGGTCTCAGGTCCTGACGCCCCGGGCGCCCGCACGCCGGGTGCCCGGGGCGTCGCCTGTTCCCGCCCCGATGCTCGCCCACTGAACGGAAAGGTCCGCAACATGGCCAAGCAGCTGCTGTTCGACGACACCGCCCGCAAGGCGCTGGAGCGTGGCGTCGACGCGCTCGCCAACGCCGTCAAGGTCACCTTGGGGCCCAAGGGCCGCAACGTCGTCATCGACAAGAAGTGGGGTGCGCCGACGATCACGAACGACGGCGTCACCATCGCGCGCGAGGTCGAGCTCGACGACCCGTACGAGAACCTCGGCGCCCAGCTCGCCAAGGAGGTCGCCACCAAGACGAACGACGTCGCCGGTGACGGCACCACCACCGCGACCGTCCTGGCCCAGGCGCTGGTCCACGAGGGCCTGCGCAACGTGGCGGCCGGCGCGGCCCCCTCCGGTCTCAAGCGCGGCATCGACGCGGCCGTCGACGCGGTGAGCGACAAGCTCCTCGCGATGGCCCGCGACGTGGACGGCAAGGGCGACATCGCCCACGTCGCCACCATCTCGGCCCAGGACCCGGCCGTTGGCGACCTGCTCGCCGAGGCGTTCGACAAGGTCGGCAAGGACGGCGTCATCACGGTCGAGGAGTCCTCCACGACCGCCCTCGAGCTGGACTTCACCGAGGGGATGCAGTTCGACAAGGGCTACATCTCGCCGTACTTCGTCACCGACGCCGAGCGACAGGAGGCCGTCCTCGAGGACGCCTACGTGCTCGTGCACCAGGGCAAGATCTCCACGGTCCAGGACCTGCTGCCGCTGCTGGAGAAGGTCCTCAAGGCCTCCAAGCCGCTGCTGATCATCGCCGAGGACGTCGACGGCGAGGCGCTGTCGACGCTGGTCGTCAACAAGATCCGCGGCACCTTCAACGCCGTCGCGGTGAAGGCCCCCGGCTTCGGCGACCGCCGCAAGGCGATCCTGCAGGACATCGCCACCCTCACCGGCGCGCAGGTCGTCGCCGAGGAGGTCGGCCTCAAGCTCGACCAGGTCGACCTCGACGCGCTGGGCACCGCCCGCCGCATCACCGTCACCAAGGACGACACGACGATCGTCGACGGCGCCGGCTCGGCCGACGACATCGCCGGTCGCGTCGCCCAGATCAAGGCCGAGGTCGAGCGCACCGACTCCGACTGGGACCGCGAGAAGCTCCAGGAGCGCCTCGCGAAGCTGTCCGGTGGCGTCGTCGTCATCAAGGTCGGCGCGCACACCGAGGTCGAGCTCAAGGAGAAGAAGCACCGGATCGAGGACGCCGTCTCCGCGACACGCGCCGCGATCGAGGAGGGCATCGTCGCCGGCGGCGGCTCGGCCCTGGTGCACGCCGTCTCCGTGCTCGAGGACAACCTCGGCAAGACCGGCGACGAGGCGACCGGTGTCGCGCTCGTCCGCAAGGCGGCTTCCGAGCCGCTGCGCTGGATCGCCGAGAACGCGGGCCTCGAGGGCTACGTCGTCGTCGAGAAGGTCCGTGCGCTCGAGCCGGGCCACGGCCTGAACGCCGCCACCGGCGAGTACGTCGACCTGCTGGCCGGCGGGGTCCTGGACCCGGTGAAGGTGACGCGCTCCGCGCTGCGCAACGCCGCCTCGATCGCGTCGATGGTCCTCACCACCGACACGCTCGTCGTGGACAAGAAGGAGGAGGACCTCGCCGTCAACGGCGGCGGTCACGGTCACGGCCACGGCCACTGACCTCTCCACCAGCACGGCGAAGGGCCCGGCTCCCCTGGGGGAGCCGGGCCCTTCGTGCCTGTCGTCCGCGCGCCGCACCACACCGCGCACGGGGTGGGGCGGGGCGTCAGCCGGCGATGCGCATCCCGCGACGACGCTCGGTCGCGTAGACGGCTTCGCGGTCGTCCTCGGTCATGCCGCCCCACACGCCGTAGGGCTCACGGACCTTCAGGGCGTGCTTGCGGCACATCTCCAGGACGGGGCAGCCGGCGCAGATCGCCTGGGCGGCCGCGTCGCGGTTGCGCCGGGCGGGGCCGCGCTCGCCCTCGGGGTGGAAGAAGAGGTTCGGGTCGGCTTCGCGGCAGGAGCCGTCGAGCTGCCACTCCCAGACGTCGGCGACGGGCCCGGGGAGACGAGAGATCTCGGCCATGGTGGTGCGCTCCTCAGTGGAGGGGACGTGCTGACTGGATTGAACGTACAACCGAGTCAGAAGTTGTTCAAGCCCCTGGGGCGAACTTCTCCCGGATCGGGTCAACCCCGGGTCGCGCGAGGGGGCCTCCCACGACGCCGACCCGCTGCACAGGGTCTGAACAACGTGCTGAACCAGACGTGAACAAGGTGCAGAGATCGCGGGTCGCCGCCAGCCGAACAACCCCGACCGTCCGCTGAACAACCCTGAACAGGGTTGGCGCGCTCAGGTGAGTGGCGCGTTCGAGGTGTCCGCGTCAGACTCGGAGCATGCCGTCCGCCGTTGACCCCGCCGGGCGGGGAGCGTCCGCGCCACCCGCACCGCGCATGACCCTCACCGTCGCCGCCGTGGCGCGCCGGCTCGGGGTCGCGCCGGCGACGTTGCGGACGTGGGACCGGCGGTACGGCCTGGGGCCGTCGGAGCACACCGCGGGGGCACACCGGCGCTACTCGGCCTCCGACCTCGCCCGGCTCGTCGTCATGCGGCGCCTGACCCTCGAGGGCGTCGCCCCGGCCGAGGCCGCCCAGCTCGCGGCGACCACCGCGGTCGCCGACGGCGGGTTCGCCCTGGCGAGCGTCTCGACCATCCCCGCGGCCGTCATCGAGGCGGCTGTGACCGACGCCGCCGCCATCGCCGGCCCCACGTCGGGGCTGGCCGGCGTGCCGAACCACGAGGCCCCCGTGCTGCACGGCCCTGCGGGCGACGGCCACACCGACTCCGCCGACCACGCGCGGGCCGACGAGTCCGAGGACGCCGAGAACCACACCACCTCGACCCCGCGCGGCCCGGTCGGGACGGTCCTCGACGAGGACGACTGGGCCGTCGCGAGCCTGTCCGACCGCTTCGCCGACGAGGTGCGCACCCGTGGGGTGGCGCGCGCGTGGGACGAGGTCCTCGGCCCGGCCTCGGCCGCCCGGGACGCGGCGATGCACGCGGCCGTGGCCCGCGCCCTGTCGGCGCTGCCGACGGCCGACGGCGAGCGGGCCGTGCTCCTGGCGGGGGCCGGGACCGTGGACGACCGCGACCGGACCCCGGTGCTGCTCGCCGCCGCCGCGGCCCTCGCGGAGTCCGGCACGGGCGCGCGCAGCGTCGGTGACGGCGTCCCCGGCCGCCTGCTCGCCGCAGCGGTGCGCCGGGTCCGTCCGCCCGCCCTGCTGCTCGTCGCCCCCGGAGCCACCTCGCGCGAGGACGTCCTGCCGGGCCTGGCGGACCTCCTGCGGGTCCGGCCGGCCCCCCTCGTCGTCGTCCTCGGCGGCCCCGACCTCGTGGCCGACCTGGAGCGCGTGCGGCGCGAGGCCACGGGGCCCGAGCGGGACCTGGTGCCGGTCGCAGGGCTCGCCGAGGCCGTCGCGGCCTGCGCCGAGGCCGTCTCCGCCTGACGCGGGGGGCCACCACGCGGTGCGGCGGCTCCTGAGCCGCGCGCGTCTAGCACGTCGTCGGGCGCCCAGTCCAGCGTTCGTCGTGTCGCAGCGCTCAGGTCGGTCCTGCGGCGTGCCGACAACTCTTCTCGTGGCGTGCAGGACGCGCGCCACGGCGGGGCCACGGACGGCCGCGCTCCACCCACACAGGGAAGAGGTTCAGTGGTGGCAACGGTACTGGTCTGCGATGACCTTCCGCTGGCCCGCGAGGCCATGCGACGCATGGTGGCGGCCGTCCCGGGCGTGACCCGCGTCGTGGGCGCGAGCTCGGGCGAAGAAGCCCTGCAGCGCTGGCCCGTGGAGCGGCCCTCGCTCGTGATCATGGACGTGCGCATGCCCGGCATCGGTGGCGTCGAGGCCGCCCGCCGGCTGCTTGCGCGTCACCCGGAGGCGAACGTCCTCATGGCGACGATGGCCGAGGACGGTGACGGCGTCGCCCGCGCGGTCGCCGCCGGCGCCCGCGGCTACCTCGTGAAGGACGTGTCCCGCGAGGAGCTCGCCACGGCCGTCCTGCAGGCGCTGCAGGACGTCAGTCGCCGCCGCGGCGGCGGTCGCACCCGTGCGGTGCTCACCGGCCGCGCACCGGTGCTGACCGAGCGCGAGCAGCAGGTGCTCGTCGGCATGAGCCGCGGGCGCAGCAACGCCGAGATCGGCCGGGAGCTGTTCCTCTCCGAGGACACGGTGAAGACCCACGCCCGCCGGCTGTTCCGCAAGCTCGAGGCGGCGGACCGTGCGCAGGCGGTGGCTGTGGGATTCCGCTGGGGTCTCGTACGGTAGGCAGGTGAGCCCGGGGGGCGACGAGTCCGTCGATGCGCGCGGCGGCCGGTCCGACGCAGACGCTCGACGCGCCGACGTCGGACGTGACGTCGGCGCCGTCGTCGCGCCCGACACCCCTCGGGTCGAACGTTCTCCGCGGGACCTCGAGGTCGACGGCGACCTCGCGGCCGGTGCGGTGGGCGACCTTCGCATCGACCGCACCGACCCCGGACCGGACGGTCAGCTCGACGGTCGGCTCGACGGGGAGCTCGACGGTCAGCTCGACGGACCCGCCGCCGATGGGGAGGTCGACCACGAGGACGAGCCCGACGACCAGGACGAGGGGGCAGCGGGGACCCGGCACCCGGCGGGAGGAACGCGGGGTGTAACGCCAGGTCGCCCCACAGCGATGGACAGTTCGGAAGCCGGGGGGCTCCAGGCACTGGCGTCACGTGCCCTGTCAGGGGAACAGGGCGCCGTCGCCGACCTCCTGGCAGCGGTTCGCCGCCTCGTCCACCGTTACTGCCGGGCCAAGCTCGGGCGCCTGCCCGGAGCTGATCACGCCGCAGAAGATGCGGCACAGGAGGTCTGCATCGCCGTGTTGACGGCCCTGCCCCGCTACAAGGACACGGGACGCCCGTTCGAGGCGTTCGTGTACCGGATCGCGGCCAACAAGGTCGCCGACGCCCAGCGAGCCTCCTACCGCGCCCCCGTCCCGACGGACGACGTCCCCGACGCCGCCACCGCCGAGCCGGGCCCCGAACAGCTCGCCCTCGACGCCTTCGACGCCGAGACCGTCGGCCGGCTGCTCGACACGCTGCCGCCCAAGCTGCGCGAGATCATCACCCTGCGAGTGGGAGCGGGCATGTCGGCAGAGGAGACGGGCCGCGCCCTGGACATGACGGCCGGCGCCGTGCGCGTCGCCCAGCACCGCGCCATGCAGAAGGTGCGCAAGACCGCCCTCGAGGACGTCACCCTGCAGGTGGCGCCGTGAGCGGGAACGACACGACCGGCGGGCCCACGGGCCGCCGCCGGGGCCACCTGCGCGGAGTGCGCGGGGAGGCCGGCACGACGACCGGTCCGCAGGGACCGCTGGACGGCACGGGACGCACGACCGACGAGCACGACGACTTCGGCTGGGGAGGTGGGACGGTGGACGACAACTCCTTCTCCGTGCCCGACCTCCTGGCCACCGACGCCCTGCTGGACCGGCTCGGCCGGCACGAGGCCACGGGCGGCGACCTCGCGGACGCGGTCGCCCGGCTCCTGGACTCCTACGCCCTGCACGCCGACCCGGAGACGGCGGGCGTGCGCCCGGTCGAACTGCCCGACCTCGACACCGACACCAGGGGCGAGCACGTCCACGTGCCCGCCCCGCGCGTCCTGCTCGCGCGTCGTCGCACGCTGCAGCGCCTCGGGCGCGGCACCGTCGCGGCGGCGGCCGTCCTGACCCTGCTGGGCGGGACCGCGGCCGCGGCCGCCACGAGCGTCAACCCGCTCGGCGCGGGCGGCGGGTCGGTGTCGGCCTCGATCGCCTCCCAGCTGCCCGGCTGGTTCCCCGACACCGTCTTCAGCGTCTTCGCCGGCTCGCCCGCCGAACGTGCCCAGCGCGAGATCGTGCAGGCCCAGGCCGACGCGCTGGCCGGGGACGACGAGGCGGCCACCGCACGCCTGAAGTACCTGCAGCGCCAGCTCGACGGCACCTCCGCCGACCCCCAGGTCGTCGCGCAGGTCCAGGCGGCGCTCGCCGACCTCCAGGACGGCACCGTGGACAGCGTGGCCGGAACGGTGCCCTCCGGGTCGCCGACGGCCTCCCCGTCGCCGTCCGGGACGGGGACGTCGCTGGCCGACGTCGCGACCGTGACCCCCACCGCCTCGCCCACCGCCACCTGGCGGGTCCCGCTCCAGCCGGGTCGCACGACGGGGACCGCCACGACGGCGCCCGCGACGACCGACCCCGGCACGGCGCCGACGACGGGCACCACCCCGACGCGTCCGTCCACGCCCGGCACGCCGGTCCCCGTGGTGACCCCGCCGTCGCCGACGGGCGGGGGGTCGTCGGCGACGCCGAACCCCGGCACGCCGACCGACCAGCCGACCCCGTCGGGCACGCCCACGGACACGGGCACCCCGACGGACACGGGGACGCCCACGGGCACCCCGACGGACACGGGAACGCCGACGGACACCGGCACGCCCACGGACACGGGCACGCCCACGGACACCTCCAGCCCGACGGGGGACACCGGCGCCTCCGCGACGCCGACCTCCGGCGCCACGGACGGGTCCACCGGCGGTTCGACGGGCACCGGCCCCGCCCCGACGACGGACCCGACGGACCCGGGTGCCGGCGGCACCACCGGACCGGTCGCCGGGACCGCGCCCGTCGTGACGCCCACGCTGCCCGTCGTCGAGCCCTCGCCGAGCACCGGACTGCTCCCGGTCCCCGGCTCCTCGACCGACGCCTCGACCGACACCACGGACGGTTCCACGGGCTCGGCGGACTCCACGGGCTCGGCGGACTCCGCGGTCACCTCCGGCTCGTAGACTCGTGGGGGTGAGCGCGCAGATCCCCGACGGACAGACGTCCGCACACGACCCCTTCGGCTTCGTGGGCCTGACCTACGACGACGTCCTGCTGCTGCCCGGTGAGTCCGACGTCATCCCGTCCGAGGTCGACACCTCGACGCGGGTCTCCAAGCGCGTCAGCCTGCGGATCCCGCTGCTGAGCTCGGCGATGGACACGGTCACCGAGTCGCGGATGGCCATCGCGATGGCCCGCCAGGGCGGGCTCGGTGTGCTGCACCGCAACCTGTCCGCCGAGGAGCAGGCCGCCCAGGTCGACCTCGTGAAGCGGTCCGAGTCGGGCATGGTCACCCAGCCCGTGACGACGACGCCCGACGCGACGCTGGCCGACGTCGACGCCCTCTGCGGTCGCTACCGCATCTCCGGCGTCCCGGTCGTCGACCCGGACGGCACGCTCGTCGGCATCGTCACCAACCGCGACCTGCGGTTCGAGTCCGACTTCACCCGGCCCGTGCGCGACGTCATGACGAAGGCGCCCCTGGTGACCGCGCCCGTCGGGGTCTCCACCGACGACGCGATGCAGCTGCTGCGGCAGCACAAGATCGAGAAGCTGCCGATCGTCGACGCCCGCGGCCGCCTCACCGGGCTCATCACGGTCAAGGACTACGTGAAGTCCGAGCAGTACCCGCACGCCACCAAGGACGCCGACGGCCGGCTGCGCGTGGCCGCCGCCATCGGGATCTTCGAGGACGCGTGGAAGCGCGCGATGGGCCTGGTCGACGCGGGGGTCGACGTGCTCGTCGTCGACATGGCCCACGGCCACTCCCGTGCGGTGCTGGAGATGATCTCCCGCCTGAAGACTGACTCCGCCGCCGCGCACGTCGACGTCGTCGGCGGCAACGTCGCGACGCGTGCCGCCGCGCAGGCGCTCGTGGACGCGGGGGTCGACGGCATCAAGGTCGGCGTGGGGCCGGGGTCCATCTGCACGACGCGCGTCGTCGCCGGCGTGGGCGTCCCGCAGGTCACCGCGATCCACGAGGCCGCCAAGGCCGCCAAGCCCGCGGGCGTCCCGGTCATCGGCGACGGCGGGCTGCAGTACTCCGGCGACATCGCCAAGGCCCTCGTGGCCGGCGCCGACACCGTCATGCTCGGGTCGCTGCTCGCGGGCTGCGACGAGAGCCCGGGCGAGCTGGTCTTCATCAACGGCAAGCAGTTCAAGAGCTACCGCGGCATGGGGTCCCTCGGGGCGCAGCAGACCCGTCAGGGCGGCCGGTCGTTCTCCAAGGACCGCTACTTCCAGAACGACGTCGCCTCCGACGACCGCTTCGTGCCCGAGGGCATCGAGGGCCAGGTGCCCTACCGCGGCCCGCTGGGCGCGGTCGCGCACCAGCTGGTCGGCGGGCTGCGGCAGTCGATGTTCTACTCCGGCGCCCGCACGGTCCCCGAGCTGCAGGCGAACGGGACGTTCGTGCGCATCACGCCCGCGGGTCTGAAGGAGTCGCACCCGCACGACATCCAGATGACGGTCGAGGCGCCGAACTACAGCGGCCGCTGACCCCGGACCCCTGGGGGCCGCGCGCGGACGGGCGCGCGGCCCGCAGCGGGTAGCCTGCTGCCGTGTCTGAGATCGAGATCGGCCGCGGCAAGCGGGGGCGACGCGCCTACAGCTTCGACGACATCGCCGTCGTCCCGAGCCGTCGCACGCGTGACCCCGAGGACGTCTCCACGACGTGGCAGATCGACGCCTACCACTTCGACATCCCCGTGATGAGCGCGCCGATGGACTCCGTCGCCTCGCCCGCGACGGCCGTCGCGCTGGGGCAGCTCGGCGGGCTCGGCGTCCTCGACCTCGAGGGTCTGTGGACGCGGTACGCCGACCCCGAACCCCTCCTCGCCGAGATCGCGGGCCTCGACCCGGCCGTGGCGATCCCGCGCATGCAGGAGATGTACGCCGAACCGGTGAAGGCCGAGCTCATCACGAGCCGCCTCGCCGAGATCCGCGCCGCGGGCGTCACCGTCGCCGGTGCGCTGTCGCCGCAGCGGACGCAGGAGTTCTGGAAGGTCGTCGTCGACGCGGGCGTGGACCTGTTCGTCATCCGCGGCACGACGGTCTCGGCCGAGCACGTCTCCGGCACGACCGAACCCCTGAACCTCAAGCGGTTCATCTACGAGCTCGACGTGCCCGTCGTCGTGGGTGGCGCCGCGGGCTACACCGCTGCGCTGCACCTCATGCGCACGGGCGCGGCCGGCGTCCTCGTCGGCTTCGGCGGGGGAGCGGCCCACACCACGCGCACCGCGCTGGGCATCCACGCGCCCATGGCCTCGGCCGTCGCCGACGTCGCGGCCGCCCGCCGCGACTACATGGACGAGTCCGGTGGCCGCTACGTCCACGTCATCGCCGACGGCGGTGTCGGCACGTCCGGTGACATCGTCAAGGCCATCGCCTGCGGTGCGGACGCGGTCATGCTCGGCGCGGCCCTGGCCCGCGCCACCGAGGCCCCCGGCCACGGCTGGCACTGGGGCCCGGAGGCCCACCACGCCGTCCTGCCGCGCGGTGAGCGGGTCCGCGTCGGCACGACGGCCCCCCTGGCGGAGATCCTCAACGGGCCCGGCCGGGCGGCGGACGGAACCACGAACCTCATGGGCGCGTTGCGCCGGTCGATGGCCACGACGGGGTACTCCGACCTCAAGGAGTTCCAGCGCATCGAGGTCGTCGTCTCGCCGTACCAGCCCGCCTGACCGCCCTCCGAGGAGACCCGTGACCCAGCACGACAGCACCCCCTGGACGCCGGACGCGATGGGCCGGCAGGAGGGGCGCACCGTCCTGGTGACGGGGGCGAACTCCGGGCTGGGGTTCCACGTCGCGACGGAGTTCGCCCGCCGCGGCGCCGACGTCCTGCTCGCCTGCCGCAACGCCGAACGCGGCCGGGCCGCGGTCGCGCAGCTGCAGGCCGAGGTCCGCAACTCCGGCGTGGACCCGCAGGTCGAACTCGTCTCCCTGGACGTGGCCGACCTGGCCAGCGTCCGGCGGGCCGCCTCGGACGTCCTGCACCGCCGCTCCAGCATCGACGTCCTCGTCAACAACGCGGGCGTCATGGTGCCGCCGTTCGGTCGCACCGTGGACGGCTTCGAGACGCAGGTCGGCACGAACCACCTCGGGCACTTCGCCCTCACGGGTCTGCTGCTGCCGGCGCTGCTGGCCGGGGGCGGCGGTCGCGTCGTCAGCGTGGCGAGCGTGGCCCACAAGTTCGGCCGGCTGAACCGGGACAACTACCAGAGCGAGCGCAGCTACCAGAAGTGGGTGGCCTACGGGCAGTCCAAGCTGTCGAACCTGCTCTTCGCCTTCGAGCTGCAGCGCCGTGCCACCGCGGTCGGTGCGCCGCTGGTCTCCGTGGCCGCGCACCCGGGGCTGTCCGAGACGAACCTGTGGAAGATGACGCCGCTGGGCGGGAACCGCGTCGGCGAGGCCCTCGCCGGGGTGCTGGGCCGCGCCGTCGGGCAGTCCGCCGCCCTCGGCGCCTGGCCGCTGCTGCGCGCCGCGACCGACCCCGAGGTCGTGGGCGGGGAGTACTTCGGGCCGGGCGGGCGCCAGGAGTGGCGGGGTTTCCCCGTCCTGGTCCCTGCCAGCCCGCACGCCTACGACACCTCCGACGCCGCGTGGCTGTGGGCCCGCTCGGTCGAGTGGACGGGTGTCGACCCGACGCAGCTCAGCGCCTGACGACCAGCGCCGGACTCACCGCTTGAGCGGGGCCGCCAGCGCGGTCACCGCGAGCAGCACACCGGCCACCGCGACCACGCTGAAACCGGCCGCGGGGCCGGCGTGCTCGGCCAGGGCCCCGCCCAGGGAGGCGCCGGTCGCGACGCCGAGGACGACGCCGGAGTTCAGCAGCGCCATGAGGAACGCGCCGCGCTCGGCCGGCACGAGCCGCGCCGCGACGGTGTTGACCGTGACGAGGGCGGGACCGACGAACAGGCCCATGACGAGGACGGCGCCCGTGAGTGCGCCGAGGTGGGTGGCCGTGACGGCCATGAGCCCGGCCCCGACGAGGAGGCCGAGGCCGCAGGCGAACCAGCGCGACCGCAGCCCGAACCGCTCGGGCAGCAGGACCAGGCAGATCGTCGTCGCGGTGGAGCCGATCGCGGAGACGGCGTAGACGAGCGACCCCAGCGAGGGGGAGCCGATCCGTTCGGCCGCAGCGGTGACACCGGTCTGCGTCGCGCCGAACGTCGCCCCCATGCAGACCATCGCCAGCACGGGGACGGCGACGACCCACGGCACCCGCACGCGAGCGACGGTGGTGTCCCGCGGCGCCGGCGCGGTGACCCGGTGGCTGCGGTGGCAGGCGAACGACGTCACGAAGACGACCGTCAGCGCGGCCGACGTCAGCAGCGCGGCGGCCGGGGTGCCCAGCACGCCGACGACGCCGACGAGGGCGGGACCGAGGATGAACGCGGCCTCGTCGATCGTGCCCTCGGCCGCGAAGGCCGTCGACAGGTCGTCGCGGTCGGCGGTCATCCGCAACCAGCGGGCCCGGGAGAACCCGCTGACCGACGGCAGCGTGAGACCCACGCCCGCGGCGGCCGCGAGGACGACGGGGGTGCCCGCCGCACCGAGCGCGGTGAACAACCCGGCGAGGGCCAGCAGGTGCAGGACGACGACGGTCAGCAGGACGGTGCGCTGCCCGCTCCGGTCGGCGAACCAGCCGACGACGGGGACGCCGAGCGCCTCACCGACGGCGGCGGCCGCGCTCGCCAGACCGCCGACGGCGACCGACCCGCTCGAGGCCGTGACGAGGCCGAGCACGGCGAGGGGGACCATCGTGATGGGCAGCCGCCCGAGCGCCGTGACCGGCAGGTAGGCGGGACCGGCGATCTGCGGCAGTCGCGCGTAGCGCGAGCGCAGACCGGTGGAGGGGGATGTGGTGGTGCTCACGGACAGGCTCCAGCCTCGTGGGTGCGCCTCCCCACCACAAGCGCACCAGGGCCCTGAGCTCGAACCCCGCCAGATTACCCCTCGCCGTGCCAGCTCCGCCACAGCCGACCGTACGAACCCCCCGCGTCGACGAGTTCGTGGTGGGTCCCGAGCTCGGTGATCCGCCCGCCCTCGACGACGGCGATGCGGTCGGCGTCGTGCGCGGTGTGCAGGCGGTGCGCGATGGCCACGGTCGTCCTGCCCTCGAGCACGGCGGCCAGCGACCGTTCGAGGTGCCGGGCCGCGTTCGGGTCCAGCAGCGAGGTCGCCTCGTCGAGCACGAGGGTGTGCGGGTCCGCCAGCACGAGGCGCGCCAACGCCACCTGCTGGGCCTGGGCCGCCGACAGGGTCAGCCCGTTCTCCCCGACCGCGGTGTCCAACCCCTCGGGGAGGGCCAGCACCCACTCGCGCGCGTCGACGGCGGCGAGCGCGTCGAGCACCTCCTCCGGCGAGGAACCGGGGGCCGCGAGCGCGACGTTGTCCCGCAGGGACGCGGCGAACACGTGCCGCTCCTGCGTCACCAGGGCGATGCGCGAACGGAGTTCGTCCAGCGGCAGCCCCGTCACCTCGGCGCCCCCGACCTGCACGGTGCCGTCGGTGGGGGCGTTGATGCCGGCGATCAACCGTCCCAGCGTCGACTTGCCCGCCCCCGTCGGTCCGACCACGGCCAGCCGTTCACCGGGTGCCAGTTCGAGTGAGACCCCGTGCAGCACAGGCCGTCCCGGGGTGTAGGAGAAACCCACGCGGTCGGCGTGCACGACGTCGGACGCGGGCTGGTCCGGCGACGTCGTGCGGTCGGGTTCCACCGCCGACAACCCGACGACGCGCGCGAAGCTGGCCTGCCCGACCTGCAGCTCGTCCCACCAGGCGAGGAGTTCGTTGACCGGCCCGACGAGCTGGCGCAGGTACAGCACGACGGTCGTCACCTGCCCGATCGTCTGCAGGCCGTGCCGCACGAGGAAACCGCCCCACAGCAGCGCGACGACGACGGGCACGAGGTAGGACATCTCGATGCTCGGGAACCACACGGTGCGCAACGACAACGTGTACCGCTCGCGTCGCACGGTGGCCCCGATGACGTCGTCGACGAGCCGGACCCGGTGGTCGGCCAGGCCGAGCGCCTCGACGGTCCGGACGTTCTCGACGTTCTCGCCCAGGGTCGTGGAGATCCGCCCCCACTCGGCGCGTTCGGCGGCGTACCCCTGCGGGGCCCGGCGCAGGTACCAGCGCGTCGCGAAGAACAACCCCGGGAAACCCGCCAGCACCGCCAGGGCCACGAGCGGCCCCGAGAACACGGCCGCCACGACGGTCAGCACGGACGTGACGAAGGCGACGAGGATCGCGGGCGCCCCGTACCGGACGGTGTAGCTCAGGGCGTCGACGTCGTTCGTCGTGCGCGAGACGAGGTCACCGGTGCCGGCCTGCTCCACGACCGACAGCGGCAGGGCCGTCGCCCGGGTGAGGAACTCCTCGCGCAGCTGCGCGAAGACGCTCTCGGCCAGGACGAGGGACCGTTTGCGCGCCAGCCGCGCCAGCACGGCCTGCGCGACGACGGCCACCACGAGCACGGCGACGGCGACGTCGATCCGGTGGGCGACGACCTCGAAGGTGGTGCCCGTCCGGACCGCGCCGACGACGTCGTCCACGAGCCGGCCGAGGAGGAACGGGCCGGTCAGCCCGGCGACGGCGGCCAGCGCGTGCAGCGCGAGCATCCGCAGCCCGGGGTCGCGGTGCTGGCGCAGCAGCCGCCGCACGTCGCGCAGGACGTGCTCGCGGTCGGCGACGGGAAGGGTGGTCCTCACGGGTGCTCCTCGAGCGGGAGGTGGGGGCGACCGGGGGTGCGGGGGCCCGGGACGGCGGCCCCGACGGTGTCGCGGGTGACGAAGGCCCGGTAGCCCGGGTCGGTGGCGAGGAGGTCGGCGTGCCGGCCGGTGGCGACGACGTGCCCGTCGCGCACCCAGCAGACGTGGTCGACCTGCGGCAGGACGAGCGGGCTGGCCGTCGCGACGACGGTCGTCCGCCCGGCCCGGGCGGCGCGCAGCCGGCCGGCGATGCGGGCCTCGGTGTGGGCGTCGACCGCGCTCGTCGGCTCCACGAGCACGAGCGCCTCGGGGTCGCGGGCCAGCACGCGGGCCAGGGCCAGGCGCTGGCGCTGCCCGCCGGACAGCGACCGGCCTCGTTCGGTGACGGTTCCGGCCAGGCCGCCGTCGACGAGGTCGAGGACGTCGCGGGCGTCGGCGACCTCGAGGGCGGCGAGGACCTCGGCGTCGTCGTGCGCGTGCTCGGGGTCGACCTGCTCGCGGATCGTCCCGCTGAACAGCTGGGCGTCGTCCTCGGCCAGCAGCACGCGCGTCCGCACCTCCGCCACGGGCAGGTCCCGCAGCGGCACCCCGCCGAAGGTGGCGCGGGTGTCGTCGTCGAAGCGGGCCAGCCGGCGGGCCAGCACGGCGGCGTCCTCGGGCGGGTCGCACACGACGGCGGTCAGCTCGCCGGCGGCGGCCGCGACCCCGGAGTCGGGGTCGGTCAGGGCGCCGCCCCGGGTGCCGGCGGCGGGCCCGGGCCGGTCCACGACCGCGGCCGGGACCTCCAGCAGCGTGATGAGCCGGCGGGCCGCCACCAGCGCGCGCACGTACTTGTCCGCCGCCTCCACGAGCATCCGCAGCGGGGAGGTCAGGAACGCGGCGTAGCCGTAGAGGGCCACGAGCTCACCGGCGGTGACGTCGCCGCGGGCGGTGGCCCGGGCGCCGGCCCAGACGAGGGAGGCGACGAGCAGGCCGGGGACGAGGATCTGCAGCGCCTCCAGCGCCGACTCCCACGTCGCGACGCGCACCCCGGCGGCCCGCACCTGCTGGCTCTTGGCCCGGTAGCGGTCGAGGAAGACCTCCTCGCCCCCGATGCCGCGCAGGATCCGCAGACCGCGGACGGTGTCGGTGCCGATCGAGGTGAGCTCACCGGACAGCTTGCGGTGCAGGCGTTGGCGTTCCTGCAGGGGGCGGAGGACGAGCAGCAGCAACGCCATCACGACGGGGACCCCGACGAGGATGACGAGTCCGATGGGCACCGAGGTGCGCAGCACGAGGACCGCGACGACGACCACCGCGGCGACGGAGGCGACGGCGCGCTGGGTGACGTCGAAGGCGTCGGCCAGGCGGGGGCCGTCGGAGGCGATCGAGGCGAGGACCTCGCCCTGCGGCAGCTTCGCGGTCACCGCCGTGCCGGCGCGGGCCGTGTGCCGGCCGACCTGCTGCAGCGTCCGGAAGCACGCGGTCAGCCAGTTCGTCACGCCGTACCGGTGGCGCAGGACGGCCGCGCAGGCGGTGACGACCGCGAGGGCGAGCACGAGCAGCGACCAGCGGGTCAGGGCTGCGGCGTCCCCGCGTCCGTCCGGCCCGACGAGGCCGGCGTCGACCGCCCGCCCGATGGCGGCGGGCAGGACGGCCTGGGACAGCAACCACACGGTCCCGATGACGGATCCGGCCACCATGGGCCGCCACTGCTGCGCCGCCGTGCGCAGCAGGAAGCGGACGGGGGAGGAGACGTCGGGAGTTCCGGGGTCGCTCAAGGGGAGGGAGCGCACGTGCACCGACGGTAATCGCCTTCCGGCCCCGCTTCCACGCGGTTTTCGGGGGGCCGGGCCCCGGCGGCTACCCTTGGGCCGTGACGCCGGACGCGCCCGAAGGCCAGCCCACCCCTCCCGCCGACCCTCCCGCCGAGGTGGACGCCGAACGCGCCCACCGCCCGGTCCTCGTCGTCGACTACGGCGCCCAGTACGCGCAGCTCATCGCGCGCCGGGTCCGTGAGGCCGACGTCTTCTCCGAGATCGTGCCGAGCTCGACGAGCGTGGCCGAGATGCTCGCGAAGGACCCCGCCGCGGTGATCCTCTCCGGCGGCCCCTCGAGCGTCTACGCCGACGGTGCCCCGCAGGTCGACCCGGCCCTGTTCGCGGCCGGGGTCCCCGTCCTCGGCATCTGCTACGGGTTCCAGGCCATGGCCAAGGCGCTCGGCGGCGAGGTCGCCCAGACCGGCCGGCGCGAGTACGGCGGCACGGCCGCGGCGCTGCCGGACCCGGCCGCCTCGACGCTCCTGCGCGACCAGCCCACCGAGCAGTCGGTGTGGATGTCCCACGGGGACAGCGTGTCCCAGGCCCCCGCCGGTTTCCGCGTCACGGCCTCCACACCCGACACCCCGGTCGCCGCCTTCGAGGACGACGAGCGCCGCCTCTACGGCGTGCAGTGGCACCCGGAGGTCAAGCACTCCACGCACGGCCAGGACGTCCTCGTGAACTTCCTGCGCGAGGGGGCTCGCATCACCCCCGACTGGACGACGGGCAACGTCATCGAGGAGCAGGTCGCGCGGATCCGCGCCCAGGTCGGGGACGGCAAGGTCATCTGCGCCCTGTCCGGCGGCGTCGACTCCGCCGTCGCCGGGGCGCTCGTGCAGCGCGCGGTGGGGGACCAGCTCACGTGCGTCTTCGTCGACCACGGTCTGCTGCGCGCCGGTGAGGCCGAGCAGGTCGAGAAGGACTTCGTCGCCGCGACAGGTGTGAAGCTGCACGTCGTCGACGCCGTGCGGCGCTTCGCCGACGCGCTCGACGGCGTGAGCGACCCGGAGCAGAAGCGGAAGATCATCGGCCGCGAGTTCATCCGCGTCTTCGAGCAGGCCGCGCGCGACGTCGTGGCGAAGGAGGGTTCCGAGGGCGGGGAGGTGAAGTTCCTCGTCCAGGGCACCCTCTACCCCGACGTCGTGGAGTCCGGCGGCGGTACGGGCGCGGCGACGATCAAGAGCCACCACAACGTGGGGGGCCTGCCCGACGACCTGGCCTTCGAACTCGTCGAGCCGCTGCGCGCCCTGTTCAAGGACGAGGTCCGCGCCGTGGGCGTGCAGCTCGGCCTGCCCGAGGCGATGGTCTACCGCCAGCCCTTCCCCGGGCCGGGCCTGGCCATCCGCATCGTCGGCGCGGTGACGCCGGAGCGCCTGGAGGTGCTGCGCGCGGCGGACGCCATCGCGCGCGCCGAGCTGACGGCCGCGGGTCTGGACCGCGACATCTGGCAGTGCCCCGTGGTGCTCCTCGCCGACGTCCGCAGTGTCGGCGTGCAGGGGGACGGCCGCACCTACGGCCACCCGGTCGTCCTGCGGCCGGTGTCCTCGGAGGACGCCATGACGGCGGACTGGACGCGCCTGCCGTACGACGTCCTGGCCCGCATCTCCACGCGCATCACGAACGAGGTGCCCGAGGTCAACCGCGTCGTGCTCGACGTCACGAGCAAGCCGCCGGGGACGATCGAGTGGGAGTGACCTCCCGACGCTGAACCCTCCGGCCGGCCGCGCTGCACCCTCACGCCGGCCGGAGGTGCCGGCCCCGCAACGGGCTGGAGTACACGACGCTCGTGGTGACCGCACCGAGCGTCGCGAGCCGTCCCGTCACGCGCTCCAGGTCGCGCATCGACCGCGCGAGCACCTTGAGGACGAAGCAGTCGTCGCCCGTGACGTGGTGGGCCTCCACGACCTCCGGCGTGGTGTCGAGCAGGTCGTGGAACGGCTTGTAGTTCCCCGTGGGGTAGGCCAGGCGCACGAACGCCGTCACGGTGTACCCCAGCGCCTCCGGGTCGACGACGGCCGTGAAGCCCGTGACGACGCCCGTGTCGGTGAGCCGGCGCAGCCGGTCCGCCGTGGCGCTCGCGGACAGGTTCACGGCGCGGCCGAGGTCGGCCACGCTCGTCCGGCCGTCGCGCTGCAGGTGCTCGAGGAGGGCGCGGTCGGTGGCGTCGAGGGTCGGCCGGGGATTCGTCGTCACGACCGCGAAGGTACCGCTGGATCCCCGGGGGCAGGGAGCTTCTGCCGTCGACCGCCCCTGGCCCGGCGGTCGCGCGGCCGGTTCCCTGGAGGGGTGTCGAACCCCTTGTCCGCCGTCGACTTCTTCGCGGCCCACCTCGCCTTCCAGACCGACCCCGCCGACCTCGCGGCCGACCGCGCCGCCGGCCGGTCCCCGCTCGTCCTCGACGTCCGCTCGGACGCAGCGTGGGCGCAGGGCCACCTGCCGGGGGCGGTGCACCTGCCGGGGCCGCTCGTGCGCGACCGCGTCGCCGACGTGGTGCCGGACCGGGACGCGGCCGTCGTCGTGCACTGCTGGGGACCGGGGTGCAACGGGGCGACCCGGGCCGCCCTCGTGCTCGCGACCCTGGGGTACACGGGCGTGCGGGAACTCCTCGGCGGCTACGAGTACTGGGTCCGCGAGGGGTTCGCCGTGGTGACGGCGACGGGTCGCGTGCGGCGGGCGCCGGACCCCTTGACCGCTCCGGGACCCGCGTGCTGAACCCCTTGCCGAACCTCCGGTACTCAGCGATGCTATCTACCGGTAGTCAGCGACAGTGAGTACCGACGCTGTGGGGTGACGACGAGGTGGGAGTTCCGTGGCCAGGCAGATCACCGAGATGCTCAAGGGAACCCTCGAGGGCGTCGTCCTCGCGGTCCTGGCGGGCCGGGACGCCTACGGGTACGAGATCACCGCCTCGTTGCGCGACAAGGGTTTCGAGGACATCGCCGAAGGCACCGTCTACGCCCTCCTGGTGCGCCTGGAACAGCGCGACCTCGTCGACGTGCAGAAGGTCGCCTCGACCAAGGGGCCGCCGCGGAAGGTCTACTCGCTCAACGCGTCCGGGCGCACAGCGCTCGACGAGTTCTGGACGACGTGGGACTTCCTCGCCGGACGGCTGACCGAACTCCGGACCGAAGGGAACCCGTCGTGACGAAGAACCCGCTCGAGGTGCTCACCGGCGCGCTCGAGGACAAGAAGCGTTACCGCGCCTACAAGGAGCGCGCCAAGAACCTTCCCGAGGAGCACCGCGCCGTCCTCGCCGCCGTGGAGCGGTACGTGCTGCACTGCCCGAGCACACCGACCGACGGCGGCCGCGCGGCCAGCCTGTTCGAGGACCTCGCCGACCTCTTCGAGCAGGCAGCGGCCGACGGGACCCCCGTGCGCTCGGTCGTGGGGGAGGACCCCGTGGAGTTCGTCGAGACGTTCGTGGCGACGTACTCCGACGGCGGGTGGATCACCGCCGAACGCCGCCGGTTGCGCGAGTCCGTGGACCGCGTCGTCGCAGGCGACGGGCGCTGACGCCGGCACACCGCGGCGCGGGGGCCGTCAGCGCGGCGGGAAGGCCTCGACGTCGCGGTCCCACTCCTGCGCGGCGGTGCGCAGGGCGTCGTGGTGGAGCCGGAACGGCACGGTGTACGCGTACAGCTCGGGGGCCGTCTCCCTCGTCCACCCCGGCCGGCCGGAGACGGCCTCGGCCGACAGGTGCACCCGCAGGAGGGTCTCGTGCCCGACGACGGCGGCGATGCTGAACGCGAGGTTCGGCTCGGTGAAGGCCAGCCGGCCGGTCCCGTCCGCCTGCGCGTCGTCCACGGGGTCGACGTGCCCCTCGGCGGCGGCGTGCAGCCAGCGCTGCAGCTCCTGCGCGTCCCACGTCGTCAGGGACGGGTCGTCGAACGACCACGACTCCCCGTCGCTCGTGCGCACCTCCCCGTGCACCACGAGCCAGTTGGCGTCCCAGCCGCCGGGGTCGTCGCGGCCGGGGTACTGGTAGCCGGTCAGACCCAGCACGAAGACGGCACCGTCCGTCGAGGTCAGCTGCACGTCCCGAGGTTCCCGCGCGGGGACGTCCAGCGCCACACCGCCGCGCGTCGACGAGGCGGGATCCTCAGGAGGGCGCGGTGTCGACGGCGTCGAGGTGCTCCTCGACGGCGTCCGCCAGGGGCGCGAGGACGGCGGCGGGCAGGGCGTGCCCCATGCCCGGCACCCGCACGAGCCGGGCCCCGGGGACCGCGGCCGCGAGGTGCTGCGCCGTCGGCGGCGGGTAGGCGGGGTCCTCCGGCGCCTCGACGACGAGGGTGGGGACGCGGACGTCGGCGAGTTCGGCGCCGCGGTCGAGCCCGGAGGTGCCGGCGCGGGCGTGGGCGGTGGCCGAACTCGCGTCCGCGGGTCCGCCGTGGGCGATGGCGCGTCGTTCCAGCGCGAGGACCTCCTCGCGCGGGAACGGGATCGCCGTGCCGGCGAGCGCCTGCCAGTGCTCGACCCGGAACTCCAGTTCCGCGTCCTCGTCGCGGGTCTCCCCGAGCCGGCCCCACAGGGCGAGCAGGTCGGGGTGCGGACCCGGGAGGTCCTCGCGACCCGGCGCCCCGGACAGCGCACCGGTGCAGAAGAGGGTGGCCGACAGCACCCGCTGCGGGTGGTCGAGCATCAGCAGCTGCGTCAGCAGGCCGCCCATCGACATGCCGACGACGTGGGCGCGCTCGATCCCGAGGTGGTCGAGGACCCGCACGGCGTCCGTGGCGAGGTCGCGCAGTTCGTAGGGGGCGCGGTCCACCGCGCGCGTCGAGCGCCCGGTGTCGCGGTGGTCGAAGACGACGACGCGGTGCCGCCGACCCAGGCGGGCGACGAGCGCGTCGGGCCACAGGACGCCGCTGGAGGCCGCCCCCATGACGAGCAGCACGGGGGAGCCCGCCGGGTCGCCGCTCTCCCGCGCCCACAGGTCGACCCCGTCGGCGACGGGGACGGTGTGCTCGCGCGGGGCTGCGGTGCCGGTCGCTGTCATGGCGACGAGGATGCCGGGGGTGGCCCGGACGACGCCAGGGCGTTTCCTGTGCGGGGTCTCGCCGGGGTCAGCCGGGGGCGGCCAGCCGCCGCGCCGCCTCGACGACGAACGCCCGTCGGCGGGCCCGCTCCGCGGCGTCGTGGGGTCCGGCGCCCGTGACCATCTCGGCCAGCTGGGGCACGGTCTGCCACCACGCGGCGAGGGCGATGAGGGCGAAGACGAGGTGCGCCGGGTCCAGGCCGGCGTCGAGGACGCCGTCGTGCTGGGCGGCCGCGACGCGGGACACCTTCTCCCGGTAGTGCTCCGTGCGGACGGCGGCGAGCGCCGGCGGAGCCTCCTGCAGGCCCTCCCACTGCAGGAGGCGGCCCAGTTCCGGGTGGCGGGCGTGGTGGTCGAAGGTGGCGCCGGCGAACTCCCCGACGTCGTCGAGCCCGGCGCCCGTCAGCTGGACGGCGGCGGCCAGGCGTTCGAGTTCCGTCGAGAGCACGAGGTCCCAGAGGGCCCGCTTGCCCCCGAAGTAGCTGTAGAGGCGTTCCTTGTTCACCTGCGCCCGGGCGGCGATGGCGGCGACCGTCGTGCCCTCGTAGCCGTGGGCGGCGAACTCGACCAGCGCCGCGTCCCGCAGCCGGCGGCGCGTCCCCTCGGTGTCCCAGGCCACGGCGGCAGGCTAGCAACCCCGTCGTTGCGGTTGGAGATGAGACGACCTAACCTCCAACCACATCGTTGGAGTTGGAAGGGGTGACCGTGAACCGGATCGAACGACTCCCGGCGGGTCGGGTGCCGGCGGACGGCCTCGTGGCCCTCGTGTCGGGGGCGACGAACGGCATCGGGCGGGAGATCGCCCGGCAGTTGCTCGCGGCGGGCGCGACCGTGTGGATCGGGGCCCGCGACGAGGGGCGGGGCAGCCGTGCGGTCGCCGAGCTCGGCGAGCGGGCCCGCGTCGTCCCGCTCGACGTCACCGACGAGGCGTCGGTGGTGGCGGCCGCCGCCCACGTCGGGGAGCTCGACGTGCTCGTCAACAACGCCGGGGTGAACCCGGGGGGCGAGGACGTCACGTCGACCGGGTGGGACCAGATGCGGGCGGCGTAAGAGACCAACGTGTTCGGCGTCGTCGCCCTCACGCAGGCCGTCGTCCCTGCGCTGCAGCGGTCCGACCACCCATGGGTCGTCAACGTCTCCAGCGGGACGGGGCCGCTCGCGTGGGCGGAGGGACCGAACCCGCAGTTCGACGCGGTGCGCGTCCGGGGCGGGGGGCTGGCCTACCGCACGTCCAAGACCGCGGTGAACGCCGTGACGCTGCTGACCGCCCAGGCGCTCGGACCGCGCGTGAAGGTCAACGCCCTCGCGCCGGGCCTGCGCCGCACGAACCTCGTGCCCGGGACGAGTGCCGGGGGGGACCCGGCCGAGGCGGCGGCGGGGGCCGTCCGGTTGGCGCTGCTGCCCGACGACGGGCCGACGGGCGCGCTGTGGTCGTGGGACGGGACGCGCGTGCCGTGGTGAGCCCTCACAGCGACGCGGCGAGCACCTTCACCGCGGCCGGGATCTGCTGCTCGGTGATCGCGGCGTAGCAGAGCCGCAGGTGCGCTGCGTCCTCCTCGGCGACGACGTAGTGCCGCCCCGGCCCGACGGCCAGCCCGCGTTCCCGGGTCCGGGCCGCGACCTCGAGGTCGTCGACGCCGCGGGGCAGGCGCAGCCACAACGAGAAACCCCCGCGCGGGCGCGGCCAGCTGCACTCGGGCAGTTCCCGGGCCAGCGCGGTCGAGAGCGCCTCGAGCCGGGACCCCAGGGCGGCCGAGAGTCCGCGCAGGTGGGCGTTCCAGCCGGCGCCGGTGACGAGTTCCACGGCGGCCTCCTGCAGGGGTCGGGCGACGATGAGGTGGTCGACGAAGCTCAACCCCGCGATGCGTTGCGCCACCGGGCCTCGCGCGACGACGCAGCCGACGCGCAGGCTGGGGCCGGACACCTTGCTGAGGGAGTTCACGGTGATGACGCGGCCGTCGGTGTCGTCGCGCAGCAGCGAGGGGGAGGCCGTCGGCCCGTGCCCCAGCCAGCGCGCGAAGTCGTCCTCCACGACGAAGGCCCCCGCCCGGGCGGCGATCTCCAGCACGGGACGTCGTCGGTCGGGTGCCAGCACGGAACCGTCGGGGTTGGCGTAGGTGGGCTGCAGGTACAGCAGGCGGGCCCCGGACTGCTCGAAGGCGCGTTCGAGGAGTTCGGGGCGGACCCCGTCGGCGTCCGTGGGCACCGGGACGGGGACGAGTCCTGCGCTGCGCAGCAACGAGATGACGCCCGGGTAGCCGGGGACGGCGACGAGCACCGGGCTGCCCGCGGGCACGATCGAGCGCAGCACCGTCGACAGCGCGCCCTGGCCGCCGGGGGTGATGAACACGTCGTCGCGGTCGGCGCCGAGCTGCTGGGCGAACCACGTCCGCAGCTCGGGGACACCCGCGGGTGGGGGGACGGTCCACGCCTCCGGGCGGCGGGCCGCGCGGGCCATGGCCGAGGCCAGCCGCGAGGACGGTTGCAGCGAGAGGTCGAGGTAGCCGCGCGCCATGTCGAGGACGTCGTGCGAGGGGACCGTCAGCGCCGCGAGCACGCCCTCGGTCTGGACGGGGGAGGCGCCGAGGGCGACGCGCTGCCAGTCGGTGTCCACCGTGGCGGTCCGGGTGGCGCGGGCCACGAAGGTGCCGGCCCCGGGGCGCGTGACGACGGTGCCGTCGGCCACGAGCACGTCGATGGCCCGCTGGACGGTGACGGGACCCACGCCCAGGTCGGCGACGAGGCGGCGGCTGCTGGGCAGCTTGGCCCCCGCCGACAGCCCGGCGGCGATCTCGCGCAGGCTGGCGGTGACACGCTGCACACTGCTACCGTTGTCCATGAGAACAGACAATAGCGCTACTCAGCAGCGGACCGGTAGCGGTCGCAGTCGCCGCCTCGACGGGGGGAGCGACCTGTGAGCGGCCTCGTCGTCCTGTGCGTGCTCCTCGCGCTCGCCCTCACCGCCCCCTTCGTCGGCGCCGACACGCGGTGGCCCGGGGCCGGAACCCGTCCCGACCGCCCCTCTCGGGGAAAGCGCTACCGCACCCAGTGGGATTCCGCTATCAGCGAGGCGCGCCGCGACCAGTTCGACCGGACGAGCTGAGGCGAACTCCCAGTCTCGGCACGTAGCCTGACGCGGTGGACTCCGACCGCCCGGGCGTGCCGAAGGGCCGCGTCGCCGTCCTGACCGCCGTGGCCCTCGCCGTCGTGCTCGTCTGCAGCGCCCTGGGCGTCTGGCAGTGGCAGCGCGGCAACGTCGTCATCACCGAACCGCCTGCGCGGCAACCGGTCGCACCGATCAGCGAGATCGTCGACGCCGGTGCCACCGGGGCCGCGTCCGTCCTGTCCTCCGACGAGGTCGGACACCGCGTGGAGGTGGCCGGGACCTTCGACCCGGCCGTCGACCTCCTCGTGCCCGGCCGCGCCCTCGACGGGGTCGTCGGCTCCTGGGCCCTCGGGGTCGTCGTCCTGGCCGACGGGTCCGGTGTCCCGGTCGTGCGGGGGTGGGTGCCCCCGGGGACCGCGGCTCCCGCGCTGCCCACCGGTCCGGTCGACGTCGCCGGCGTCGTCCAGCCACCCGAGGCCTCCGACGTCGCGCCGTCCACGGCCGCGCTGCCCGCCGGTCAGACGTGGATCGTCAGCGCCGCCGACCTCGTCAACCGCGTGGACTACCCGGTCGCCAACGCCTACGTGACCGACACCGCTCCCGCGGCCGGTCTGCGGGCCGTCCCGCCCGCCGACCCGGGGCAGGCGACGCGCCGCCTCGACTGGCGCAACCTGGCCTACGCGGCGCAGTGGTGGGTCTTCGCCCTCTTCGCCGTGGTGATCTGGTTCCGGGCCGTGCGCGATGAGCGCAGGGAGTCGGGGGAGGATGACCCCGCAGCACCGGCCGACGGTGCGGACGACGGCGCAGGAGGACGAGACATGAGTGGTGCCCGGTGAGCGCGGGAACGGCCGGCGGACTGCGGTCCGAGCCGAAGATCAGGGCCGCGTTGACGCGCTACCGGGTCATGGCGTGGCTGACGGGCATCGGGCTCGTCGTCCTCGTCTGCGTCGGTCTGCCGCAGAAGTACCTGGGCGCCTTCGGCGGCGGTGAGCGGGTCGTCGAGGTCGTCGGCGTCGCCCACGGCTGGCTCTACGTCATCCTGCTCATCACCACCTTCGACCTCGGCAACCGCGTCCGCTGGTCGTGGAACCGCATGGTCCTGACGGCGCTCGCGGGCACCATCCCGTTCCTCTCCTTCTACGCCGAGCGCAAGAACACGCACGCGGTCCAGGCCCAGCTCGGCGTCCGCGCCGCGTGAGCGCGCTGCAACGGGTCGCGGTCCACGTCGCCGTCGTCGACGACGGGCGCCTGCTCGTCCTCGACGGCGCCCTGCCGTGGGCCCTGCTGGCCCACGGCGAGACCCCGTCGGCGGCGGCCCGCCGGGTGCTCGGGCCCGACGTCGAGCTCGGCGACCTGCTCGCGGTCCACGACGGACGGCGCACGCACGACGGCCTCGACCTGCACACCGTCCACCTCGTCCTGGCGGCGCAGCTGACCGGGACGGCACCCGCTGCGGCGCAGTGGGTCCCGACCCCCGACGACTGGCCGTTGGCGGCCGACGACCTCGTCGCGCTCCAGGACGCCGAACGCGCCCGGGTCGGCCCGGTCGCCGACGACGGCCGGCCCGTCGTGCGCCAGCGCCTGGCCTGCTACGCCGTCGTCGTCGCCGACGGGGCCCTCCTGCTGACCCGCCTCAGCACGAAGACCCCGAGCCCCGGTCGCTGGACCCTGCCCGGGGGCGGGGTGGACCACGGCGAGCACCCGCTCGCGGCCGTCGTCCGCGAGGTGCACGAGGAGACGGGCATGGCCGTGCGCGTCACCGGGCTCGCGGAGATCGGGGCGGAGCACTTCACGGGCCGGTCCCCGCGCGGGGTCCTGGAGGACTTCCACGCCGTGCGCATCCTCGTGCGGGCCGAACCGCTGGAGGTCCTCGACCCCGTCGTCCTCGACGTCGGGGGCAGCACCGACCTCGCCCGCTGGGTCCCGCTCGCCGAGGCCGAGGAGGTCGGGCTCGTGGGGGTCGCCCAGCGCGGCGTGCAGATCGCCCTGGCCGGCTGACGCGTTCGCCCGGTGAACCCGAGGGGTTCCCTTGAGGCGGCTGTGGATGGCAGGATCCGCCACGCCCCCGCCCCCCTCGGAAGCGAGCCCATGCGTCCTGGCCGTCCCCTCGTCCGGTTCCTCTGCTCCGGTGCCGCCACCGCGGCGCTCGCGGCACCCCTGCTGGCGGTTCCCGCGTCCGCGGCCACCACACCGGGTCAGGTCCCCGACGTCCTCCCGGCTCCGGCCGCCGGCGTCACCCGGATCCAGATCGGGGCGTTCAACGACTTCCACGGCCGCCTCGAGGCGCCCGAGGAGACCGACGACGGGAACCCGGTCGGCGGGGCGGCGCAGCTCGCCGGGGTGTTCGACGCGATGCGCGCGAAGAACCCGAACACCGTCGTCGTGTCGGCCGGCGACAACGTCGGCGCCTCGACGTTCACGTCGTTCATCCAGCAGGACGCCCCGACGATCGCCGCGCTGAACGCGATGGGGGTGGCGGTCTCGGCCGCCGGGAACCACGAGTTCGACCGCGGGTACGCCGACCTGACCGACCGGATCGGCGTGCAGGGCAAGCCCGGTGCGAACGGTGCGAACCCCCTGGCCGCGTTCCCCTACCTCGCCGCGAACGTCCTGGAGGCCGACGGGTCGCACGCCCTGCCGTCGTTCGCGACGACCGAGGTCGGCGGGATCCGGGTGGGTTTCGTCGGCGTCGTGACGCAGCAGACGGTCAGTCTCGTGGCCCCGGCCGGGATCCAGGGCCTGCAGTTCACCGACCCCGTCGCGGCCGCGAACGCGGTGGCGGCGCAGTTGTCCGACGGGAACCCCGCCAACGACGAGGCGGACGTCGTCGTCCTGCTCGCGCACGAGGGGTCGTCGGGGACCGACTGCGCCACCGTCGGGACGCAGGGCGCGTTCGGGAAGATCGTCCAGGGGGCGAGCCCGCAGATCGACGCGATCGTCTCGGGGCACACCCACCTGCGCTACGACTGCGCGTTCCCCGTCGCGGGGCGTTCCGTCCAGCGGCCCGTGGTCTCCGCGGAGAGCTACTCCACCGCCGTCGACAACCTCGTCCTCGACGTCGACACCACGTCCCGCCAGGTCGTCGCCGCCGGCCACCAGGTGCTGCCGGTCGAGGGGTTCGCCCCGAACGCGCAGGTCCAGAGGATCGTCGACGACGCCGTCGCGTACGCCGACGAGGTCGGCCGCAAACCCGTGGGGTCCATCACCGCCGACATCACGCGCGCGTTCTCCGGTGGCGACGACGACCGCGGCAAGCAGTCCCCGCTGGGAAACCTCATCGCCGACGCGCAGCTGCAGCAGACGGAGGCCGCGGGCGCGCAGATCGCCCTGGAGAACCCCGGCGGGATCCGGGAGGACCTCCTCTACGCGCAGTCCGGGACCGAGGGCGACGGCGTCGTGACGTACGCGGAGGCCGCTGCCGTGCAGCCGTTCGCGAACTCCGTCGTGACGATGACGTTGACGGGCGACCAGGTCCGGCAGGTCCTGGAGGAGCAGTGGCAGCCGGCCGGTTCCTCCCGCCCGTTCCTGGCCCTGGGGCTGTCGAAGGGGTTGTTCTTCACCTACGACGAGGCCGCCCCGGCCGGGCAGCGGATCCGGTCCGTCACCCTCGACGGCGCCGAGGTCGACCCCGCCGCGCAGTACCGGGTCACCGTCAACAGCTTCCTGGCCTCGGGTGGGGACAACTTCACCACGCTCGCCGACGGCACCGACCGGGTGGAACTCGGCAGGACGGACCTCGAGGCGTTCACCGCCTACCTCGGCCTGCCCGAGAACCAGCGCCTCGCGCCGGACACCGAGCTGCGGTACGCACCCGCCGCCGCCGTCACCCCCGTGCCGACCGCGCCGCCCACGTCGACGGCTCCCGTCGCCCCGGCGCCCGCCCCGGTCCCGACCCAGCGGCCGTCGCGCACGGCGGTCGCCGCGGCGCCGTCCGGTCCGCTCGCGAGCACGGGCACGGACGTCGCCCCCTGGCTCGCGGGAGGGGCGGCGCTGGTCCTCGCGGGGGGGCTCCTGCTCACCGCGGCGCGTCGCCGCCGCGCCGTCTGAGGCCGACGGGCGGGGGAGAGGAAGAGGCTGGTCGCCCCGAGCGTCGCCTCTCGGCGAGCGGCCGCTCGTAGCGGCTGGAGTTGAGGCCCGGGGACACGTACCGGGGCGACCAGTCCTCCCAACCATCGGCACCGCGTCGGCATTCCTTCAGCCCGGCAGCCCTCCGGTCGCGTGGCCGGCCCGCGCCAGCAGGTCCCGCTGCGCGGTGGCGGCCCGCCGGGACAGCTCGCGGGCGGGCGTGCCGAGCAGCTCGCCGTCGACCTTGCGCAGGACGCCGTCCACCACGACGAGGTCCACGTCGGACGGGTGGGCGCCCTGGACGAGCAGGTTCACGGGGTCGACCCCGGCCGCCACGGGCAGCATCCCGAGCCCGTCGGTCCGCACCACCACGACGTCCGCGCGCTTGCCGGGGGTCAGGGACCCGGTCTGCGCCTGCAGACCGAGGACGTCGGCCCCGTTGGTCCCGGCCATGCGCAGGACGTCGCGCGGCGTCATGAGCGGTGTCGGCGGCCCGTCCCCGAAGAGGTCCTGGGCCAGGACGCCGCTGAAACCGGTGCCGGGGCGCTGCGCGATCCGGGCGCTGTAGAGGGTCATCCGCAGGGCCGCGAACGGGTCGACCGCCGTCTGGCTCGTCGTGTCGACCGACAGGGAGATCCGGTCGGCGGGGACGCCGGCCGCGAGCAGCTCCACGACGGGGCTCAGACCCGCGCCCGTCAGCGGGTCGGTCCACGGGCACAGCGACACGGCCAGCCCGGCCGCGGCGACGGCCCGCAGGACCGGCGCCGGTTCCCCGGCCCCGTGGGTGTAGAGGAAGTCGGGCCCGAGCAGGTCCGCCACCTCCGAGAGGTCGGTGTGCGTCCCGATCGTGGGCAGCCCCAGCCCGCGGGCGGCCGCCACGGCGGCGCGCAGGACCTGCGGGTCCTGGACGACCAGTCCGAGCGTGATGCGGTTCCCCGCTTGGTCCCCCGCCTGGTCCCTCGACCGGTCCGCCAGCCAGGCCAGCGCCGTGCGCAGGTCGTCGCCGAGGTCCCGGGCGGGGGCACCCGGCGGCGGTCCGCCGTACCCGTACCGCGCGCGGATCCCGCTCTCGCGCAGCGCCTCCAGCTCCGCCTGCGCGTCCTCGGGGTCCCGCACCGCGTTGGCCCAGGCGTGGCAGGTGGTGACGCCGGCGTTGAGCGCCTCGGCCGCGGCGAACCGGACGGCCGTGAAGTGGTCCTCCACGGTGTACGCGCCCGCCAGCGGTTGCAGGGCGAAGTACCCCACCGCGTCGTGGGAGAGCCCGCGCAGGAGCGAGTTCCACATGTGCCAGTGCGTGTCGACGAAGCCCGGCAGGACGATCCCGCCGGTGGCGTCCAGGACGGTCGCCCCGGGCGCGTCGACGTCGCGGCCGACGGCGACGATGCGCCCGTCCCGCACGTGGACCCGGCCGGCCGGCACGTCCCCGGTCCGCGGGTCCATGGTCAGGACGTGACCGCCCGCCACGCCGTACTCGCCCGCGCTCACCCCGCCACCTCCCCGGCGGCCGGGGCCCGGCCGGCCCAGGCGTCCTCCAGCAGTCGGAGCACGCCCTCGCGGGTGACGGGCCGCGGGTTGGCGTAGGGGGAGGTCGAGGCCAGCTCCGCCAGCCGGGGCAGGTCGGAGCGGGCGACGCCCAGGTCGGCCAGCGAGCGCGGTGCGCCGCAGCGGCCGGCCAGGTCCCACAGCGCCCGCGCGGGGTCGTCCGACCCCAGGGCCTCGGCGAGGGCGTGGGCCGCCTGCGGTGCGGCCGGCAGGTTGTGCGCGAGCGTGTGCGGCAGCAGGACGGTGTGGGTCGGTGCGTGCGGCAGGTCCAGCGTGCCCCCGAGCGTGTGGCACAGCTTGTGGTGCAACGACATCGTCGTGGCCCCGAGGGCCGTCCCGCACCACCACGCCGCCCGCAGCAGGTCGCCCCGGGCGGCGACGTCCCCGCCGTCGGCCAGCACGCTCGGGAGGGCGTCGGCGACGGTCCGGACCGCCGCCTGGGCCAGCAGCGCGACGACCGGGGTGACGTCGGGCGCGTACAGGCTCTCGGCGGCGTGCGCCAGGGCGTTGAAGAGGCTGGTGACCGTGAGGTCCGCGGGCATCGACAGCGTGAGGTCGACGTCGTACACGACGCTGCGGGGCAGCACCCGCACGTCACGGCCGGTGCGCTTGAGCCCGTCCTCGGTGATCCCCCACACCGGGGTCATCTCGGACCCGGCGTAGGTGGTGGGGACCGCGACGAGGGGCAGCCCCCGCCGCAGGGCCACGGCCTTGCCGAGGCCGATCGCCGACCCGCCGCCGACGGCCACGCAGCCGTCCGCGCCGGCCGCGTCCGCCGCCTGCACCGCGGCGTCCGCGACCGGTGCGGGGACGTGCACCCGGGCGCCGTCGAAGACCCCGGCGGACCGTCGGCCGAGCGTCCGGGCCAGGTCCCGGGCGGTCCCGACGTGCCCGGGGGAGGACACGACGAGGACCGCGCCGAGCCCCAGCCGGTCGACCTCCTCGGGCACCCGCGCCAGCGTTCCCGCGCCGAAGACCACGCGCGTGGGCAGCGGCTCGTACGTGAAGGACGCCCACGCCCCGGCCCCGCCGGTCACGACGGTCACGACGGTCCACCCGCCGTCGCCGGCGTCGGGGAACCCGGCTCCTCGTCCTCGCGCGCCAGGGTGAGGTCGAAGGTGAGCGTGCGGAACGGGTTCGGGAGGCCGACGGCCTCGGCCCGGGCGGGGTCGTCGACCTCCGCGACGTCGCGCACCAGGCTCTCCTTGACCCCGAACACCGCGTCGGAGTCGAGGTAGGGGCTGTCGGCCACGAAGACGTGGGTGGTCACCGACCGGTGCCCCGCGGCGCTGACGATGAAGTGCAGGTGCGCGGGCCGGTAGGGGTGGCGGCCGGTCGCGGCCAGCAGTTCCCCGACCGGCCCGTCGTCGGGGATGGGGTAGTACCGGGGAACCACGGAACGGAACCAGTAGCGGCCGTCGTCGTCGGTGGTGAAGATCCCCCGCAGGTTCCCGGGCGGTTGCACGTCGGGTTGCTGGACGTCGTAGAAACCGTCCTCGTTCGTCTGCCACACGTCGACCCGCGCCCCGGCCAGGGCGGTCCCGTCGGTGCCGGTGACCCGCCCGGAGACGAGGCAGGGGGTTCCCTTGCCGTCCAGGGCGATGTCGGTACCGAGGTCGCGGGCCGGGGAGGCGGCCACGTGGAACGGCCCGAGGACGGTCTGCTCGGTCGAGGCTCCGCCGGTCCGGTGGTTCACGGTCTCCACGAGCATCGACAGGCCCAGCACGTCGGAGAGCAGGATGAACTCCTGACGGGTCTCCGAGCAGATCTGGCCCGTCCGCGTGAGGAAGTCGACGGCCGTCTCCCACTCGGCCTCGGTGAGTTCCACGTCCTTGACGAAGTCGTGCAGGTGCCGCACGAGGGACTGCACCACCCGGCGCAGCCGGGGGTCCGGGGTGCCGTCGAAACTGGCGGCCACCACCTCCGCGGACGACTCCTCGCTGAACAGTTCCCGAGCGCTCACGCGGTCCCCTCCTCGCGGTTCGGTTCTTCCCGGTCCAGCACGGTGCGCAGGACGCGTTCGAGCAGCTGCTCGGCGGCGGCCGCCGACCCGGCGGCCGAGCGGCTGCGGTGGGCGACGTAGCCGTCGGGGCGGGTCAGGAGCATCCCGTCCTCTTCGACCTCGCACACGGCGGCCCACTCCCCGTAGAGGTCCTCGTGCTCGCAGCCGGGACCGACGACGACGGTGCGCAGGTCGAGCCCCAGCCGGTCGCCGACCGTGCGGGCGGCGGCCGTCCAGTCCTCCCCGCCGATGCCCGTGTAGAGCGTGAACCGGCCGTGCCCGCCGAGGTCCAGCGTCGAGACTTGGCGGCGGTCGCGCGCCGTGAGCCAGGCGTGCGGCAGTTTCGCGCCCGGGCGGGACGTGGCGTGCGAGTGCAGTTCGGGGTCCCGGTCCGGGACGGGCGGGGGAGTTCCGTCCGGGACGACGGCGCGGGAGGCGTAGCGCTGGTCCATCTCCACGCCGTGGCAGTTGAACTCGTAGTCCTTGAACGCGATCGCCGCGCGCAGGTCCGCCCGTTGTTCCCGCCCGGCGGGGCCGGCGAGCTTGCGGCCGTCGATGGCCGTCCGCATCCGCTCGGGGTCCTGGTCGCCGTCGATCCGCAGGGCGGCGTAGAGCCGGGAGGTGTCGGCGATGCTCTGGTTGGCGCGGTCGACGACCTGGCGGCCCACGGGTGCGCGCTCGGCGGAGTAGGTGTCCAGCAACCCCGGACCGGCCTGCCCGCCCAGGACCAGGGCGAGCTTCCACGCGAGGTTGTAGGAGTCCTGGATCGAGGTGTTCGACCCCAGTCCGTTCGACGGCGGGTGCCGGTGGACGGCGTCGCCCGTGCAGAACACGCGACCGGCGGAGTACTCCTCGGCCCAGGCGTGGTTCACGGTCCACGCCGAGGCGGACAGGATGCGCGCCGGCACGTCCTGCCCGACGAGGCGGTGGACGACGGACAGGGTGAACTCGTCCGACAGGTCGGGGGCCGGTCCGTCCAGGTCGTAGCCCCAGACGATGAGCCACTTGTTCCAGGGGCGGACCATCCGCACGAGCCCGGCCCCGATGCCGCCGACGTCCGCGCCGGGTTGCAGCACCCAGTACAGGACGGAGGGGCGGTCGGCGACCAGGTGGGACAGGTCCGCCTCGAAGACGACGTTGATGCTGCCGCCCACGGCCATCCGGCCCCGCACCGGCAGGTCCACCGCCTCGGCGACGCGGCTGCGGGCGCCGTCGGCGCCGATGACGTAGCGGGCCCGGACGTCGTACTCGTCGCCCCGCAACCGGTCCCGCAGCCGCACCAGGACGCCGTCGTCGTCCTGCACGAGGGACAGGAACTCGGTGTCGAACCGCACCGACGCCCCGCGGGCCTGGGCCCGGCCGAGGAGGACGGGTTCCATGAGGTCCTGGGGCATGTCGCACATCCGGGACGGGCTGGCGGCCGCGTACTCCGCCCCCCGGTCCGGGCGGGTGCCCCACACCCGCGAGCGGCCCAGTTCCTCCCCGGCCAGGGACGTGCAGTAGACGAGGTTCCCCATGAGTTCCTGCGGAGTGGCCTGCGCCACCACCTCGTCCTCGACGCCGAGGTCGCGCAGGGCCTCCATCGTCCGCTGGTTGGTGATGTGGGCGCGCGGGGTGTCCGCCAGCCGTCCGTACTTCGTGACGAGGGTGACGCGCACCCCGTAGGTGGCCAGGGCGAGGGCGGCGGCACTGCCGGCCGGTCCGCTGCCGATGACCAGGACGTCGGTGTCGAGGTCCACCATGAGCTCGTTCCTCCTGTTCGCCGCGAGGGGTCCCTCCGCGTCGTGGTGGACCGAGCCTGGACCCGCGCCCCCGGAGGTGTCCTGCACGAGAGCGCGCCCGCTCCTGCACGAAACGCGCGGGTCAGCCGCCGCGGCGGACGGTGCCGGGGGTGGTGCCCAGCCGCGCGCGGAACACCCGCGTCAGGTGCTCCTGGTGGCTGAACCCGCACCGCGCGGCGACGAGGGCGATGGGGTCGGTCCCCGAGCGCAGCAGCCGGGCCGCCTCGTCGACCCGCAGGTCCAGGAGGTACTGGTGCGGCGCGACACCGGTCCTGGCCTTGAACCGGCGGGAGAACTGGCTCGGGCCGAGCCCCACCGCCTGCGCCAGGACGGCCAGCGGGAGCGGCTCGCCCAGCCGGTCCTGCATCAACGCGTGCACGACCCGGTGCTGCTGCTCGCTCAGCGCCCCCCGGCCCGGTTCGTCGGTGGCCGGTCCCCGGCCCCGGGCGTGGAAGCGGGTCAGCTGGGCGGCGGTGGCGCTCGTCAGCTGGTCCACGTAGGTCCGGGCCGCGGGCTCCCAGTCGCGCAGTGCCCGGTCCAGGGCGCGGACGAGCTGCTCGAGCAGGGCGTCGGCCACGCCCAGGTCCTCGGCCAGCTCCGGGGACCGGCCGCCGGCGGCCTCGTCGAGGGCCTGCGCGGTGAGGTAGAGGTGCACGGTGCGCAGGGCGCTGCCGAGCTCCACCGTCAGTTCACGTCCCGCGGGGTGCAGGAACAGTCCTCCGGCGGCGACCTGCCGGCTCCGGCGCCGTCCGGCCGGCCCGCGGCTGACCCGGACGGGCCCGTCGAGGTGCAGGATCACGGTGCTCGTCGCCGCCGGCGCGAAGGTGGCCCCGTACGGCGACTCCAGCTGGGTGGACAGGTAGAGCTGCTCCAGGCCGAGGCCGGCGCTGGAGTGCACGGTCTGCACGCCGGGTCGGCACAGGATGCCGTTCGTGCCGTCCAGGCCGAGCTCGCTCACGGTGAGCACCCCGGACGGACCGGACGGGAGGCGCGTCGCTGCACCAGGACACCGTAGGCCCGCCCTCCGCACGCCCCCCCTGCCGTCGCGCGGAAAACACCCTTTCCGCCCTCGAAACACAAGTTCGAGGGCGGAAAGAGTGTTTTCCGCGCGGGGTGGTGGCTCAGTGCGTCGGGGAGGCCTCCGGGGTGACGGCGCGCTCGCCGGTGGAGTCGCGGCGTTCGAGGGCGGCGCCCTCGACGTCGAGGACGGGGAGCCACTGCAGCCAGCGCGGCAGCCACCAGGCCGCCCGGCCCAGCAGGGAGAGCGCGGCGGGCACCGCGACCATCCGGACGACGACGGCGTCGGCGAGGATCCCGATCGCCAGCGCGAACGCGATGGGTTTGATCGTCGCGTCGCCCTCGGGGACGAAGCCGGCGAAGACGGCGAACATGATCGCGGCCGCGGCGACGACGACGGGTGCCGCCTGCCGGAACCCCGTCCGCACGGCCTGCAGCGGTCGCGCCCCGTGGGCGTGCGCCTCGTGCATCCGGGAGACGAGGAACACCTGGTAGTCCATCGCGAGGCCGAACAGGATCCCGACGACGATGATCGGCGCCAGGCTCAGCAGCGGACCGGTCGTGTCGGCGTGGACGAGCTGCTTGGCCCAGCCCCACTGGAACACCGCGGTGGTGGCCCCCAGCGAGGCGCCGATGGTCAGGAGGAACCCGAGGACGCCCACGACGGGGACCAGCAGCGAGCGGAACACGAGCACCAGCAGCACGAACGCCAGGCCGACCACGAGGACGAGGTAGACCGGCAGCGCCTCCGACAGGGTCGCGTTGACGTCGACGCTCACGGCCGTCTGGCCCGTCACGTACGCCGGGGTGCTCGACCCGTCCTCGCGGATGAGGTCGCGCATCCGGTGCACCAGGTCCGTCGTCGCGGCGTCGTCCGGCGCGGTCTTGGGGACGACCGTCACGAGCGCGGCCTTCCCGTCCTGGCTCGGCACGGCGGGCGTCGCCACGGCCACCCCGTCGAGGCGGCCCAGTTCGGTGCTCAGCTGGGTACCGCGGGCGACGGCGTCGTCGCCGCGGGTCAGGACGAGCAGCGGACCGCTCACCCCCGCGCCGAAGCGGTCGGCCAGGATGCCCTGCGCCTTCTCCTGCGTGCTGCCGTCGGGCCAGGACGTCGCCAGGCTCGTCTGCATCGAGGCGACGGGCACCGCGACGGCCCCCAGGACGAGGACGGCGGCGACGAGGCTGAGCCAGCGCCGGCCCGTGATGAGCCGGCTCCAGCCGCCGAAGAACCCGCGGCCGGTGGGGTCGGGGTCGGCCGCCGGGACGGCCGTGTGCTTGCCGCTCTCGTGGGCCAGGGCCCGGCGGGCCGAGCGCGGCAGGGCGCGCAGACCGACGACGCCGAGGGCGGCGGGCACGAGGGTGAGGGCCACGAGCACTGCCACGACGACGGTCGCGGCGGCCGCGACGCCCATCTCGGTGAGGAAGGGGATGCCCGCGACGGCGAGGCCGGCCAGGGCGATGACGACGGTGGTCCCGGCGGTCAGGACGGCCGACCCGGCGGTGCCGACCGCGAGCGGGACGGCCTCGGCGACCGTCCTGCCGGCCAGGAGCTCGTGCCGGAACCGCGTGACGATGAAGAGCGCGTAGTCGATGCCGACGGCCAGGCCGAGCATGACGGCGAGGATCGGCGTCGTGGACTGCAGGTCGACGAACCCGGTGAGCGTGGTGATCCCCAGCGCGCCGATGCCGACGCCGACGACGGCCGTCAGCAGGTTCATGCCGGCGGCGACGAGCGAGCCGTAGGTGAGGGCCAGCACGACGAGGGCGACGACGACGCCGAGCCCTTCGGCGGCCCCGCCGAGCTTGGCGGCGCCCTGGGTGGCGGTGCCGGTGACCTCCGCGGTCAGGCCGGACGCGCGGGCGTCGTCGACGGCGCGCAGCAGGGCCTGCCGCTGCGCGTCGGTCACCTCCGGTGGTGCGACGCCGTAGGAGACGGTGCTGTACGCGGCCCGCAGGTCGGGGGAGACCGTGGGGGCGGCCTGGTCCAGCGGGTTCGTGGCGCCCCGGGCACCGGGCAGGGCGTTGAGGGCCTGGACGACGCCGGCGACCTTCGCGGCGTTGTCCGGGGCGGTGATCTTCTGCCCGGCCGGGACCTCGAGGACGACCTGGGCCGAGGCGCCCTCGGCCGTGGCGCCGAACTCCTGGCCGATGATCCGCAGCGCGGTCGTCGACTCCTGGCCGGGGATCTCGAAGGTGTTGACGGTCTTGCCGGACAGCGTCGCGGCCCCGACGCCCCCGAGGGCGAGGAGCAGCACCCAGACGGCGATGACGAGCCCCTTGTGCCGGAACGAGGCCCGGCCGAGGCGGTGCAGGAAGGTGGCCATCGGTCAGTTCTCGCTCTCGTGGTGGGGCGTGCCGGGTCCGTGGCCGAGCGCGCCCAGGGCGGCGGCCACGAGGTCGTCGGTGAGGTCGGTGGTGGGGACGTCGCAGAAGGCGAGGGACGTGACGGCCAGGCCGCCGACGGCGCTCGTGATGCGGACGGCCCGGGTGACCTCCGCCGGGGTCGGTTCCGCCCCCGGCGTGGGGAGGCTGGCGCCGAAGGCGCGGAAGAGGACCTCGCCGAGGACGTCGAGGCGTTCGCCGGTCAGCACGCCCTGGCTGATCGAGGTGAGCATGAACGAGACGAGGCCGGGACGGCCGGCGGCGAGGACGACGAGCGCCTCGAGCACCCTCCGGTCGCGGGCGACGCCCGGGGCGGTGCCGTCCACCACGGCCGCGACGGCCTCGAAGTGGTCGACGGTGTGGGCGATGGTCGCCTCGGCGATCGCCTCCTTGGTGGGGAAGCGGTGCAGCAGACCGGTCTTGGAGTACCCGACGGCGTCGGCGATGCGTTGGACGGACGTCTGCTCGAGGCCGTGCCGGGCGAACAGCGCGGCGGCGGCTTCGAGGATCTCCTCGTCGATCTGTTCCTTGGTCAGCCGTGGCATGGGACCACTGTAGACGGACATGGACCAGAGTGGTCCGCAACCGACCGGATCGGACCAACGGCGAGCGACGGGGTCTGTCCGAGGGGAGGCCTACCCTTGACGGACGATGAGCACACTCTTCGACGACCTCCCCTTCGGCGCCCCCGACGGTTCCGGCGGCGGGCGGAAGGACACGGGCCCCGCCGTGCTGGCCGACGCCCCGTCCGTGCGGCGCCCGCACCGCCCGGGGCTGGACCCGGCCGCGCTCGTGGCGGGCCTGAACCCCCAGCAGCGCCAGGCCGTCGTGCACGCCGGGTCACCGCTGCTCATCGTGGCGGGGGCGGGCTCGGGCAAGACGCGGGTGCTGACCCACCGCATCGCGTACCTGCTCGCCGAGGGCCGCGCCACGGCGGGCCAGGTCCTCGCGATCACGTTCACCAACAAGGCCGCCGCCGAGATGCGCGAGCGCGTGGCCGCCCTCGTCGGCGACGTCGTCGGCATGGGCGCCCGCAGCATGTGGGTCTCCACGTTCCACTCCGCCTGCGTCCGCATCCTGCGGCGCGAGGCCCAGCACCTGGGCATGCGGACGTCGTTCTCGATCTACGACTCCGCCGACTCCCAGCGGCTCATGGCGATGGTCGGCCGCGAGCTGGAGCTGGACCCCAAGAAGCACGCGCCGCGCGCGATGTCCGCCATGGTCTCCAACCTCAAGAACGAGCTCGTCGACGAGGAGACGTTCTTCGACCGCGCGAACTCCGGCGACGGCACCGAGACCGAGCGGATCCTCGCCCGCGCCTACCGGACGTACCAGCAGCGGCTGCGCCAGGCCAACGCCATGGACTTCGACGACCTCATCATGTCGACCGTCCACCTGCTGCAGGCGTTCCCGGACGTGGCCGAGCACTACCGCCGCCGGTTCCGGCACGTCCTCGTCGACGAGTACCAGGACACCAACCACGCGCAGTACGTCCTCGTGAAGGAACTCGTCGGCACGGGGGAGGGCAACGTCCCGCGGGGCGAGCTGACGGTCGTCGGTGACGCCGACCAGTCGATCTACGCCTTCCGCGGCGCCACGATCCGCAACATCGTCGAGTTCGAGCAGGACTACCCCGACGCCACGACGATCCTGCTCGAGCAGAACTACCGCTCGACGCAGAACATCCTCACGGCCGCCAACGAGGTCATCAAGGTCAACGAGGACCGCCGGCCCAAGAACCTGTGGACCGCCTCGGGCGCGGGGGAGAAGATCGTCGGCTACGTCGCCGACGACGAGCACGACGAGGCCGCGTTCGTCGCCGAGGAGGTCGACCGCCTCCACGACCACGACGACGTGAAGTACAAGGACGTCGCCGTCTTCTACCGGACGAACGCCCAGTCGCGCTCGCTGGAGGAGGTGTTCATCCGCACCGGCCTGCCCTACAAGGTGGTCGGCGGTACTCGCTTCTACGAGCGCAAGGAGGTCAAGGACGCCGTCGCGTACCTGCGCGTCCTCGACAACCCCGACGACACCGTGAACCTGCGCCGGGTGCTGAACACCCCCAAGCGCGGCATCGGGGAACGGGCCGAGGCCTCGATCGTCGTGCTGGCCGAGCGCGAGCGGATCGGGTTCGGCGCGGCCCTCGACCGGGCCGACGAGGCGATCGGGCTCGTGTCCCGCTCCCTCAACGCCATCAAGGGGTTCGCCCAGCTCATCGCCGACCTGCGCACGCTCGCCGAGTCCGGCGCCGCGCCGTCGGTGGTGCTCGAGGCCGTGCTGGAGCAGACGGGGTACCTCGCCGAACTGCGTGCCAGCGCCGACCCGCAGGACGAGTCGCGCGTGGAGAACCTGTCCGAACTCGTCGCCGTCGCCGAGGAGTTCGCCGAGGACAACCCCGAGGGGACGCTGTCGGACTTCCTCGAACGCGTCTCCCTCGTCGCCGACGCCGACCAGATCCCGGCCGGCGCCGAGGACGACGGCGTCGTCACCCTCATGACCCTGCACACGGCCAAGGGTCTGGAGTTCCCCGTCGTGTTCCTCACGGGCATGGAGGACGGGACGTTCCCGCACCAGCGCTCGCTGGGGGACCCCGACCAGCTCGCCGAGGAACGCCGGCTCGCCTACGTCGGGCTCACCCGTGCGCGCGAACGCCTCTACCTGTCCCGTTCCGCGGTGCGCAGCGCGTGGGGCGCGCCGCAGCAGTACCCGCCGTCCCGGTTCCTCGACGAGGTCCCGCCGACGCTGCTGGACTGGAAGCGCGGGGAGTCGACGTACCAGAACGTCTCCTCGCCGTCGGCGGCCGCGCGCGTCTCCCAGCGGCCCGGCGTCCGGTCGGCCGGCAACCGCCCCGTCATCGCGCTGAACCCCGGCGACCGGGTGACGCACGACTCCTTCGGCCTCGGCACCGTCGTGCGGGTCGAGGGCGAGGGGGACAAGACCATCGCCCACATCGACTTCCGCACCGAGGGCACCAAGCGGTTGCTGCTGCGGTACGCGCCCGTCGAGAAGCTCTGACGGCGGCACCCCGGCGGCGTCACCGTTCCCGTCCACCCCGGTCCGGGCTGCGGCATCCTGGGACGGTGAGCACGACCACCACCCCGCCCGAGGTCGCGCCGGAGGTGGACGTCGCTGTCTGCCAGGTCGCGCTCGTCGTCGGGGACCCCGACGGCAACCTCGCGCGCGGTGTCGCGGCGGCCGAGGAGGCCGCCCGCCGGGGTGCGCGGATCGTCGTGCTGCCCGAACTCCTGCGCAGCGGTTACGTCTTCGCCTCCGCCCAGGAGGCGCGGGACCTCGCCGAACCCGCCGACGGCCCCACCGCGGGCGCCTTCACCGACCTCGCCCGCCGGCACGACCTCGTCGTCGCGGTGGGGTTCGCCGAGGTCGACACCGACGGGGCCCTGCGCAACAGCGCGCTGCTGCTGGACGGCAGCGGGATCCGGACCGTCTACCGCAAGGCACACCTGTGGGACGGTGAGAAGGAGATCTTCGTCCCCGGGGACGAGCTGCCCGAGGTCATCGCAACGCCGTGGAGCCGGCTGGCGCTCGCGGTCTGCTACGACCTGGGGTTCGTGGAGTGGATGCGGCTCATCGGCCTGGCCGGCGCCGACCTCGTGTGCGCGCCGACGAACTGGCCCGGCCCGCCGCGCGCCGACGAACGCCCGATGGAGGTCGTGCACGTGCAGGCCGCCGCGTCGGCGAACCGGATGTTCGTCGCGGCGTGCGACCGCACCGGGGCCGAACGCGGCGTGACCTGGGTCGGCGGCTCTGCCGTCGTGGGGCCCGACGGTCGTCCGCTCGCCGAGGCGCCCGCCGGGGCGGGGGAGCACGTCCTCGTGGCGCGGTGCCGGCTGACGGACGCGCGGCGCAAGGAGACCTCGACGCGCAACGGGGTGCACGCCGACCGGCGCCCCGAGCTCTACGCGGGGTTGCTCACGCGCTGACGACGCGGACCCCGGCCAGCGCCGGGGCGGCGCGGAACCGCTCGAGGACGACCTCGACGTGGTCGGCGGTCACGTCCGGCACCTCGAGGATCCGCAGGTGGCCCAAGACGCCCGCTCCGCCGCGCCACACGACGGCTCCGTCGAGGGACAGGACCACGGAGAACGCCTCGATGCGCTGGCCGTGGGCGATGTCCTCCCACAGGTCCAGCGAGCGGACGGTGACGGGCGCCGGGAACGCCAGCGCGAGCCGAGGCCGGGGACCGCGGGGACGCCACGGAGCCCGGTCGGGGACGGGTGCTCCGGCGAGGTCCACGGGCCCGTCCTCGTCGGTGACGGTCGCGTCCCCGGCGCGGTCGGCCTCGACGTGCCGGCGCACCAGGTGACCCAACTGCTCGAGGACGGCGACGTCGGGCTCACCGAGACGACCCGTCGCGGCCGGCGGGACGTTGAGCAGGAAGCAGGAGTTCCCGCCCACGGCCGACCGCCAGAGGTCGAAGAGCTCGGCCGCCGACCGCACCTGCCCGTCCTCGGCGGGGTGGTGGAACCAGCCCGGTCGCACCGAGGTGTTGACCTCGGCCGGGTACCAGACGCACTCCCCGGCGTACCCGGCCAGCGCCGTGCGGCTGCCGAGGTCCTCCTCGTCGGAGCGCACACGGCGGGAGAACTCGCCGTCGTCGACCTGCTGGGACCGGCTCGCCGTGCCCTCGGCGTCCTGCAGCTCGTGGGGGACGACGCTCCACTCGTCGCGCCGGGTGTGCCCTGCCTCGTTCCCGCACCACCGGACGTCCGGACCGCAGACGCTGAGGACGGCGTCGGGTTGCAGGGCGCGGACGACACGGTGGTACCGGTCCCAGTCGTAGAGCTGGCGGCGGCCGTCGGGACCCTCGCCGTTCGCCCCGTCGAGCCACACGCAGAAGACCTCGTCGTAGCCGGTGAGGAGTTCGGTCAGCTGGGCCACGACGTAGTCGTCGTAGGCCCGGCCGGTGCCGTAGCGCGCGTCGGTCCGGTCCCACGGCGACAGGTAGACCCCGAAGGCCAGACCGGCTGCGGCGCAGGCCTGCGAGACCTCGGCGACGAGGTCGCCGCGCCCACCGCGCCACGGGCTCGCCGCGACGGAGTGGTCGGTGTGCGCGCTGGGCCACAGGCAGAACCCGTCGTGGTGCTTGGCGGTGAGGACGACACCCCGCATCCCGGCGGCGGCCAGAGCCGCGACCCACGCACCGGCGTCGACGTCCGGCGGGTCGAACAGGGCGGGGTCCTCGTGGCCGAGGCCCCACTCCCGGTCGGTGACGGTGTTCATGCCGACGTGGAGGAACCCGTAGAACTCCAGCGCCTGCCACCGCAGCTGCCGCGCCGACGGGCGGACGTTCGCGAGGTACCGCAGGTCCGGGCCCACGCCCCCGTGCGTCACCGCGTCGCTCACCGGGCCCGCCGCCGCGCCGGCCGCACCGCGTGCTGGGCGGGGATGTGGTCGGTGAGGGCACGGGCGGCGCTGGCGCGCGCGAACGTCAGCTGCGCGACCCGGACGTAGAGGCAGTCCACGACGAGGAGCTGCGCGTGGCGGGCCGCGAAGGGGCCCTCGCGGTAGGTCGTGCCGCCGGGGGCCACGGTGAGGACGACGTCGGCGATCTGCGCGAGCGCGGACGTCGGGTCGCCGGTCACGGCGATCGTCGTGGCGCCGCGGCGGGCGGCCAGTTCGGTGGGTTCCACGACCTCGCGGGTGGCGCCGGAGAAGGAGATCGCGATGGCGACGTCGGCGGGGGTGAGCAGCGCCGCCGACGTGCTGGCGGCGTGGACCTCGGTCCAGTTCCGCACCGGGACGCCGATGCCGAACAGGCGGGAGTCCGTCTCGGCCGCCATCGCGGCGCTGCCGCCCACGCCGTAGACGTCGACGCGGTGGGCTCGGGCGACGGCCTGCGCCGCGCGTTCGACGGCGTCGAGGTCGAGGCGGCGGGCGGTGTCCTGCAGGCTGCGGACGTCGGCGGCGGCGACCACGGCGGCGACGCGTTCGAGGTCGTCGTCGGGGGCGATCTCGGGGCCGATCTCGGCGGTGCCCCAGACGGACCCGCCGCCGTCCTTGCGGCCCTGCTCGCGCGCCATCCACCGGACCAGCCCCTGGTAGCCCTCGAGGCCGATGGTCTGGCAGAACCGCGTGACGGCGGCCTGGGACGTCCCGGCGCGGCGCGCCAGCTCGGTGGCCGAGCACTCCTCGACGCTCTCGGGGGAGGCGAGGACGAAGTCGGCCACCTTGCGCAGGGAGGGGGGCAGGTCCGCGCGGACCGCCTCGATGCGCTGCGCCGGGTCGAGGGTTTCGACGCCCATCCCGGACTCCTCCGTCAGAGTGGATGACTGATCCAGCTGACGCAGGCTAGCACCGCGACCACGCTCCGTGGAGTGGTCGTGCCGGTGTCCGCGGAGGAGCCGAAAGGCAACGCGAACGCAACACGAACGCAACACGGCGAACCCTTGACAGTCCCTGAGGGCTGAGTGAAACATTCATGCAACCAGCAATGACGCGGTGAATCGACGACTCAAGGAGAGATGCTGTGCCCACCTTCGCCGACCAGTTCCCCGGTCACGTCACCGCCTTCGGAGCCCAGGTCAGGGACCGCCTCGACCGGCTCTCGGCCTTCGCCGCCGGCGGTGGTCTCGACGACGCCGTGGAACTGCTCGCGGACTGCATCGCCAAGGGCGGGGTCGTCCAGGCGTTCGGCACCGGTCACTCCGAGGCCTTCGCGATGGAGGTCGCCGGCCGCGCCGGCGGGCTCATCCCCACGAACAAGGTCGCCCTGCGCGACGCGGCGCTCCTGGGCGACCACGAGATCGCCGAGCTCACGGGCGAACCCCCGCTGGAACGCGACCCGAACATCGCCCAGGACGTCTTCGCGACCGTCGTCCGCGACCCGCGCGACGTCTTCGTCATCGCCTCGAACTCCGGCGTCAACGGTTCCGTCGTCGGCCTGGCCCTGTTGGCCAAGGAGCACGGCCACCCGGTCGTGGCGGTCACGAGCCTGGAGCACACGCAGGCCGTGGAACCCAAGCACCCCAGCGGGAAGCGGCTCTCGGAGATCGCCGACGTCGTCATCGACAACCTCGCCCCCTACGGCGACGCCACCCTCACCGACGTCTCCGACGTCCCCGTGGGGTCCGTGTCGTCCCTGACGGCGGCCTACATCGCCCAGCTCCTGACGATCGGCACGGTCACGGCCCTCGCCGACCGCGGCCAGGAGGCCCCGCTGTACGTCTCGGCGAACATCCCCGGCGGCCACGACCGCAACAAGCAGATCGAGGCCCGCTACGGCGACCGCCTGCGCCGCAGCGCCTGACACCCCACCGCTCCAGAACCCCGCCGCTCCAGAACCCGCCCTGCCCACCACCTCGGAAGGAACCACCGTGAGCGAGTCCACGTCCCTGCAGCGTCGACGTTTCCTGGGACTGGCCCTGGCCGGGACCCTCGTCCCGGTCGCGACCGCGGCCTGCGCCGCCTCCGGGGGGAACGAGGACTCCGGCGACTCCGGCCCCACCGGTGAGGTCAGCGACCAGAACCCGTTCGGCGTCGCCAAGGGCGCGGCCGTCGACGCCGTCGTCTTCGACGGCGGCTACGGCACCGACTACGTGTCCTTCGCGGCCGCCAAGTACGCCGACCTGCACGACGGCGGCAAGCTGACGGTCTCGCCCTCGACCCAGATCGCGCAGGAGCTGCAGCCGCGCTTCGTCGGCGGCAACCCGCCGGACCTGCTGGACAACTCCGGCGCCAACGCCATCGGCCTGGCGACCATCGCCGCGCAGCTCGAGGACCTCACCCCGCTGACCAAGGCGAAGAACACCGACGGCACCGTCATCGCCGACACCCTCTACCCGGGGATGCTCGACGACGGCACCTACGACGGCCGCCTCGTGCAGCTGAACTACGTCCTCACCGTCTACGGCCTCTGGTACTCCAAGTCCCTCTTCGACGCGAACGGCTGGAAGGCCCCCGCGACGTGGGACGACGCGCTGGCCCTCGGGGCGTCGGCGAAGGAGAAGGGGAAGTACCTCTTCTGCTGGGGCAAGGAGGCCGCGTCCTACTACCTCACCCTCGCGGTCGACTCGGCCATCAAGGAGGGCGGTGACGAGGTGCGCGTCGCGCTCGGCAACCTCGACGCGAAGGCGTGGAGCCACCCCGCCGTGCAGGCCGTGTTCGGGAAGATGAGCGATGCCGTCAAGGCCGGCTACTTCCGGCCCGGTGGCGCCGGTACGCAGTTCACCGCCGCCCAGGCGCAGTGGAGCGAGGCGCAGGAGGCGATCCTCTACCCGTCCGGGTCCTGGATCGAGAACGAGATGAAGTCCCAGACCGCCCCGGACTTCCAGATGACGGGTGCGCCGCCGCCCTCGGTCACCTCCGGTGCCGCCATGCCCGCCACCGCGTTCCACGCCAGTGCGGGCGAGCCGTTCGTCGTCCCCAGCAAGGGGAAGAACAAGGCCGGTGGCATGGAGGTCCTGCGGATCATGCTGTCGAAGGAGGCCGCGACGAACTTCGCCAAGACGAAGCTGTCGTCCACGGTCGTCAAGGACACCGTGCCCTCCGACGCGTTCGGCTCCACCGCGCTGGCCTCGCAGATCGCCATGCTGAACGCGGCGGGGCAGGACACCTACACGTTCAACTTCAACGACGTGTACGGGTTCACGAGCCAGAACAACGTCTTGTGGAACGGGTTCCTGTCCGGTCAGCTCGACGTCGCCGGCCTCACGAGCGGCCTGCAGCAGCAGTTCGACCAGACCCGCGAGGACTCCAGCATCGTGAAGGTCAAGGTGTCGTGAGCGCGCTGCCCGGCACCCCCACGCGCGTCACCCGCCGGAGGGCCTCCCGCCCTCCGGTGGTGACGCGGAAGCGGTGGACGTTCGACCGGATCAGCCTCGTGGTCGTCTTCCTCGGGGTGCCGGTGGCGCTCTACCTGCTGTTCGTGCTCTACCCCTTCACGCAGGCCGCGTGGTACTCCCTCACCTCCTGGTCCGGCTTCACCTCGACGCAGGAGTTCGTCGGGCTGGAGAACTACCAGCGGCTGCTGACCGACGACCTGTTCCTCAAGGCGGTCGGCAACAGCCTCGTGCTGCTGCTCGTCGTGCCCGCGGTCACCCTCGTCCTGAGCTTCGCCCTGGCGTGCCTGCTGACGTTCGGCGGCTCCTCGACCGGGGCCGTGCGCGGCCTGGCGGGCTCCTCGTTCTACCGCGTCGTCTCGTTCTTCCCCTACGTCGTGCCGGCCATCGTCGTCGGCATCATCTTCGGGCGGGTCTACGACCCCAGCGCCGGGCTGCTCAACGGGGTCCTCACGGGACTCGGGCTCGGCCGCTTCAAGGACTTCGCCTGGCTGGGCGAACCCTCGACGGCGCTGTGGGCCGTCATCGTCGTCATCGTCTGGAGCTTCGTCGGGTTCTACATGGTCCTGTTCGTCGCCTCCATCCGCGCCATCCCGGCGGAGATCTTCGAGGCGGCGCGCATCGACGGCGCGGGCCGGTTCCGGACCGCGGTCTTCATCGCCGCCCCCGGGATCGCCGGCTCGCTGCGGACGGCCTACGTGTACCTGGGGATCTTCGCCCTCGACGCGTTCGTCTTCCTCGCCGCCATGAACCCCGACGGCGGGCCGGCGAACTCGACCCTCGTCATCACCCAGCAGATCTTCTCGACGGCGTTCAAGGAGGGCCGCTTCGGGCTGGCCTGCGCGATGGGAGTGGTGCTCGCCGTGCTGACCTTCGCCTTCACCGGTCTGGTGCTCGGCATCGGCCAGGCGCTGTCCCGCCGCGACGCACGGGGGGCCCGGGCATGAGCGCCGACACCCGGCTCCCGGCCGCGGCCGCCCCCGCCCGTCCCGAGCGGCGCGGGCCGTCGGGGGAGCGGACCGTCGCCGTCACCTCGCACACCGTGCTGGGCATCTGGTCGCTGCTGGTCCTGCTGCCCTTCGTCTGGACCGTCGTCTCCAGCTTCAAGACGAACCGGGAGATCTTCGCCTCGCCGTTCTCGCTGCCGCGGGAGTGGCGGTTCCAGAACTACGTCGACGCCTGGAACACCGCCGGCATCGGGTCGTACTTCTTCAACAGCGTCGTCGTCGTCTTCGCCGCGCTCGTGCTGACGATGGTCATGGGGGCGATGTCGGCGTACGTGCTGGCGAGGTTCGACTTCCGCGGCCGCACCGTCCTGCGCTACCTCATCGTCGCGGGCCTGACCTTCCCGGTCTTCCTCGCCGTCGTCCCGCTGTTCTTCATCCTCCAGCAGATCGGCGTCCTCAACACGCTCCCGGGGCTGATCCTCAGCTACGCGACCTACGCCTACCCGTTCACGGTCTTCTTCCTGCTGAGCTTCTTCGAGGAGCTGCCGGGGGAGATCGCCGAGGCCGCCTCGATCGACGGGGCGAGCGAGTGGCGGACCTTCTTCCAGGTCATGCTGCCCATGGCCGGACCGGGCATGGCCGCCGTCGCCATCCTGAACTTCGTCGGGCTGTGGAACCAGTTCCTGCTGCCGGTGGTCCTGAACTCCGACCGCAGCAACTACGTCCTGACCCAGGGCCTCGCGGCGTTCGCCTCCCAGGCCGGCTACGACGTGAACTTCGGCGCCCTGTTCGCCGGGGCCGTCATGACGGTGGTCCCGGTCCTGGTGGTCTACCTCGTGTTCCAGCGCCGCCTGCAAGGTGCGGTCTCGGCCGGCGGGCTCAAGTGACCTCCGTCCCCACCTCCGTCCCCACCTCTGTCCCCCTCCCCGTCGACGGGGTCGTGCTGGCCCTCGACGCCGGGGGCAGCACGACCCGTGCGCTCGTCCTCGACCCGGCCGGCCGGCCCCTCGCCCGGGCCGGCTCCGGACCGGGGAACCCCTCGGCCGTGGGCGTGGAGACGGCACTGGGCTCGCTGCGGGACGCGGTGGCGCAGGCCCTCGCCGAGGCGGGGGCCACGGGCGGGGACGTCCGGTCCACCGTGCTGGCGACCGCGGGGTCGGACCGGCTCGTCCCGGTCGAACGCCTCGTCGACCACCTCGGGCTCACCCCCGGTGCCCCCTTCCGCCGGGTCTCGGACCTGCTGGCGATGTTCCACTCCGCGACCGACGACGACACCGGTGCGGCCCTCGTGGCCGGGACCGGGTCGGTGGCCGCGCGCGTGCGCGACGGCGCGCTGGAACGGGTCGTCGGCGGCAACGGCTGGCTGCTCGGTGACGCGGGTGCGGGTTTCTGGATGGGCCGGGAGGTGGCGCGCGCCGTCACCTCCGACCTCGACGGCACCGGTCCCGCGACGGCCCTCACCCCGGCGGTGCTCGCCGAGTTCGGGCTCACCGACGACCGCCGCCCCCGCGAGGGCCGCGCCTACGTCCTCGGTGAGCTCGTGGACCTCGTCTACGGCGCCGAACCCGTCCGGCTGGCCCGGCTCGCCCCGGCCTGCTTCACGGTCGCGGCGGCGGGCGACCCCGTCGCGGCGGCCGTCGTCACCGCGGCGCAGGAGGAGCTCGCCGCCCTCGTGCGCGCCGTCGCCGGCCCCGGACCCCTCGTCGTGGGCGGCGGCGTCTGGCGGCGGGGGGCCGAGGGGCCGCTCGCCCCCGCCCTGCGCGACGCCCTCGCCGGGCGGGACGTGCTGCCGGCCGACGACGGGCTCCTCGGGGCGGCGTCGCTGGCCCTGCGCGCGCTCGGGCTGCCGACCGGACCCCTGCGCGCGCTGCGGGCGGTCCCCACCCCCTGAGGGGCCGCGGTCAGGTGCGGGCGACGAGCTGCACCGCGAGCACGACCATCACCACGGCGACGACGAGGTCGAGCACCCGCCACGCCCCGGGCTTGGCGAACACCGGACGCAGCAGGCGCGCCCCGCGCCCCAGCACGGTGAACCACAGGGCGCTGCCGAGCGCCGCTCCCGCCCCGAACCACCAGCGGTCCGCCCCGTGCGCGGCGGCGAGGGAGCCCAGGAGCACCACGGTGTCGAGGTAGACGTGCGGGTTCAGCCACGTCAGGGCGGCCGCGGTGGCCAGCACGGACCCCAGCGGCGCGGCGGCGCCGGACGTGTCGGCGCGCAGGGCGCCGGGTCGCCAGGCCCGGCGCAGCGCCAGTGCCCCGTAGCCGAGGAGGAAGGCGGCCCCCGCCAGCCGCAGCACCGTCAGCAGCCCCGGGGCCGCGGCCACGACGGCGCCCGCACCCGCGACCCCGACCGCGATGAGGGCGACGTCGCTCGCGATGCAGACCGCCACGACCGCCCCCACGTGCTCGCCGCGGACCCCCTGCCGGATGACGAAGGTGTTCTGGGCGCCGATGGCGACGATGAGGGACAACCCGAACGACAAACCGGCGAGGAGGGTGAGCACGTCCCGACGGTAGGCACTGGCGAGCCACGACTCCAGCTCATGGTTCTGCAGCACCATTAGCATCACTTCATGTGCAGGAGCGCCCCGTGACCCCGCCCGTGGAGTGGGACCTCCCGCAGCTGCGCGCGCTCGTCGCCGTCGTCGCCGAGGGCACCTTCGACGCGGCCGCCCGATCGCTGCACATCACACCGTCGGCCGTCAGCCAGCGCATCCGTGCGCTGGAGACCACCGCGGGCCGGCCCCTGCTCGTGCGCAGCCGTCCCGTGCGGCCGACCGAGGAGGGACGGGCGGTGCTGCGGCTGGCCCGCGAGGTGGACCTGCTCACCGCGGAGGCCGACCGGGCCGTCCGGCCGGCGGGCGGGGTGGCCGTCCTGCCCGTGGCCGTCAACGCCGACTCGCTCGCGACGTGGTTCCTGCCCGCGATCGCCCCGCTGGCGGGGGAGTTCTCCTTCGACCTGCGGCGCGAGGACCAGGAGCGGACGCACGAACTGCTCCGCGAGGGCAGCGTCGTCGCCGCCGTCACGACCGAGGCCGACCCCGTGCCGGGGTGCCGCGCGACGCGGCTCGGCACCGTGCACTACCACCCGTACGCGACGGCGGAGTTCGCCCGGCGGTGGTTCGCGGACGGGGTCGGACCGCAGACCCTGGCGCGCGCGCCGGTCGTCGTGTTCGACCGCGCGGACGACCTGCAGGACAGCTGGTTGCGCCGCCACGGCGACGGTGCAGGAGGAGGCGGGGGCCTCGGTGGTCCCCGCCACCACGTCCCCGCCACGGCCGACTTCGGGCAGGCCGTCCGGCTGGGGTTCGGGTGGGGGCTGCTGCTGCCCGAACAGGTGGGCGGCGACCTCGTCGACCTCGACCCGGGCGGCGGTCTCGACGTGGACCTGCACTGGCAGCGCTGGAAGGTGGGGTCACCGTCCCTGGACCGGCTCAGTGCGGCCGTCCTGGACGCGTGGCGCTGACCGCCCGCGGCGGGGTGGACTCGCGGGGAGCCACGCGGGGGGTGACGCTGACCCGCGTGAGCGAATCCTGCTGGGACTACCCGCGACCGCCGCGCCTGGAACCCGCGCGCCGGCGCGTCCGCATCCTCGACCCCGAGGGCCGGCTGATCGTCGACGTCGCCCCCGACGAGGACGTACCGCGCGCCTGGCGCGTGCTGGAGACCTCGCACCCGCCGACGTACTACGTGGCCGCGGACGCGGTGCTGCCCGGGGCGGTCCGGCCCACGTCGGGCCAGAGCTGGTGCGAGTGGAAGGGTCAGGCGGCCTACGTCGACCTCGTGGCCGAGGACGGGCGGGTGCTGCGCCCGCGGGCCGCCTGGTCCTACCGGACGCCGACCCCGGCGTTCGCGGCGCTCACGGGTGCCTTCGCGTTCTACCCCTCGGGGGTGCGCTGCCTGCTCGACGACGAGGAGGTCCAGTCGCAGGAGGGGGACTTCTACGGGGGGTGGATCAGTTCCGAGGTGACGGGGCCGTTCAAGGGCGCGCCCGGCACGCTGGGCTGGTGAACCCTTCGTCGGGGGCGGCGCGTGCCGCCCCCGACGGACGGGTCAGCGGGCGCGGCCGCGCACGGCGCCGACGATGCCGACGCCGATGACGGCGACGATGACCTGGATGACCAGCTCCAGGAAGCTGAACCCGGTCGTGCTCACACCCACGGCGCGGGCGAGGGCCGTGCCGATCAGGGCCGCCACGATGCCGACGATGATGGTCAGCACGATGGAGATGTTCTGCTTGCCGGGCAGCACCAAGCGCGCGAGGGCGCCGATGATGAGCCCGACGATGATTGCGGTGATGATGCCGGTGACGGTCACGAGTTCCTCCAGTTCGTCGGGGCCCGTGGATCTTTGCGGGCCCGCACCGGGTCCCTGACGGTTCCCGACGCGCCCGAAGGCTTCCACCGTTCGGAGCACCCCGCGCGCTGGAGCGGCGCAGGCCGAGCGGGCGGCGGGTTTCGTGCACCCGCCGTCCCGCCCGCTGCACGCAGCGTGTTCCCGGCCCGTCAGGAGCCCTTCGCGGCCTCCATGGCCTGCGCGAACTGCTCCGGCGTCTGCGACAACCCGAAGAGCTTCTCGATGTTCTCCAGCAGGGCCTCGGCCGCGGTCGGGGACAGCGCCTGGTCCCACGACTGCTGGAACGAGGGGGCGCTGGAGGCCAGGTCGTACACGAACTTCAGCCAGTCGGCGTCCTCCCCACTGCCGTACTCGGAGTCCGAACCCGTGACGATCGGGACGTTGCCCGAGGCGATCCACGCCTTGGTGGTGGCGTCGGTGACGAGACCCTCGGCGAGGAACTTCTTCGCGTCGGTCTTGGCCTTCTCGGTGGCCTTGGCGGACAGCGCGTAGTAGCCGGACGGGTTCCCGACCGTGTTCTTCATGTCGCCCTTGCCGCCGCCGACGGCGGGGAACGTGCTCCAGGCCAGGTGCCCACCGGTGACGAAGTCGCCGCCGTCGGTCTTCAGGGAGCCGTAGACCCACGAACCGTGCAGCATCATGGCCGCCTTGCCCGTGTAGAGCAGGGCCTGGTCGGCGTTGGAGTCGGCCGTGATCGAGGCGAACCCGTTGACGAACCCGCCGGCCTTGACGAGGTCCTGCACCTTCGTCAGCGCCTCGAGCGAGGCGGGCTGGGACCAGGCGCCGGCCTGACCCTCGTAGATCGAGGTGAAGAGCTCGGGGCCGCCGATGCGGTCGTAGAGGTACTCCAGCCACATCATGTTCGTCCACCGCGACTGCCCGCCGAGGGCGATGGGGGCGATGCCGGCGCCCTTGAAGACGTCCACGAGCGCCATGAGCTCGTCCCACGTCGTCGGCGGCTGCGCCCCGACCTTCTCGAACAACGTCTTGTTGTAGTACATGACGATCGGCGCGACCGTCTCGCACGGCACGGCGTAGATCTTCCCGTCGACGGTGGCGGCGCCGAAGGCGCTCGCGAAGAGCTTGTCCTTCAGCGCGGCGTTGTCGGCGAAGAAGGACGTGAGGTCCTCCACCTGGGAGTTCTGGACGTAGTCGCGCAGACCGCCGCCGCCCCAGGTCGGGATGATCGTGGGGGCCTGGTTCGCGCCGATGGCGGTGCGGATCTTCGCCTTGAAGGCGTCGTTCTGGAAGGAGGCCATCGACAGCTTCGCGTCGGGGTTGGCCTTGTTGAAGGCGTTGATCGCGTCGGTGCGGATGCCCTCGGCCGGCTGCCCCGTGAGGAACCACATGCTGGCGCCGTCTCCGCTCCCGCCGCCGGCGGCGGCACCGGGGCCGGAGTCTCCGCAGGCGGCGAGCGAGACGCCGAGGGGCGCGGCGAGCGCGAGGGCGAGGAAGGTCCGCCGGGCGGCGGTGGGGGGCGTCATCGTTCTCTCCCGTTCGGAGGCGGGGCGCAGCGGTGCGGTCCCGTGTATCGATATCATCGCCCGCGCCGCCCGGGAGCTGTCAAGGACGCTCAGGGGCGGGTCGTCGACTCCCGTTCGACCACCCGGTACGAGACGGTGACGTCCTGCGGGAGCGCCCGCGGGCTGGCGATCCGCCGCGCGAGCAGGTGGACGGTCTGCCCGACGAGACCCTCGAGGTCGGGCGCGACCGACGTCAGCGACGGGATGTGGAACTCCGCGTCCTCGACGTCGTCGAACCCGACGACGAGGACGTCGTCGGGGACGCGGACACCGTGGTCGGCCAGTCCGCGCACGACGCCGAACGCGAGGGTGTCGGTGACGCAGAAGATGCCGTCCGGCGCCTCGCCGCGGGTCAGCAGGTCCCGGGCGCACGCGACGCCGGCGGCCTGGGTGACCCCGGCGTAGGCGGCGGAGGCGGTCGCGCCGTGCTCCCGGACCACGCGGGCGAAACCCTCCGCGCGCAGGACGAAGGCGGCCCCCTCGGGCAGGGTCACGTCCTCGAGGTCGGTCAGCGTCGGGAACCCCACGATCGCCAGTCGCCGGCACCCGCGCTCCAGCAGCAGCCGCGTGGCGGCCTCCGCCCCGTCGACGTTGGGCATGCTCACGTGGTCGACGGTCTGGTGCAGCTCCTGCTCGCCCAGCACGACGACGGGCACCTCACGGCTCAGGGCGTTGATCTCGCGCTCGGTGAGCCCCAGCGCGGCGATGACGAGGCCGTCGTAGGCGTTGAGACGGGAGTCGCGGAACGCGGCCAGTTCCCCCTCGCGGCTGGCGTGCGTCTCCTCGACGACCGTCGCGAGACCGGCCTGGGAGAACGCCCGCACGAGGCGGTGTGCGAGGCGGCTGTAGTAGTGGCTGTCGAGGGTCGGGACGGCGATGCCGACCACGCCCGTGCGGCCCTGGCGCAGGCTGCGGGCCGCGACGTTCACCTGGTACCCGAGCCGGTCGACGGCCTCCAGGACGGTGCGCCGGGTCGCCTCGCTCACCGGCCGGCGGCCCGTCAACGCGTTGGAGACGGTCATCGGGGAGACCCCGGCCTCCGCCGCGACGTCGCGCATCGTGACCACGACCGGCCCCTCCCCGTGTTCTCGACCCGCGTCCTCCGGCCCGCCCGTCCGGCCGCTCCGGACCCCGAAGCTACCGCCGTCGGGTGGCCCCTTGACAGCCGAGCCCGTGCTCAGGAGTATATCGATACACACACAGCGGGGGGCCGACGGCGGCTCCCCCTCCCGACGGGCCGACGACTCGAGGACGACCGGTCGCCCGTCCCTTCCCGAACCCCTTGCGAGGACACGTGCTCACCGGTCACGAGGACACCCGTTCTAGAACGGACACCACCAGAAACGAGTCCGCGCCGTCCCGGACGGTGCGCGCCGTCCTGGACGCCGACCTGCCCGGTCCGCGGATCAACCGCCACCTCTACGGCCACTTCGCCGAACACCTCGGACGCTGCGTCTACGGCGGGTTCTGGGTGGGGGAGGACTCCGACCTGCCGAACGAGGGCGGCCTGCGGCTCGACGTCGTGGAGGCGTTGCGGGCGCTGGACATCCCGAACCTGCGCTGGCCCGGAGGCTGCTTCGCCGACACCTACCACTGGCGGGACGGCGTCGGCCCGCGCGAGGACCGCCCCTCGATGGTGAACTCGCACTGGGGCGACGTCGTCGAGGACAACGCCTTCGGAACCCACGAGTTCATGGCCCTGTGCGAACTCCTCGGAGCCGACCCCTACGTCTCGGCCAACGTCGGCAGCGGAACCGTCCGCGAGGCCGCGGAGTGGATCGAGTACCTCACCCGCGCCGACGACTCGCCCATGGCGCGGTTGCGCCGCGAGAACGGCCGGGACGAACCGTGGCGCGTCCCGTTCTGGGGTCTCGGCAACGAACCCTGGGGGTGCGGCGGGGGCATGGGCTCCGGCGCCTACGCCGAACTCGCGCGGCAGTACGGCACCTACAGCCTCGACCACGGCGACAACCACCTCTACCGGATCGCCGCCGGTGCGGCCGACGCCGACTACCGCTGGACCGAGGTCCTCATGCAGAACCTCGGCCGCCACCTCGGCGTCGGGCGCGTCAGCGGGCACGGCACGAACACCTACCAGGCGATCTCGTTCCACCACTACACGATCGTCGGGGACAGCTGGGACGCCAAGGGGTCGGCGACCCGGTTCGACACCGACGAGTACTACCGCACGATGGTCAAGGCGACGGCCATCGAACGCATCCTCGCCGGCCACGCCGCCGTCATGGACGCCTACGACCCCGACAAGCGCGTCGGTCTGGTGCTAGACGAGTGGGGCACCTGGTTCGACGTCGAACCCGGGACGAACCCCGGGTTCCTCTTCCAGCAGAACACCCTGCGGGACGCACTCGTGGCCTCCGTGCACTTCGACGCCTTCCACCGGCACGCCGACCGGCTCGTCATGGCGAACATCGCCCAGACCGTGAACGTCCTGCAGGCCATGCTGCTGACCGACGGCGACGCGCTCGTCCTCACCCCGAGCTACCACGTCTTCGCCATGAACAAGGGGCACCACGACGCGGCCTCGCTGCCGCTGGCGGTCCGGGGGGTCACGCCCTCGCGGACCGTGGGGGAGGCGGACCTGCCGACGTTCTCCGCCTCGGCCAGCACCAAGGACGGCCGCGTCCTCGTCTCCCTGACGAACCTCGACGCCGACGAACCGCTCGTCGTCGAGCTCGACGTCCGCGGCGCCCGCGTCGAGGGCATCACCGCGCGGGTCCTCACCGCCCCCGAGCTGTCGGCCCACAACACCGCCACCGACACCCGCGTCGTCGTCCGCGACCTCGAGGACGTGGCGCTCGACGGCGGGCTGCTGCGGGTCACGCTGCCCGCGCACAGCTTCGCCACCGTCGCCTTCGCCGGCGCCTGAACCCACCCGCGCCTGAACCCCACCCGCCCAGGACTCCCGAAGGAGCGATTCCTCGTGACCACGCCTCGCCCGACCACGCCCCGCCCGACCTCCCTGAACCCCCTCCTCAGCCGACGCCGCGCGCTCGCCCTCGGCGGCCTGGCCGGCGGGGTGGCGCTCACCGCCTCGGCCTGCTCCTCCGGCTCCTCGGGGTCCTCGGACCCGAACACCTTCGAGTTCTGGTCCTTCACGGGCATCGACCAGAAGGCCGACGTCGAGGCGTACAAGAAGCTGGCGCCCGACGTGACGGTCAAGCTCACCGAGGTCGGCAGCAGCACCGAGACGGCGCAGGCGCTCACGACGGCCCTCGCCGGCGGCAAGGTGCCCGACCTCTGCCTCATCCAGGCGACGGAACTGCCGAAGTTCATCGAGAACCCCGGCAACTTCGTCGACCTCGGCACGCTCGGCGCGGACGAGATCGAGGGCGACTACCTCGACTGGGTCATCGCCCAGGCCAAGGGCAAGGACGACGTGCTCATCGGCATCCCCACCGACGTCGGCGGGATGGGCGTGGCCTACCGCACCGACCTGTTCGCCGCGGCCGGCCTGCCCACCGACCGCCAGCAGGTGTCGGCCCTGTGGCCGACGTGGCAGGACTTCATCGCGACGGGGCAGAAGTACACCGCGGCCACCGGCAACGCCTTCATGGACAACGCCGCGACCTCGGTCTTCCTGCAGGCGGTCTCCCAGGGCGAGGAGCAGTACTACGACTCGGCCGACAAGACGGTGTTCGAGACCAACCCGCAGGTCAAGGAGTCGTTCGACCTCGGCCTCGCGGCCGTGGCGGCGAAGGTGACGGCCCGCGTCGACACCTTCAGCGACGGGTGGAGCGCCGGGATGGGCAAGGGGGCCTTCGCGGCGATGGCCGCGCCCTCCTGGATGCTCGGCTCGATCCGCAGCAACGCCCCCGACACCAAGGGCAAGTGGGACGTGGCGACCATCCCCGGCGGCAGCGGGAACTGGGGCGGCAGCTACCTCGTCATCCCGGCCCGCGCGGGCAACCCCAAGGCCGCGTGGAAGTACATCTCGACCATGCAGTCGCCCGAGCAGCAGCTGCAGCACTTCCTCACCAGCGGTTCGCTGCCCACCACACCCGTCAACTACGACAAGCCCGAGCTCACGAGCTACACGGACCCGTTCTTCGGAGGCGCACCGACGGGGGCGATCTTCACCCAGTCCGTGCTCGGCCTCAAGGCCTTCACCGTCGGCCCCAACACGGGCGAGATCAGCTCCGCGTTCCTCGACGCCATCAAGGGCGTCGAGCAGGACGGGGCCCCCGCGGACAAGGCGTGGGACACCGCGGTGAAGAACGCCAAGACCGCGATCGGCGCCTGATGAGCACGACCCTGACGCCGCAGGTGCGGACCTCGCTCCGCACCACCGCGACACGCCCCGTAGAGAGCCGCTGGGAGCGCCTGGCGCCCTACGGCTACGTCGCCCCCTTCTACCTGCTCTTCGCCGTCTTCGGCCTCCTGCCGCTGCTCTTCACGTTCTACGTCGCGCTCTTCGACTGGAACCCGATCGGGGCCAAGACGTTCGTCGGGCTGGACAACTTCCGCCAGCTCGCCGGTGACGGGCGGTTCTGGAACGCGCTGAAGAACACGTTCAGCATCTGGCTCATGTCCACGGTGCCGCAGCTGCTCGTCGCCCTCGTGCTGGCGCAGGTGCTGAACTCCGCGCGGTTGCGCTTCGCGTCGCTGTTCCGGATGTCGATGCTGCTGCCGTACATCACGTCGGTGGCGGCGACGACCATCGTGTTCGCGCAGCTGTTCGACCGCGACTACGGCCTGCTCAACTACCTGCTCGGCCTCGTCGGGATCCAGCACATCGACTTCATGTCGACGGCCCTCGGCAGCCACGTCCTCATCTCGGTCATGGTCATCTGGCGGTGGTTCGGGTACAACACGCTGTTGTACCTGGCGTCCCTGCAGGCCGTGCCCCGTGACCTCTACGAAGCGGCGGCCGTCGACGGGGCGGGTCCGGTCAAGCAGTTCCGGCACATCACGCTGCCGTCCCTGCGCCCCGTCATCGTCTTCACGGTCATCACCTCGACCATCGGCGGGCTGCAGATCTTCACCGAACCGCTGCTGCTGTCCAACGGCCTGCTGACCTGCGGGTCCGCCCGGCAGTGCCAGACGCTCTCGCTCTTCCTCTTCGAGCAGGGGTTCGGGTCGTTCAAGTTCGGCTACGGGTCGGCCGTCGGGGTGGCGCTCTTCGTCATCATCGTCGTCGTCGCGTTCGTCAACTACCTGCTGTCCAGCCGGCTCGGCAACACCGACCGGCCCACGAGCGCCCGGAAGGCTGCGCGATGACCACGACCGATCCCTCGACCCGTCCGGCCGTCGTGCGCAGGCCCTCCTCGCGGGTGGCCCGCAACCGCCAGGTCGGCCGGGTGCGCTGGACGACGTACCTCGTGCTCGGACTCGCGACGCTGGCCTGCGTGTTCCCCATCTACTGGATGTTCGTGGTGTCCTCGGTCGGCTCCGGGGCGGCGACCCAGATGCCGCCGCGGGTCGTCCCCGGGGGGAACTTCCTCAACCTGGTCAAGCTCGTCTTCGACACGATCCCGTTCCTGCGGTCGCTGCTGAACAGCCTCGTCGTGGCCGGCTGCATCGGGGTGGGGCAGGCGTTCCTGTGCTCCCTGGCCGGGTTCGCCTTCGCGAAGATGACGTTCAAGGGCCGGGACGCGCTGTTCCTGCTGCTCGTCCTGACGATGACCGTCCCCGCGCAACTCGGCGTCATCCCGCAGTACCTCATCATCAGCAAGCTGGGGTGGGTGGACACCCTGCAGGCGCTCATCGTGCCCGGCCTCGTCAGCGCCTTCGGCATCTTCTGGATGCGCCAGCACATCACCGCGACCATCAGCGACGAGCTCCTGCAGGCGGCCCGGATGGACGGCTGCGGGTCCTGGCAGATCTTCACGCGGATCGCGTTCCCCGTCGTCCGGCCGGCTGCGGCCGTCCTGGGGCTCCTCGGGTTCGTCAACGCGTGGAACGACTTCCTCTGGCCGTTCATCGTGCTGAAGTCGCCGGAGCACTACACGGCGCAGATCGCCATCAAGGCCTTGCAGAGCAACATGTCCGTCGACCTGGGCCTCGCCATGGCCGGGTCCTTCCTCGTCACCGTCCCGCTCCTGGTCCTGTTCGCCTTCTTCGGTCGGCAGATGGTCTCCGGGATCATGGACGGCGCGTTCAAGGGGTGAGCGTGACCAGCACCAGCACCAGCACCAGCACTCCGCTGACCGAGGGCCAGGTGGAGCACTTCCTCGAGAAGGGCTACGTCGTCCTCGAGGGCTGCTTCACGGCGCAGGACGCCGCCCCGCACGTCGACCGCGCCTGGCAGCGGTTGGGGGTGGACCGCGACGATCCCTCGACGTGGGACCGTCCCCGCGTGCACCTGCGCTCGGAGCAGCACCTCGACGCCGCGCAGTTCGCCCCCCGCGCCCACGCCGCGGCCTGTCAGCTGCTGGGCGGGCAGGACCGCGTCGTCACACCGTGGCAGTGGTCGGACGGGATGATCGCCAACCTCGGCGTCGGGGCCGACCGTCCCTTCGCGCCGCCGTCGGCGCAGGTCCCCGGGTGGCACAAGGACGGTGACTTCTTCCGGCACTTCCTGGACTCCCCGGAACAAGGTCTGCTGACGATCGTGCTGTGGACCGACGTGCACTCCCGGGGCGGCGGGACGTTCGTGGCCACCGACTCCGTCGGCGTCGTGGCCCGGTTCCTCGCCGAGCGGCCCGAGGGGGTCCTGCCCGACGAGTTGCAGCAGACCCGCCTCGTGGAGCAGTGCCACGAGTTCGTGGAACTGACGGGGAAGGTCGGCGACGTGGTCCTCATGCACCCCTTCGTGCTGCACGCCACGTCGCAGAACGTGCTGCGGGCCCAGCGGCTCATCACCAACCCGACGCTGAGCCTGCGCGAACCCCTGCGGTTCGACCGCCCCGACGACGCCGACCACTCCCCGGTGGAGCGGGCCGTGCTGCGCGGTCTCGGCGTCGAGCGGTACGCCTTCACCCCGGCCCGGTCGCGCGAGGCCGTGGTGCCCCGCGGCCGGTAGGCCCCCAGGTCCCGGGTTCCCCTCCGGCGGGCGACGGAGGGGAACCCGGCTCAGCCGCCGTGGGTGGGACCCGTCAGAGGATCGGGTTCCCACCCGTCACCGCGACGCGTGCGCCGGAGACGTAGCTGCCGTCGTCGGAGGCCAGCAGCACGTAGACCGGGGCGAGCTCGGCCGGCTGCCCCGGCCGTCCCAGCGGGACCTGCTGCCCGAACGTCTCGACCTGCTCGGGGGGCATGGTCGCCGGGATGAGCGGCGTCCACACCGGCCCGGGCGCCACGCTGTTGACGCGGATCCCGCGGTCGCCGAGCAGCTGGGCCATCGAGGCGCACATGTTCGCGATCCCCGCCTTGGTCACCGAGTACGGGATCAACGTGGGCTTGGGGTTGTCGGAGTTCACCGAACTGCTGCCGATGATGGAGGAACCCCGGCCCATGTGGGGGAGCGCGGCCTTCGACAGGTAGAAGAACGCGCTGAGGTTGGTGTTCATCGTGAACAACCACTCCTCGTCGGAGATCTCCTCCAGGGTGTCGTGGCTCATCTGGTACGCCGCGTTGTTGACGAGGACGTCGACCCGGCCGAACTCGCGCACGCACGCGTCGACGACGGCCCGGCACTGGTCGGCCTGCGAGACGTCACCGGCGACGAGGACGGCCCGACGTCCGGCCTCCTCGACCCAGCGCGCCGTCTCGGCGGCGTCCTCGTGCTCGGACAGGTAGCTGATGACGACGTCCGCGCCCTCGCGGGCGAAGGCGATGGCGACGGCGCGGCCGATCCCGGAGTCCCCACCCGTCACGATCGTGGCCTTGCCGGTGAGCTTGCCGTGGCCGCGGTAGGACGTCTCCCCGTGGTCGGGGGTCGGGCGCATCGCGTCGGTCGTGCCGGGGGGTTCCTGCTGCTGGCTGGGCTGGGACACGGGAGTGGCTCCTGGTGCGGTGGGGTGACTGGTCGGCAGACCCCTACCCGCGCCCCCGTCCGCCAACCCCCTCGCGTGGGTGCGGCCCGGGGAGGATCCTCGGTGTCGTGCAGGACGCCGTGCAGAGCGCCGAGGAGTACGTCGCCGCCGTGCCCGCCGGCCACCGGCCCCTGTTCGAGCGGGTGGACCGGCTCCTGCGGACCGGCCGCGACGACCTCGAGGTCGACCTGTCGTACGGGATCCTGCGCTACCGCCGGCCCGGGTCGGCGCGGGCGCGGCGGCCCGCGCTGCACCTCGGCGTGTGGAAGCACGGGGTGTCCCTCTACGGGTGGTCCGCCGACCACGACGGGGGCTTCGGGGCCCGGCACCCCGAGCTGCTCAGCGGCCGCGGCACCCTGAAGCTGTCGCTCGCCCGGGCCGGCGCGGTGTCCGACGAGGACCTGACGGCGTTGTTCGCCGCAGTCCTGGACGGCTGATCACTCGAAGCGCGACGGGTCCCCGGCCCCCACCCGGACGACCTCGGGGTAGCCCTGGGACCAGTCGACGACCGTCGTGGGCTCCGTCCCGCACTCCCCGGCGTCCACCACGGCGTCGACGACGTGGTCGAGCTCCTCCTTCACCGTCCACCCGTCGGTGAGCGGTTCGGCGTGGTCGGGCAGCAGCAGCGTGCTGGACAGCAGCGGCTCCCCGAGCTCGGACAGCAGCGCCCGCACGAACGGGTGGTCCGGGATCCGCACCCCGACCGTCTTCTTCTTGGGGTGGGCGAAGCGCCGGGGGACCTCCTTCGTGGCGGGCAGGATGAACGTGTAGGGGTTCGGCGTCGCGGCCTTCACTGCCCGGAACTGCACGTTGTCGAGGTGAACGAACTGCCCGAGCTGGGCGAAGTCGGAGCACACGAGGGTGAAGTGGTGCCGCTCGTCGAGGTGCCGGATCCGGCGGATGCGGTCGGCGCCGGTGTGGCTGTCCAGGCGGCACCCGAGGGCGTAGCAGGAGTCGGTCGGGTACGCGATGAGGCCGTCCTCGCGCAGCAGCGCCGCGAGCTGGGCGACCGACCGCGGCTGCGGGTCCTGCGGGTGCACCTCGACGAAGCGGGCCATGCAGCCACTGTAGGACCGGAGCCCGCGCAGCGCCGCCGGTACCCCGAAGACGGGTGTGCGGTGCACCGGAACCGTCGATCCGGCTGTCCCGCAGCAGCTTCGGCGGACGACCGTGAGTTCCGCCGGAACGGCTGCCTGTGGTTCCCTGGGCGTCGCTCCCGACCGGAAGGCCGCCACCCCGTGTCCCTGTGGACCCTGCTCGTCATCGCCGTCGGCGTCTCCGCCGACGCCTTCGCCGTCGCCCTCGGCAAGGGCCTGCACCTGCGCCGGCTGACCGTGCGCAGCGCGGCGTCCCTGGCCCTCGCCTTCGGGTTCTTCCAGGCCCTCATGCCCGTCATCGGGTGGGCCCTGGGCCGGCAGTTCCGCGGCTACATCACGGCCTTCGACCACTGGGTGGCCTTCGGGCTGCTGGCCCTCATCGGCGGCAAGATGCTGTGGGAGGCCTTCACCGGCGGTGCGGACGAGGAGGAGGACAGCGACGCGATCCCGTTGCGGCAGCTGCTCCTGCTCGCTCTCGCGACGAGCATCGACGCCCTCGCGGTCGGCATCAGCTTCGCCTTCCTCGACGTCGCGATCGTCCCCGCCGCCCTGGCCATCGGCGTCACGACGGCCGTCATCACCGCCGTCGGCGCGGTGATCGGGCACAAGGCCGGCAGCCGCTTCGGCAAGCCCGCGGAGGTCCTGGGCGGGCTCATCCTCATCGCGATCGGCGTCAACATCGTCCTGGAGCACACCGGGGTGCTCTGAGCGGGCTCGGGCGGGGTTCAGGCGTCGGGGGTCCGGACGGCCGCGAAGTCGAGCGTGCGGCGCAGCCGGAACCCGAGGTGCTCGTAGAGCGAGACGGCCGTCGTGTTCTCCGCCGCCGCGTGCAGGAACGGCAGCTCACCGCGGTCACGGATCCCGTGGGCCACGGCCCGCACCAACGTCGTCGCGAGGCCGCGGCCGCGGGCGGACGGGTCGGTGCAGACGGCGCTGATCTCCGTCGCCGCGCCGAGGCGCAGCCGTTCCCCGGCCATCGCGAGGAGCCGGCCGTCCTCCCGGATCCCCAGGTAGCGGCCCAGCAGCCGGGTGCGGCGGCCGAACGGTCCCGGCCGGGTGCGCTCGACGAGGTCGAGCGCGTCGTCGACGTCCGCCTGGCCCAGCTCCACCAGCCCCGGGACGCCGTCGCCCGGGTGCGAGGTGAACGCCTCCGTCGCGACGAGCTGCACGCCCGGCAGCGACCACGTCACCTCGAACCCCGCCGGGGGAGTGGTCGCGAGCGCCGGCACGACGAGCGTGGCCCCCGGCCCGGCGACGGCGGCCAGGTCCGCCCAGCCGGCGGGGTCGGCCTGGTCGGCGAGCCCGGCGAACGGCGAGACGTCCTGCGCGTAGCGGCGGCCGGCGTCGCCGCCCTCGGCCAGGTGCGCGTGCACGCCGGTGAGGGCGGCCCACACGGGGTTGTCGAGCTGGGTCTGCACGGTCGCGTCCGCCACGGCGGCATGGTCGCAGACGGTCGGGACGACCGACCGTGCTGCGGGTCTCAAGGCGGCCCGGGACGCTGCCGACGCAGGATCGAGACCGTCGAGAAGAGGAGGGGAGACCGTGCCGTCCCTGCGCCGCCACCGTCCCCTCGTGGCCGGGACCGTCGTCCTGGTCGCGACCCTCGTCGCGCTCGGCGTCGCGCAACTCCTCCTGGGCCGGGGCAGCCATCCGGTGCTCCTGGCCTTCGGCCTGACGGAGAGCGCCGTCTCCCTCGTCGCGGGTCTGCTCGGCCTGTGGTCCACGCGCCGGCAGCCGGCGGGGTGGGGCCGTCGAGCGCAGCGGGTGTTCGCCGCGGGCTGCCTGTTCTGGAGCTTCGGGCAGGGCATCTTCGCGGCCCAGGACGTCCTGGGGGTGGGGCTGGCCGCGACGACGTGGGCCGACCTGCCGTTCTCGTTCTACTACCTGCTCGCCGTCGTCTCGGCGCTCGTCCACCTGCGCGGCCGGATCCGCGCCCACATCGGGGTGCGCACGGCCATCGACGGCGCGCTCCTCGGCCTCTCGCTCTTCACCGTCGTCTGGGTGCTGTGGCTGGGGGGCGCCGTCCGGGCCTCGGGCAGCCCGGCCGCCGACCTCGTCGTCCCCATCGCCTACCCCGTCGTCGACGTCGTCTTCCTGACGCTGACCCTCGTCTCGCTCCTCGCCGCGGGCAGTTCGCTCACGGGGGTGCTCGTCGTCGTCGGGGGCACGGCGTTCGCGGTCGCGGACGTCACGTACTCCTACGCCCTCCTGCACGGCGCCTTCGAGACCGGTGGGGTCGCGGACGTCAGCTGGATCGTCGCCTTCGGGGCCTTCGCCCTCGTCGGTCTGCACCGGCCCTCGGGGCGCACCGCCGCGGTGCTCCCGCCGTCGGAGTCGTGGGGACGGCTCGTCCCGTACGTGGCGCTGCTGCCCGCGGCCTGTGCGGGCGCGTGGCGCCTGTGGTCCGCGAGCGACCGGGTCGTGCTCGCCACGCTGCTGGCCGTCGTCGTGCTCGTGGTCCTGCGGCAGTTCCTCACCGTCGAGGACCACCGCCGCCTGCTGGCCACGGCGGAGCGGCAGCGGGGACAGCTCGACGTCCTCGCCCACGTCGACCCCCTCACGGGTCTGGAGAACCGGCGGCGGTTCGGCGAGCGGATCGCCGGTGCCGTCCGGTCCGCTCTGGTCACCGGACGTCCCGTCGTCGTCGCGTTCGTCGACCTGGACCGGTTCAAGGCCGTCAACGACACCCTCGGGCACGCTGCGGGCGACGACCTCCTGCGCGGGGTCGCCGACCGGTTGCGCGCGGCCGTGCGCGACGGCGACTGCGTCGCGCGTCTCGGTGGTGACGAGTTCGCCGTCCTCGTCACCGACCCCGCGGTGCAGCCCGGCCCACTCGTCGAGCGGCTGCAGCAGGTGCTCGTCGACCCCTTCGTCCTCGGCGGCACCGTCGTCACCGCGGGCGCCAGCACAGGGGCCGTGCGCGGGGAACCCCAGCGGATGGTCGCCGACCTGCCCGCCGGGCTGGACCACGACGCGCGCGTCGACGCCGTCGTGGAGGCGTTGCTGGGTTCCGCGGACGCGGAGATGTACGCCGTGAAGCGCGCCCGCCGCGCCGTGGTCCAGGACGTGGTCCAGGACGTGGTCTAGGCCGACTGCTCAGATCGGTGCCCGAGGACGCCGATGGGAGCTGGCGGGCAGAGCGTCCGCAGTCGTCCAGACCCAGGCGAGGGTGTTGCGTCGTGTTTTTCCTGCGGAACCTGCGGATCGCGTCGAAGTTGCTCATCGGTTTCGGGCTCGTCTCGTTGCTCCTCGCGGTGTCGACGGTCATCGGGCTGGTCCGGCTGGGACAGGCCCAGGACAACCTCGACGAGCTGAGCACGTCCGGCATCGCCTCGGTGAGCGCCATGGGAGAGACCAAGGCCACGCTGCTCCAGGTCCGTGCCGACGTTCCGAACATCGTCCTGGCCTCACCGGACAAGCGCGCGGCGCAGCGCGACAAGTTCGACGCCGACGACAAGCTGCTCGACGCAGCGTGGGCGAAGTACCTCCAGACCGGCCCGAGCAGCACCGCGGCCCAGCGCGACGCCTTCACCGCAACCCTGGCCCAGTACCGGTCCGTGCGCACCCAGATGCTGCAGTACGCGATGGATGGCGACGTGGCGAACTTCACCCCGTACCGCGAGACGACGGTGAACCCCGTGACCACGTTGTTGATGCAGCAGATCGCCGACCTCGTGACCGCGGAGAACAAGGCCGCGGCCGACCTCGCGGCCCGGGGCGGCGCCACGTACCGGTCCTCGGTCCTCGTGCTCGTGCTCGTGGGCGCCGTCAGCCTCGCGTTCGCGGTCGCCGCGACGGTCCTCATCACGCGCTCGATCGCCCGCCCGCTCGGGTTGACCCTGCGCGTCGTGGAAGGTCTGGCCGACGGCCGCCTGGACCAGCGTGTCGACTACGAGGGTCGCGACGAGGTGGGGCAGCTCGCCAGGGCGTTGAACTCCTCCACGGCCAAGCTCGCCGGGGTCGTCCGCGAGGTGACGCGGAACGCGGGTGACCTGTCGAGTTCTTCGCAGCAGTTGACGTCGGTGGCGGGTGCGTTGTCGGCCGGTGCGGCCGAGTCGGCCTCGCAGTCGCAGGTCGTCTCGGCCGCCACCGAGGAGATCAGCGCGAACATCGGAACGGTCGCCGCGGCCGGGGAGGAGATGACGTCGGCCATCCGCGAGATCGCCACCTCCACCGCCACCGCCTCCCAGACCGCCGCCACCGCCGTGACCGCCGCCCAGGACGCCGAGGCCACGATCACCCGCCTGGGCGCCTCCAGCCGCGAGATCGGTGACGTCGTCAAGCTCATCACCTCCATCGCCGAGCAGACCAACCTGCTCGCGCTGAACGCGACCATCGAGGCCGCCCGCGCCGGGGAGATGGGCAAGGGTTTCGCCGTCGTGGCCGGTGAGGTCAAGGAACTGGCCCAGCAGACCGCCCGGGCGACCGAGGAGATCGTCGCCAAGGTCAACGCCACCCAGGCCGATGCGACCGCGGCGACCGGGGTCATCGCCCAGATCGCCGACGTCATCGCCCAGATCGACGGGTTGCAGGCCACCATCGCCGCGGCGGTGGAGGAGCAGTCGGCCACGACGAGCGAGATGGTCCGCAACGTCACCGAGGTCTCGACCGGCTCGCAGGAGATCGCCGCGAACATCACCGGGATCGCCCACGCCGCCGGTCAGACGACCGAGAGCGCGTCGCGGACCGCGGCCACGGCCGACGAGGTCTCGCGCGCCGCGCAGCGCCTCAACGAACTCGTCGCCGGGTTCCGCGTCTGACGTGACCCGCCGACGGGATCCCACCGCTCCCGCCTGGCGCGGGACGCGGCTGCGTCGCACGCCGGGGCCCGACGAGTTCGCCGTCCTGGTGACCGGTCCCGTGGCGCACCCGGGACCCCTCGCGGCACCATCGTCACCGTCTTCGTCGTCGTCGTCATCCCCGGCACGAGCACGGAGGGATCAGCGGGGAACGGCGACGGCGGTTCCCCGTCCTGCCCGCGGGGCTCGCCTCCCGTACGTGATCTAGAAGGTCGGCTCAGGTTTTCCTGAGCGAACGCCGATGGTCTGCTGTGTGGGTGAGGTGCCCACGGGAGTCGAACCGAGGCGAGGGTGTTGTCCACCGTGTCCAGTCTGCGAAACCTGCGGGTCGCGTCGAAGTTGATCGCGGGTTTCGGCCTGCTGACCGTCCTGCTCGTGGCGTGCATCGGGGTCGGTCTCGTGCGGCTGTCCGAGGCGCGGGACAACCTCTCGAGCATGAGCGCGTCGGGGCTGGCGTCGGTGAAGGCGACCGGCGACGTGAAGTCCGGCCTGCTGCAGGTCCGCAACGACGTCCTCAACATCGCCGTCTCGACGACCGCGGACAAGCGGGCGTCGTCGGCGCAGAAGCTCACCGCGGACGACAAGGCCCTCGACGACGCGTGGGGGTACTACCTCACGACCAGCCCCGCCAGCACCGCCGCCCAGCGCGAGGCGTACACCAGCACGCTGGCGCAGTACCGCACGGTGCGCGAACAGCTCGTGGCCTACGCGAGCGCGGGCGACCTCGCGAACTTCGGGACGTTCCGCGAGTCGACAGCGACGCCGGCGGCGAACAAGGTGCTCGACGCCGTCAACGTGCTGGCCACGACCGAGAGCGACGCGGCCGCCGAGATGGCCGCGAAGGGCTCGGCGGACTACCACTCCTCGGTGATCGCCCTCGTCCTCGTCGGGGTCCTCAGCGTGGGCGTCTCGATCGCCGCCACGGTCCTCATCACCCGCTCCATCGTCGGTCCGCTGGGCAGGACCCTGCACGTCGTCGAGGGCCTGGCCGACGGCCGCCTCGACCAGCGCGTCGGGTACGACAGCAAGGACGAGATGGGGCAGCTCGCGTCGGCGCTCGACTCCTCCACGGCCAAGCTCGCCGAGGTCGTCCGCGAGGTCACCCGGAACGCGGGTGACCTGTCGAGCTCCTCGCAGCAGCTGACCGCCGTCGCGGGGTCCCTGTCGGCCGGTGCGGCCGAGTCCGCCTCGCAGTCGCAGGTCGTCTCGGCGGCCACCGAGGAGATCAGCGCGAACATCGGGACCGTCGCCGCGGCCGGTGAGGAGATGACCTCGGCCATCCGCGAGATCGCCACGTCCACAGCCTCCGCCTCCCAGACCGCGGCCACCGCTGTGGCCGCCGCGCAGGACGCCGAGGCCACCATCACCCGCCTCGGTGCCTCCAGCCGCGAGATCGGCGACGTCGTCAAGCTCATCACCTCCATCGCCGAGCAGACGAACCTCCTGGCCCTCAACGCGACCATCGAGGCGGCTCGTGCCGGGGAGATGGGCAAGGGTTTCGCCGTCGTCGCCGGTGAGGTGAAGGAACTCGCGCAGCAGACCGCCCGCGCCACCGAGGAGATCGTCGCCAAGGTCAACGCGACCCAGGCCGACGCGACCGCGGCGACGGGCGTCATCGCCCAGATCGCCGACGTCATCGCCCAGATCGACGGGTTGCAGGCCACCATCGCCGCGGCGGTGGAGGAGCAGTCGGCCACCACGAGCGAGATGGTCCGCAACGTCACCGAGGTCTCCACCGGGTCGCAGGAGATCGCGGCGAACATCAGCGGCATCGCCCACGCCGCCGGTCAGACCACCGACAGCGCAGCCCGGACCGCCGAGACGGCCGACGAGGTCTCGCGCGCCGCGCAGCGCCTCAACGAGCTCGTCGCGGGGTTCCGCGTCTGACGCCGCCTCGGGTGGGGAGAGACAGACGGAGAAGGCTCGTCGTACTGTTCAAATGACGACGAGTCACTGCTCGCCGCCTCACCCTGCGGACGACCGGGGACGCTCGTGACGGGACGATCGAGGACGTGGGCGTCCTTCGCGGCGGTGGCGGTCCTGCACCTCGCGACCCTCGTGCTGGGACGGGCGACCCGGCCGCCGGACAGCCCCTTCGGGCTGGTCTGGCCGGCAGCCGGGGTCGCGTTCTGCTGGTTGTGGGCCGCGCGGGGCACACGGGCCTGGGTCCCCTCGCTCGTGGCCGTCACCGCGTCCGTGGCCGTCGTCACCGCCGCCACGGGAGGCGGTGCGGCCCTGACGGCGGGTCTCGCCCTGGCCAACGTCCTCCAGGCCGTGGTCGCCGTCCGGTTCCACGCCCGTCGACGAGGACCGCTGACGTTGAGCGCCACGTCCGACCTGTGGTGGTTGTCGTGCACCGCCGCGCTGTCGTCCGCCGTCGGAGGCCTGGTCGGCGCGGGCACCGCGGCCGTCGTCGACGGAACCCCGTTCCTCGGTGCGTGGGGCCAGTGGACCGTCCGCAGCGCCGTCAGCCTCGTGGTGATCGCCGCCGTCGCGGCCCGGTGGCGGCAGACCGGGGACCAGCGGCCGCTCGCCGTCGCGGGCCGCGGAGAACGGGCCGCGATGGTCCTGGCCTTCCCCGTGGGCTACGCCGGCGTCTTCTTCCTCCTGCCCCCGAACCCCCTGGTGTTCCTCGCCCTGCCCCTCAGCGGCTGGTTCGCCCTGCGCCGCTCGACGCGGGCCACGACGCTGCACGTCCTGGGGTGCGCCCTCTTCGTCGTGACCGCCACCGTCACCGGCCACGGCCCCTTCACCCTCGCGCAGGGCCCGGTCCGGGTGGTCCTGGCGCAACTGTTCATCGCGCTCGTCGCGCTCGGCAGCCTGCTGCTCGCGCTGCACCGCGACGAGCACGACCGCCTGGTCCTCGCCGCCCGCGCCGCCGAGCGGGACGCGCGGGACCGGGCCGAACTCCTCGCCGCCGTCTTCGACTCCACCTCCGACGGGTTGTCGGTGTTCGACCGGGCGGGCACCGCGGTGCTGCGCAACCGCGCGGCGGAGGGGCTGCTCGGCGTCTCCCCGGACGACGCCACGATGGCGGCCTGGCGGGACCACTTCGGGTTCTTCGACGTCGACGGCGACCCCGTCCCCGCCGACCGGTTGCCCGTCGTGCGCGCGCTCGGAGGTGAGCGCGTCGACGCCGTCGACCTCGTCGTGAAGAGCCTGCGCCACCCGCAGGGGCTCACGCTCAGCGTGAGCGCCCACCCCCTCGTGGAACTGCCGGGGGTGCCGTGGAGCGGCGGTGTGGTCGCGGCCTACCACGACGTCACCCACGTCCGCCGGGCCGCGGCCGACGTGCGGCGCGCCAGGGACCTGTTCGAGGGCGTCCTCGACGCCGCGACCGAGCAGTCGATCGTCGGAACGGACCCGCAGGGGCGGGTCACGGTCTTCAACGACGGCGCGCACCGGATGCTCGGCTGGAGGCCGGAGGAGGTGCTGGGCGCGACGCCGGATCGGTTCCACGATCCGGACGAGGTGGCCGCTCGCGCCGCGGAACTCGGCGTCGCCCCGGGGTTCGAGGTGTTCGTGCACCACGCCCGGCGGGAACGGCACGAGACCCGGCAGTGGACCTACCGCACCCGGGACGGCCGGGCGCTGCAGGTCGTCCTGACGGTGACCGCGATGCGGGACGAGGCCGGGGAACTCACGGGTTTCATCGGGGTCGCCACCGACCTGACGGAGCGCATCGCGGCGCAGGAACGCCTCGCCGACTCCGAGCAGGTTTTCCGCCTCGGCTTCGACACCGCCCCCGTCGGCATGGTGATGGTGGCCCTCGGAGGTGGTCAGCCGCGTGGACGGCTCCTGCGGGTGAACCGTGCCCTCGTCGAGTTCACGGGGTTCGGGGAGGAGGCGCTCCTCGAACGGGAGATCCTCGACCTCGTCCACCCCGACGACGTGGAGGAGTGCCGCCGGACGTTCGAGGCGGTGACGACCGAGGAGGTCCGGTGCGAGCGGCGGTTCCTGCACGCGGACGGGTCCACGCGGTGGGGTTCGCTGTCGGCCGTCGTCGTCCGGCCCTCGGGTGGGGCGCAGCCCTACCTGATGTGCCTCGTCGAGGACGTCACCGCGCGCCGCACGGCGGAGCAGGAGCTCGAGCACCAGGCCCTGCACGACGGTCTGACGGGGCTGCCGAACCGCAGCCTCTTCCGCGACCGGCTCGAGGGCGCGCTCGCGGGACCGCGGCGCACCGGTGCGGGTGTGGGGGTCCTGTTCGTGGACCTCGACGGGTTCAAGGCGGTCAACGACACCGCCGGTCACGCCGCCGGGGACGAACTCCTGCAGCACGTCGCCGAGCTGCTGCGGCACTGCGTCCGGCCGGGGGACACCGTGGCCCGGCTCGGCGGCGACGAGTTCGCCGTGGTGTGTCCCGAAGCGGCGTCGGTCGACGACCTCCAGGCGGTGGGCGACCGCATCCTCGCGGTCCTCGGCCGACCCGTCCCGCTGACCGCAGGCACCGTCCGCATCGGTGCCTCGATCGGCATCCGCCTCTCCGAGGCCGGCACCGGTGCCGATCGACTCCTGCAGGACGCCGACGCCGCGATGTACGCCGCGAAGAAGGCCGGCAAGAACCGGTGCGTCGTCCACCCGGTCCGGGACGCGGCGCGCGACGGGCTCCCCGCGGGACGTCCGGGGTAGGCGGCGTCGCGCCGGTCTGGGCCACCCGGGTGAGCACCCCTCCGGTCCGGCGGTGCGCCCGCCGAACCACCACCGGGCCCCTGACTGCGGGGGCCCGGTGATCCAGGAGGAACCATGACCCGCCGCGCGACCACGCTCACCCTCTCCCTCGCGCTGGCGGCCAGCGTGGCGCTGCCCACCGCGGGCAGCGCCTTCGCGTCCCGCCCCGGTGGACCGGAACCCACGTCGACGTCGACGGCGACGGCAACGCCGACCGCGACGGGCACCCCCACGGCACGGCCCACGGAGCGCCCGGCCCCCCGGCCCACCGTCACCCGCGCGGTGCGGGCCCCCAAGCTCGTCGTCGCCGGAACCCTCGCCGCCGTGGACCCCGCGGCGAACCGCATCACCGTCACGGTGCACGGTGGCCGGGAGAAGGCTCTGCGCGACCAGGACGTCGTCGTCGCCCTGACCCCGACGACGGTCCTGCGCCAGGACGGCGCCGTCGTGACCGCGGCCGCCCTGCGGCCCGGGGGGCACGTCAACGCCCAGGTCACGCGCGCCGCCGACGGATCCTTCACCGCGACGCGGGTGACGGTCGAACGCGAGGACGACCGTCCCACGAGTTCCCCGACGAGTTCCGCCACGAGTTCTCCCACGAGTTCGGCGACGAGTTCCCCCACCGCCACGCGCAGCTGACGAGGGAGCGGCTGCGGGAGAGCGTTCCCCGCAGCCGTCGGCGGGGCGGGCGGTGTTGCGGGACCGAGGTTCCGTTGACACGCAGCGAGGCTCCTGGCTAGGTTCAGCGCCGGTCACGAGTTCCAGCGCGAAGCCCCGGCTCGCTGGACGGCAACCCTCCTCGTCGTGGGGTGCCCCGGGTGACGACCTGACCTGGTGCTCGACGCACGGGTAAGGACGGCCTCCGGGGGTCCTGCGCGACGTCGACGCCGTGCGACCGCGACCTGAGGACACGCCATGGCTGCTCGACTCGACCACTCGCGCTGGAGACCCGCGCACACCCGCATCGCCACCGCGCTCGGCATCGGCTGGATGCTCGACGCGTTCGAGGTGCAGATCATCGGATCGGTCATCCCGGGGATCCAGGCCGAGTTCGGCCTGGGCGCCGAACAGGCCGTCGTCATCAACGTGGTGTGGTTCCTGGGCATCGCCCTGGGTGCCGTGGGTTTCGGGTGGCTGGCCGACAAGGTCGGGCGCAAACGCCTCTTCGTCGTGACGTTGCTCGTCTACTCCCTCGCCGCGGTGGCCAGTTCGGCGGCCCCCAGCTACGAGGTCTTCATGGTGTTCCGGTTCGTCACCGCCCTCGGTGTCGGCGGTGAGTACTCCGCGATCACCTCGGCCATCTCGGAGTTCACCCCCGCCCGGAACCGCGGGCGGAGCAACGGCCTGGTGATGACGTTCTGGGCCCTCGGCGGGATCCTCTCCTCCCTGGTCTCCATCCTCGTCGTCTCCGCCTTCGGGCTGAGCTGGCGCTACACCCTGCTGTTCGGGGTCGTCAGCGCGGTGTACGGGCTGCTCGCCCGGCGGCTGGTCCCCGAATCGCCGCGCTGGCTGGCCGCGCGGGGGCGGCTGGACGAGGCCGACGCGGTGGTGGAGGAGATCACGGGCCAGGCCAGTGCGCAGGGGTACGTCCTGCCGCCGTCGCCCGCGCGGGGCGGCAGCGCGCTGGGGGAACTCTGGACCCACCACCGCGGCAAGCTGTTCCTCGGGATGGCCCTCGACTTCTCCGAGGCCGCCGGGTACTACGGCCTGTTCACGGCCATGAGCGTCTTCGTGTTCTCCTCGGCGTCGGGCGCCGTGCCGATCTCGGACGCCGCCCTGCCCTGGTACTTCCTCGTCGCGAACGTCGGCGCGCTGGCGGGCGGGGTGCTCATCGCCTGGTCGCTCGACCTCCTCGGTCGCCGGCCCTCCGTCGTCGCCGCCTACACCGGGGCGTCCCTGAGCATGCTCGGGTGCGCGGCGGCGGCCTCGACGGGTTCGCGGCCGTTGGTCCTCGTGGCGTTCACCGTCGCGGCGTTCTTCGCGACCTGCGCCTGGGTGTCGGCCTACCCGACGTTCTCCGAGCAGTTCCCCACGCACCTGCGGGCCACCGGGGTCGGCGCCTCGGTCGGCGTGGGACGGACCGGTGCCATCGTGGGTCAGGTCCTGCTGGCGGAGGTCGCCGTGGCGTTCTCCGTGACGTCGATGTTCGTCCTGCTCGCCGCGTTCTGGCTGATCGGTGCCGCCGCGGGTGGCGTCTGGTGGGTCCGCGGGACCGAGGCGCGGGGGATGACCCTGGGCGAACTGGAACGGGTTCCGGAGCCGGTCCGGTCCTGAGGCACCCCCTCGGGCCCGGGGTCCCCGGGCCCGAGGGGCACCTCCGTCAGGAGCGGGGCAGCAACCCCATCGCCTCGACGGCGGCCCGCGCCGCGTCCAGCGACGTGCCGGGGGAGTACCCCAGGAGTTCCCGGCCCTTCTCCGTGCTCGCGGAGTGGCTGCGGGACAGGTGGTCCCAGCTCGCCTCGGCGTGCTCCCCGGCCGCGGCCCGGAACTCCTCCCACGACACGTGCCGCAGGTTCGCCTCCCGGCCCCACCACCCGGCGGCGGCCTGGGCGAACCCCCGGACGGTCAGGGCGCGGTCGGACACGGCGTGGAAGCTCTGGCCCACGGACACCTCGGGCCGGGCGATCGCCAGCTCGAACACCTGCGCCACGTCGTCGGCGTGCACGTGGTGCATCGTCTCCAGCCCCAACCCGGGCACGAGGAGTTCCCCGCCGCTCGACAGGGCCTCCCACACGCCGGGGTCCAGGTTCCCGAGCGGGGTGATGACCGGCCAGCCGGGACCGCTGATGTGGCCCGGGTGGACGACGGTGCTGCGCAGCCCGCCCGACCTCGTCTCGGCGTGCAGGAACTCCTCGATCGCGGCCTTCTGCGTGCCGTACGGCCCGAAGGGTTCCTTGGGGTCGTCCTCGCGCAGGGGCGAGACCGTCGCGCGGCCGTGGACCCAGATCGTGCCGCAGTGGGCGTGGAACGCCCCCGTCGGCCGCAGGGCCTCGACGAGTTCGCGGGCCTGCTCGAGGGTGAAGCAGACGAGGTCGACGACGACGTCGGGCCGCAGGGCCGCGATGCGCGCGCCGAACGTCCCGGCAGCGGCCTCCGCCTCCCGGTCCGCGACGACCGTCTCGACCTGCTCCCAGGCGGGGTCGGGGTGGTAGGGCTCGCGGCTGCCGCGGGACACCGCGCTCACGCGGTGGCCGGCGCGGACCAGCCGCGGCACGAGGTAACTGCCGATGTGTCCCGTCGCGCCGATCACGACCACGTGCTGGACTACGTGCTGCTGCTCGGTCACGGGGTTCAGTCCTTCAGCTCGTCGGGCAGGGCGGCGGCCGGGAAGCCCTGGAACGCCACGGGGCGCTGCCACCGGGAGATCGCCGCGGTCCCGACGGACGTCGTCGTCGGCGTCGTCGTGGCCGGCCAGGGGCCGCCGTGCTGCTGGGCGGCCGCGACGGTGACGCCGGTCGGCCAGTCGTTCCAGACCACCCGCCCCACGTGCTCGGCGAGCAACCCCGCGACCTCGACGGCGAGCGGGTCGTCCGCGCCGGCGTGGACCGACCCCGTCAACTGCCCCGGGAGGGCGTCGAGGACGGCGCGCAGCTCGTCCTCGGAGGAGTACCCGACGACGAGACCGGCCGGGCCGAACGCCTCCAGTTCCAGCAGGTGGGGGTTCGCGACGACGTCCGCGGCGGCGGCCGTGAACACCTGGGCGGGGACACCGTCGGGGCCCGGCTCACCCGCCACGGCGGTCTGCACACCGGGCTGGGAACCGAGCTCGGCCGTCGCCGACCGGAACCCCTCGACGATGCCCGGGTGCAGCATCGGTCCCGGGACGGGCAGGTCCACGGCGGCCGTGAACGCGGCGGCGTCGGGGACGAGGACGACACCGGGGTTCGTGCAGAACTGGCCCGCGCCCAGGGTCAGCGACCCGACCCAGCCCGCAGCGACGTCCGCACCGCGTTCGGCCCACGCCGCGGGCGTCACGACGACGGGGTTCACGCTGCCGAGCTCGCCGTGGAAGGGGATGGGGTCCGGGCGGGAGACGGCCAGGTCGAACAGGGCCCGGCCGCCCCGGACCGACCCCGTGAAGCCCGCGGCGCGGATCCTGCGGTCGGTGAGCGCGGCGGTCGACGTCTCGACGCCCTCGATGAGCGCGAACGCCCCTTCGGGGGCGCCGACCGCGGCGAGCGCGGCCGTCACCTGCTGCGCCGTCGCGAGCGAGAGCCGCGGGTGGCCCGGGTGCGCCTTGACGACGACGGGGCACCCCGCGGCGAGCGCAGAGACGGAGTCGCCGCCGAAGACGGAGAAGGCGAACGGGAAGTTGCTGGCTGCGAAGACGAGGACGGGCCCGATCGGGACGACGGTGCGCCGCAGGTCCGGGCGCGGACCCATGCCCCAGTCGGCGTCCGCGTGGTCGATCGTCGTCGGCAGCAGCGAACCGTCGCGCAGGCCGGCCGCGAAGAGCCGGGCCTGGAAGACGGTCCGCGTGAGCTCCCCCTCCAGCCGGGGGGTGGGCAGGTGCGTCTCCTCCGCGGCGAGGGCGACGAGCTCGGCGCGCGCCCCCTCCAGGGCCCGCGCGACCGCCTCGAGCGCGTCGGCACGCTCGGCGGGGGTGCTGCGGGCCAGGGGGCGAGCTGCGGCCTGCGCGGCGGCGAGGACCGCCTCGAGCTCGGCGTCCGGGTGGTCGTGGTCCGGGTGGGCTTGCGCGTGAGCGTCCATGGTCACGCCATCCTGGCCCGCCCGTCCGGGCGGGGCGAGCCGGGGTGTGACGGGCGTCTCCACACCTGCTCGGCCGTGCGTCCGAGCTCGGGTCTAGGGTGCGAGACGCCCTGTGGACTGGTGCCGCAGACGGCACGGACAGTCACTTCCGACCGAGGACGAGGAAGACGAGGAACTCCGGTGGACCTCTTCGAGTACCAGGCGCGCGACCTGTTCGCCGCGCACGGCGTACCCGTGCTGGACGGCAGGGTCGCGACCACCCCCGAGGAGGCCCAGGCGGCCGCCGAGGCCATGGGTGGCGGGACGGTCGTCGTCAAGGCGCAGGTCAAGACGGGCGGTCGCGGCAAGGCCGGCGGCGTCAAGCTCGCCCACTCCCCGGCCGAGACGGCGCAGCGCGCCGGCGAGATCCTGGGCATGGACATCAAGGGCCACACCGTCCACCAGGTGATGATCGCCCAGGGCGCCAAGATCGCCGAGGAGTACTACTTCTCGGTCCTGCTCGACCGGTCCAACCGCACCTACCTGGCCATGGCCAGCGTCGAGGGCGGCATGGAGATCGAGCAGCTGGCCGTCGAGCGCCCCGAGGCCCTGGCCCGCGTGCCCGTCGACGCCCTCACCGGCATCGACGCCGCCAAGGCCGCCGAGATCGCCCAGACCGCCGGGTTCGCGCCCGAGCTGCAGGCCGCCGTCGCCGACGTGTTCGTCAAGCTCTGGGGGGTGTTCACCGCCGAGGACGCGACTCTCGTCGAGGTGAACCCGCTCGTGCGCACCGAGTCCGGCGACATCGTCGCCCTGGACGGCAAGGTCACGCTCGACGAGAACGCGGAGTTCCGGCACCCGGCGCACGCCGACCTCGTCGACGCCGCGGCCGCCGACCCGCTCGAGGCCAAGGCCAAGGAGCTGCACCTCAACTACGTCAAGCTCGACGGCGAGGTCGGCATCATCGGCAACGGCGCGGGTCTGGTCATGTCGACCCTGGACGTCGTCGCCTACGCGGGGGAGAAGCACGGCGGCACCAAGCCGGCGAACTTCCTCGACATCGGTGGCGGCGCGTCCGCGCAGGTCATGGCCAACGGCCTCGACGTCATCCTCAACGACGCGCAGGTCAAGAGCGTGTTCGTCAACGTCTTCGGCGGCATCACCGCCTGCGACGAGGTCGCCAAGGGCATCGTGTCCGCGCTCGGCATCCTCGGCGACGAGGCGACCAAGCCGCTCGTCGTGCGCCTGGACGGCAACAACGTCGAGGAGGGACGCCGCATCCTCGCCGAGGCCGCGCACCCGCTCGTCACGGTCGTGGACACCATGGACGGGGCGGCCGACAAGGCCGCCGAGCTCGCCAACACCGCTGGGAAGGCCTGAGCGATGTCGATCTTCATCAACTCCGACAGCAAGGTCCTCGTCCAGGGGATGACGGGTTCGGAGGGGCGCAAGCACACCCAGCGCATGCTGGCCTCCGGCACGAAGATCGTCGGCGGCGTCACCCCCGGCAAGGGCGGGCAGTCCGTCGACTTCACGGCCGCCGACGGGTCGCCCGTCGCGATCCCGGTGTTCTCCTCCGTGGGTGAGGCCCGCGAGGCGACCGGCGCCGACGTCACCGTGATCTTCGTCCCGGCGAAGTTCACCAAGGGCGCCGTCGTGGAGGCCATCGAGGCCGCCACCCCGCTCGTCGTCGTCATCACCGAGGGCGTCCCGGTGCACGACACCGCCGAGTTCTACGCGATGGCGGCCGCCTCGGGCACCACGCGCCTCGTCGGCCCGAACTGCCCCGGCCTCATCAGCCCCGGACAGTCCAACGTCGGCATCATCCCCGCCGACATCACCCAGTCCGGCCGCATCGGCCTGGTCTCGAAGTCGGGCACGCTGACCTACCAGATGATGTACGAGCTGCGGGACATCGGGTTCTCCTCCGCCGTCGGCATCGGTGGGGACCCGGTCATCGGGACCACGCACATCGACGCGCTGCAGGCGTTCCAGGACGACCCGGACACCGACGTCATCGTCATGATCGGCGAGATCGGCGGCGACGCCGAGGAGCGCGCGGCGAAGTTCATCGAGGCCAACGTGACCAAGCCGGTCGTCGGCTACGTCGCGGGCTTCACCGCCCCCGAGGGCAAGACGATGGGCCACGCCGGCGCGATCGTCTCCGGCTCCGCGGGCACCGCGCAGGCCAAGAAGGACGCCCTCGAGGCGGCCGGGGTCAAGGTCGGCAAGACGCCGAGCGAGACCGCGAAGCTCGCGCGGGAGATCTTCCAGAACCTCTGACGCCCCCGGGCGCCGTTCGTCCCCGTTGCCTCCCCGCGGTCGGTCACCGACCGCGGGGAGGCAACGCGGCGTTCGGGCGGGTGTCGGTCCCGCCCGTCCGGGCTCGGACGGGGCAGCATCGTGGGTGATGTCCACGCCCACCGACCGTCCCGCCCGAGCCCGCCGCGACCCCTCCGGTCGTGTCCGGGCTTCCGCGTCCGACCTCGCGCCCCTGTTCCCCGCCGCGGTCCGCGCGGTCCTCACCGTGCTCGTGCCGCTGCTCGCGCTGTGCGTCGTCGGCTGGATCGCCTCGGTCCGTTCGACGTCCTCCCTCGCCGCGGTCGCGCGCGTGGGGGCCGAGCTGTGGCTGCTGGCGCACGGCAGCACCGTCGCCATCGTCGGCGGCAGCATCGGCATCGCCCCCCTCGGGCTGACGCTGCTCGCGGGCCTGTCCGCGCGCCGCGCGGTCCGGATGTGGGTGCGGGACCAGGTGGAGTCCGAACGCGAGGTGCCCTTCGGGCGGGCCCTCGGCGTCTTCACCGCCTGCTACGGCGTGCTGGCCCTCTTCGTCGCCCTCGTCTCGCGCAGCGGGGTGGGCGCGGCGGGGCTGCTGTCCTCGCTGCTCGGCGGCTGCCTGGTGGGCGGCACGGGTGCGCTCGTCGCCCTGTGGCCGCACCGGCCGGTGGTGCCCGCCTTCGCGGCGGCCGTGGGCCGGTCGGCGACCACCGCGACGCTCGTCCTGGTGGCCCTCGGGTCGCTCGCGACCGTGGCGGCGCTCGTCCACGGCCGCGCCGACGTGCTCGCCCTGCACCGTGCGCTCGACCCGGGCGTCGTCGGCGGGGTCCTGCTCACCCTCGGCCAGGCGCTGCTGCTGCCGACGTTCGCCGTCTGGGCCCTGGCGTGGACGAGCGGGACGGGGTTCGCGGTGGGGACCGGGACGTCCGTCGCTCCCGGCGGGACGTCGCTGGAGGTCCTGCCGACGCTGCCCGTCCTCGGCGCGCTGCCGGCCCCGGGCCCGACCCCCGGCCTGGCGTGGGCCGCCGTCGCGCTGCCCGTCCTCGCGGGCGCCGGGGCCTGGTGGCTGCACTCCCGGCGCGGTCCGCGGGTCGAGGGGCTGCTGCACCGCTGCGCGGCCGCGCTCCTGGGCGGGCTCGGCGCGGGGCTCGCGGTGGCCGTCCTGGCGGCCTTCGCCGCCGGCCCCCTGGGCCACGGCCGCATGAGCCAGGTCGGCCCCGACGCCCTCCTGACGGGCGTCGTGGTGGCCGGTGAGGTCGCGGCCGGGGCCGTGCTGGCGGTCCTGCTGGCCCGGGCCTGGCGAGCCTGGCGCGGGACGACGCTCGTCGTGACGCTGCCCGACACGAGCGCCGCCCGCGGTCACCAGCGGGGAGAGGAACCGCCGAAGCTGCTGGGGGACTGACCCTCAGCGGTCCGGTTGCGGGGCCCCGGCGGGCGCGGTGAAGACGGCGAGGACGGCCCCGTGCGGGTCGGCGAGCTGGGCCATCCGGCCGTAGTCGCTGTCGTGGGCGGGCGTCACGACGGTGCCCCCGGCGCCGGTCGCGGCCGCCACCGCCGTGTCGACGTCGGGCACGCCGACGTACACGAGCCAGCCCGGGTCGGACCCCCACAGCGGCCCGATCCCGCCGACCGGGTGCGGGGCGTCCGGGGCGGCGACCGTGCCGTAGCCCTCGAAGAGCTCGGTCCACGTCCAGCCGAGGACGGCCGCGTAGAACGCCGTCGAGGCCGCCGGGTCGGTCGAGCGCAGGTCGTCCCAGGCGAGGCCGCCGGGACCGTTCACCCAGTCCGCGCCGCCGCCCTGCAGCAGCCCGACCTCGGCGCCGGTGGGGTCGGCGACGACGGCGGCCCGCGTGCCCCCACCTTCGGACTCGCCCTCGGTCGGGGGTCGCACGACGCTGCCGCCCGCCGCCCGCACCCGGTCCAGCGCGGCGTCGAGGTCGTCGACGGCGACGTGCAACGTCCACCGGGCGCGTCCCTCCGAGCGGCCCAGGCCGGCGGCCGCGTGGCCCTCGACGAGCCCGACGCGGGAGCCGTCGGCCCCGGGCGGTCCCGCCGTCCAGCCGACGACGGCGGCGTAGAACGCCGCGGACGCCGCCGGGTCGGGGGTGTCGAGGTGCGCCCAGCAGGGCACACCGGCGGGCCAGGGACGGCTGCGGACCGGCATGCCCCCGAGTCTGGCCCCACGGCGCCGTGCGGGACCAGAGCCGCCGACGGCTAGAGTCCGTGCACGTGCCCGCCGGTCCCCCCGCCCCCGCTCCCGCAGCTCCCGTGCGGGTGGTCGTCCTGGCCTCCGGCTCGGGGTCGACGCTGCAGGCCCTGCTGGACTCCCCGGACCGCGGCCTCCTGTGGGAGGTCGTCGCCGTCGGCTCCGACAAGCCCGGCGTGCTCGCGCTCGAGCGCGCCGCCGGTGCCGGGGTCCCGACCTTCACCGTGACACCCGCCGCGTTCGCCGACCGGCCCGCGTGGGACGCCGCGCTCGCCGCCGAGGTCGCGCGCCACGATCCGGGGCTCGTCGTCCTCGCGGGGTTCATGCGCATCCTCGGCGCCCCCCTCGTCGAGGCCCACGCCGGGCGGATGGTCAACACGCACCCCGCGCTGCTGCCGTCGTTCCCCGGCGCCCACGGCGTCCGGGACGCGCTCGCCCACGGCGTCAAGGTCACCGGTTGCACCGTGCACCTCGTCGACGCCGGCGTGGACACCGGACCGATCCTCGACCAGGCCGCCGTCCGGGTGCTGCCCGACGACGACGAGGCGAGCCTGCACGAACGGATCAAGGCCGTCGAACGCGACCTGCTCGCCGACGTCGTGAGCCGGTTGGCCCGCGAGAGGACCCACCGCACGAGCACGAACTCCGACACCCCCCACCCCGAGAGGACGGCACCCCGCTGATGGACCCCCAGGCCACGAAGGTCCCCGTGAAGCGCGCGCTGGTCAGCGTCTACGACAAGACCGGCCTGGAGGAGCTCGCCCAGGGCCTGCACGCCGCGGGCGTCGCGCTCGTCTCCACGGGGTCGACCGCGACGCGCATCGCCGCCGCGGGGGTTCCGGTGACGCCCGTCGAGGAGCTCACCGGGTTCCCCGAGTGCCTCGACGGCCGCGTCAAGACGCTGCACCCGCGCGTGCACGCGGGGATCCTCGCCGACCGTCGGCTGCCCGACCACGTCCGCCAGCTCGCCGAGCTCGACGTCGAACCCTTCGACCTCGTGGTCGTGAACCTCTACCCCTTCGCCGCCACGGTCGCCTCCGGCGCCGCGTACGACGAGGTCGTCGAGCAGATCGACATCGGCGGCCCCTCGATGGTCCGCGCGGCGGCGAAGAACCACCCGAGCGTGGCCGTCGTCGTCGACCCCGCCCGCTACGGCGACGTCCTGACCGCCGTGGCCGACGGGGGTTTCGAGCTGAGCGCCCGCCGCCGGCTGGCCGCGGCCGCGTTCGCGCACACCGCCGCCTACGACACCGCCGTCGCGACGTGGTTCGCGCAGCAGACCCTCGACGCCGATGACCAGGGCTGGCCGGCCGTGGCCGGGATCGCGCTCGAGCGCACCGACGTCCTGCGCTACGGGGAGAACCCGCACCAGCAGGCCGCCGTCTACGCCGACCCGACCGCCGCCCCCGGCATCGCGCAGGCCGTCCAGCTGCACGGCAAGGCCATGTCCTACAACAACTACGTCGACGCCGACGCCGCCCTGCGCGCCGCGTACGACTTCCCCGGACCGGCCGTCGCCGTCATCAAGCACGCCAACCCCTGCGGCATCGCGACCGGCACGGACGTCGCCGACGCCCACGCCAAGGCCCACGCGTGCGACCCGGTCTCGGCCTACGGCGGGGTCATCGCCGCGAACCGCGTCGTGACGCGCGCCATGGCCGAGCAGGTCGCCCCCGTCTTCACCGAGGTCGTCATCGCCCCCGGGTTCGAGCCCGAGGCGCTGGCGGTGCTGCAGGAGAAGAAGAACGTCCGCCTCCTGCAGCTGCCCGAGGGGTACGGCCGCGGCGCGCAGGAGTGGCGCCACGTCTCCGGCGGTGTCCTCGTGCAGACCCTCGACGCGGTCGACGCCGACGGCGACGACCCGGCGGCCTGGACCCTCGCGGCCGGGGAGGCCGCCTCGCCCGAGGTCCTCGCCGACCTCGCGTTCGCCTGGCGCGCGGTGCGTGCGGTGCGCTCCAACGCGATCCTGCTCGCCAAGGACGGCGCGTCCGTCGGCGTCGGCATGGGGCAGGTGAACCGCGTCGACTCCTGCCGCCTCGCGGTCGACCGCGCCGGGGCCGAGCGGGCCACGGGCGCCGTCGCGGCCTCCGACGCGTTCTTCCCGTTCGCCGACGGCGCGCAGATCCTGCTCGACGCCGGTGTCCGGGCGATCGTGCAGCCCGGCGGGTCCATCCGCGACGCCGAGGTCGTCGAGGCCGCGACGACGGCGGGCGTGACGATGTACTTCACCGGCGCCCGGCACTTCGCCCACTGACGGGGACGGCGCAGGTGGTCGGTACCGAGCGGGTCCCCGGACCGGGGAACGCCGTCCTGCTGACGCTCGTCGGCGGGATCGTCGCGGCCCTGGCGCTGACGCTGCTCGCCGGGCCGACGGTCGGCGGGGTCCTGCTCGGCACGGACCTCGCCGTCGCCGCCGTCCTGCGCCTCGTCCTCCCGGTGCGGATCGCGGGTTCGCTCGCGGTCCGCTCCCGGGGGGTCGACGTGGCGATGCTGCTGGTGCTCGCCGTCTCCTGCCTCGTCCTCGCCGGGGTCGTGCCGACCCCGGTCTGAGGACTCCGTCCCGAGGTCGCCGGTCAGTTCGCGTCGAGCGGCAGCAGCACGTCCTTCACGTCCGGGTTCGTCGCGAGGTACTCCTGGACCTTCGGGTCCTGGAACGTCGCGACGAGCGCCTTGATGTTCTCGGAGTCCTTCCAGCGCGAGCCGATGGTCAGCTGACCGGCGAACTCGTCGGGCGCGGTCGGGGCGAAGATCTGCTGCTCGATCGGGATCTGCGCCGCGAGGTAGTACTCGGTGTAGCCCACGGCGGCGTCGAGGTCGGGCAGCGCCCGGGACTGGGCACCGAAGTCGAGCAGCGTGAAGTTCAGGTTCTTCGGGTTGCTCGCGATGTCCTGCACCGTCGCCTTGCCGGCGTCCGTGCCCGGCTTGAGCGTGATGAGCCCGGCCTTCTCGAGGACGAACAACCCCTGCGACTCGTTGGCGGGGTCGGAGTACAGCGAGACGGTCCCGCCGTCCGGGATGTCCTGCGGGGTCTTCCACTTCGCCGACCACAGACCGAAGCCCCAGCGGAACACCGGCGTCGCGGCCTCCTCGCGGAAGTCGGGGTTCGCCTGCAGGACCTGGCCCAGCCACAGCTTGTGCTGGTAGATCGTGCCGGCGACCTCACCGTCGCTCACGGCGCGGTTGATGGTGTTCGAGTCCGCCAGCGCCTTGAACGCGACCGTGATCCCGTGCGAGGGGGCGACGTCCTTCGCGATGTACTCGATGAGCGCCTCCTCGCGGGCGTTCCCCTCGGCCGTGGCGACGTAGAGCGTGGCGCCGGCCTGCGTGTTCGCCGTGGTGTCCCCGCCGAGGCGCGGGACGACGATCGCGGCGGCGGCGCCGAGCAGGACGACCGCCCCGCCGGCGACGAACGGCCAGCGCCGCCGCTTGCGGATCTCGAAGCCGTGGTCGTCGGTGCTGGGTTCGCGGATCTCAGTGGACAAGGGTCTTCTCCAGGTTCTGGGTGGGGTTCGAGCGGGGGTTCGCGGAGGAGTTCGAGCGGGGGTTCGTGCGGGAGGAGCGGCGGCGGGTGCGGGGGTCCGCGGCCCGGGCCAGGGCGTCCCCGGTGAGCTGCACGAGGGCGACCAGCGCGACGAGGACGACGATGGTCGCGATCATCACGGCGTGGTCGAAGCGCTGGTACCCGTAGGTGACCGCGACGTAGCCGATGCCCCCGGCGCCGATGGTTCCCGCGATGGCCGAGTACTCGATCATCGCGATGGTGTTGATGGTCAGCCCGCCGATGATCGACGGGGTCGCCTCGGCCAGCTGGACGGTCGTGATGACCTGCAGCGGAGAGGCTCCCGACGCCTGCGCGACGGCGACCAGGTTCGGCGGCACCGAGCGCAGCGAGTTCTCCACGATCCGGGCGAAGAACGCCGTGCCCGCCAGCACCATGGGGACGACGGCCGCGCGGATGCCGATGTTCGTCCCCGTGACGAACCGGGTGAACGGCACGAGGGCGGCCATGAGCACGAGGAACGGCAGCGACCGGCCCGTGCTGACGACCCACGACAGGACGGTGTGGGCGACCCGGTGCTCCAGCAGCCCGCCCGGCGCGAGGTTGTGCACGAGGACGCCGATCGGGACGCCGAGCAGCACGACGATCGTCATGACGATGCCCACCATGAGCAGGGTGTCGACGAGCGCGGGCGCGATGAGGGCGGGGATCTGGTCGAGCGGGGTGTTCACACGAGGTCCAGTTCTCGGGGGGAGGGCACCGTCGACGGCGAGGTCTGCGCGTGCAGGCCCCGGCGGTCGAGGGCGGCGGTGAGCAGGGTGGGGTCGAGCGCCGCGGGGACGCCGAGGGTCGCGTGCCCGACGGTGCGTCCCGCGACGGTCCCGACCGAGGCCCCGAGCAGGGCCAGGTCGTGGCCGAGTTCCCGGGACGCGGCGCTGAGCCAGTCGGCCGGGACGTCGTCGCCGCGGTAGTGCACCTCCCAGACGACGAGCCCGCCCGCGTCGCCGACACCGCGGCGGGGGAGCAGGGCCGCCCCCACGGGGGAGGCCGGGTCGCGCAGGACGTCCAGCAGCGGGGCGGCCTCGACGATGCGTCCGTGCTCGAGCCGGGCGACGGCGTCCGCGACGTCGACGACGGTGTCCATCTCGTGGGTGATGAAGAGGATCGCCAGGCCCAGGTCGTCGCGCAGCTCCCGCAGCAGGCCGGTGATCGAGGCCGTCGCCTGCGGGTCCAGTCCCGAGGTCGCCTCGTCGGACAGCAGGACCCCCGGCCGCAGGGCGAGCGCCCGCGCGATGCCGACCCGCTGGCGCTGGCCGCCGGACAGTTCGTGCGGGTAGCGGTCGGCCAGACCCGCCAGCCCGACCCGGTCCAGCAGTTCGGCGACGCGACGCGTGCGGTCCCGCGGCACGACACCGAGGTAGCGCAGCGGGAGTTCGACGTTCTGCGCGGCGGTGCGGCGGGTCTGCAACCCGTCGGACTGGAAGATCGTGCCGATGCGGCGCCGCGCCTCCCGCAGTCGGCCCGCGCCCAGCTGGGTGAGGTCCTGGCCGCTGACCACGACGGACCCCGACGTGGGCCGGGTCAGCAGCGTCACGCACTGTGCGAGCGTGCTCTTGCCGGCGCCGCTCGGACCGACGACGGCGGTGATGCTGCCGGCGGGGACCGTGAGGTCGAGGCGGTCCAGGACCGTGGTGGTGTGCGGGGCTTCCCCGTAGGTCTTGGTGAGGTGGCGCAGTTCGATCACGACGGCTCCTGGGCGAGGGTCCCGGGCGGGGTCCGGGCAGGGGTGGTCGCGGGCCCGGCGGGGCGCCGGGTCCGGAGACGGGACAGAGCAGCAGAGGGGTGCGCTCAGCGGGAGCGGGGACAGGCCTTCGACACGGGTGCTCCTGGTTCGTCCTTGCCCGCAACTCCTGCGGACCTGGTCCTCACCCGGAGCACCCCGTGACGAATCAGGGTTGCCGGCCAGCGAGCCGGGGCTTGACGCTGGCGCTCATGACCTGCTTCGGACTGTGACAGCCGTCCGCCGACGTCGTCAAGCGGTTCCGGAGGATCGGCCCTCGGAAAGGGTTGTCCCACATCCGCTGGGCCGCAACGGACAGAGGCGCGGTCCCGGAAGTTCGGGGCGCTGAACGGCGCGACGACGGGGTACGCTTCGACGAACCCATCCAGAGCGGCTGAGAGACCTGGCTCGACGACGCCGCAGCAACCCCACGGGGGTGCTACCGCCAGGACCGATGGAGGACGCGCCGCGATGCCCCTGCACGAACCCCTGAAGTTCGCCTACTGGGTCCCCAACGTCTCCGGGGGCCTCGTCGTCTCGACGATCGAGCAGCGCACCAGCCACGACCCCGCCTACAACGTCGAGGTGGCCAAGGCGGCCGAGCGCGTCGGGTTCGAGTACGCCCTGACCCAGGTGCGCTACCTCGCCTCCTACGGTGCGGACGCCCAGCACGAGTCCACCTCGTTCTCCCTGGCCCTCCTGCTCGCGACCGAGCGGCTCAAGGTCATCGCCGCGGTCCACCCGTTCTTCTGGCACCCCGGTGTGCTCGCCAAGTTCGCCGCGACCGCGCAGGAACTGACCCAGAACCGCCTCGCGCTGAACATCGTGTCCGGCTGGTTCAAGAACGAGGCGACACAGCTCGGCGTCACCTGGCACGAGCACGACGACCGCTACAAGCAGTCCGAGGAGTTCATCGAGCTCCTGCGCGGTGTCTGGACCGAGGACGGCTACAGCCAGTCGGGTGACTTCTTCAACGCCACCGACATCACCTTCCGCCCGCAGCCGAAGGTCGCGCCCGAGCTGTTCCAGGGCGGCAACTCCACCGCCGCGCAGGCCATGGCCGGCCGCGTCAGCGACTGGTACTTCATGAACGGCAAGAGCCTCGCCGCGGCGGCCCAGGGCGTGCGCGAGGTCAGCGCGCAGGCCGCGGCCAACGGCCGTTCCCTCCGCTTCGGGGTCAACGGCTTCGCCGTCGTCCGCGACACCCACGAGGAGGCCGAGGCGGTCCTCGAGGAGATCATCGCCAAGGCCGACCGCACCAAGGTCGAGGGCTTCGGCGAGGCGGTGAAGGAGGCCGGCAGCTCGTCGAAGGACGGCAAGGGCATGTGGGCCGACAGCGAGTTCCGCGACCTCGTGCAGTACAACGACGGCTTCCGCACGGGCCTCGTCGGCACCGCGGACGAGGTCGCCCGCCGCATCCTGGCCTACCGCCTCGTCGGCGTGGACCTCATGCTCCTGGGCTTCCTCCACGTCAAGGAGGAGGTCGAGGCCTTCGGCGAGCTCGTCATCCCGCGGGTGCGCGAGCTCGAGGCGCGCCTGGCCGCGGGCGAGGACCTGCAGCTCGGCGCCGAGCTGGACGAGGCCGTCACCGCCGCGACGGAGCCCGTCCCCGTCTGATCCGGACCGGGTCGGTGGGGAGTCGTCTCGCAGGAGTCGGGGGAGGGGGTCGGACCGTGCCACGCAGTGCGGGGCGCTGGTCCGGCCCCCTCCTCGTGCTCCTGCTGCTGGGGGCGTGCTCCAGCCCCACGCCGGTGCCCGCCACCACCCCGAACCCGTCCGTCCCGACCCCGTCCGTGACGACCTCGTCCGCCACGACCTCGTCCGCCACGACCTCGCCCGTGACGCCGGCGGCGCCGACGGGGACGCCCCTCTCCTCTCCGGCCGGCACGCCCGCCGCCACCCCGCCCGCGGCCCCGGCGACCTCCCGCTCCGCCACCCCCCTCGCGGCTCCCTCCGCACCGGCGGGACGCCGGGCCCCCGTCGTCGTGCTGGACCCCGGGCACAACGGGGGCAACGGCGCCCACCCGGCGCAGATCGGGTCCCTGGTGCCCGCCGGCGGCTTCGAGAAGCCCTGCAACACCGCGGGCACCGAGACCGACGCCGGCTACCCCGAGCACGCCTTCGCGTTCGACGTCGCCCAGCGGACCGCGGCCCTGTTGCGTGCGCGGGGGACCACGGTCGTCCTCACCCGCCCCGACGACACCGGCGTCGGGCCGTGCGTCGACGTCCGGGCGGCCCTGGCCAACGAGGCCGGGGCGTCGCTCGCGGTCTCCGTCCACGCCGACGGCGCGCCCGCGGACGACCAGGGCTTCCACGTCGCCGAACCCGCGCTCGCCCCCGACGGTGGCAACGCCGCCGTCCTCGCCCCCTCCGACGTTGCCGCCCGGGACCTGCTCACGGCCTTCGGGGCGGCGACGGGACTGCCCCCGGCGACCTACCCGGGCGACCTCGTCGCCCCCGGTCTGACCCGGCGTTCCGACCTCGCCGGCCTGAACCTCGCCCGGACCCCGGCGGTCCTGCTGGAGGCCGGGAACATGCGCAACGCGCAGGAGGCGGCCCTGCTCTCCGACCCCTCCTTCCGGCAGCGCGCCGCCGAGGGGATCGCCTCGGGTGTCGCGGCGTTCCTCGCGCGCAGCACCCCCTGAGACGGCTTACGGTGCTCCGGTGACCCTCGCCCCCGCCGACCCCACGGTCGAACTGGTCGTCCTGCTGACCGAGGACGGCACGCCCTGCGGCACGGCGCCGAAGGCGGACGTGCACCACACGAGCACCCCGCTGCACCTGGCGTTCTCCTGCTGGATCGTCGACGGCGCCGGCCGGACGCTGCTCACCCGACGCGCCGCCGTGAAGCGCACGTGGCCCGGGGTGTGGACGAACTCCTTCTGCGGCCACCCCGGCCCGGGGGAGGAACCCGCCGACGCCGTCTCCCGCCGTTCGGTGCAGGAGCTGGGTGCTCCGGTCAGCGACGTGCAGCCGCTGCTGCCGACGTTCCGCTACCGCGCCGTCATGGCCGACGGCACGGTCGAGAACGAGATCTGCCCCGTCTTCACCGCCCGGTTGGCGGGCGAGCTCGCGCTCGACCCCACCGAGGTGGACGACTACCGCTGGGTCGACCTCGCGCAGCTGCGGGCCGAGGTGGCGGCCGAGCCGGGCCCGTTCAGCCCGTGGATGCGCCTGCAGCTGCAGGAGTTCTGACCGACTCCGGATCCGGGTCCTGCGTCAGCCGCAGGACGGTGGCTCCGGGGATCCCGGTGTGCAGACCGGGGCCGGGCGCGAGCAGCAGGACCTGGGTCGTCGGCGCCACGTGCTCGAACACGGCCGCCAGCCGCCGCAACCGGTCGGGGTCGGTGTGCCCGAGGGCGTCGTCGAGGACGACGGGCACGCCGTCGGCCGGGTCCACGAGCGTCGCGCAGGCCAGACGCAGGAGGACGGCGAGCTGCTCGCGCGCACCGGTGGACAGCTGGTCGTAGCCGACCGTCCGCCCGTGCAACGTCCGCTGCACGATCCGCAGGTCGTCGTCGAGGGTGATGCCGAAGGTCTCGCCGAACACCGTGCGCCCCAGCTCTTCCAGGCGGTCGGTGAAGGGCTGCACGTACCGCCGGCGCTGGGAGTCGCGGTGCCGGTCCAGGGTCTGCAGCAGCAGGCGCGCCGCAGCGGCCCGCCGGTCCAGCCCGGCCTGCTCCTCCTCCAGCCGGGCCACGCGTGAGGCGGCCTGGTCCCAGACCTCCTGCCGCTCCTCACCGCCCATGACGGACAGCCGGGCCTGGAGGTGGACGAGCTCACCGTCCAGCGCGTCGCGGCGGGTCGCGAGGGCGTCGAGGGCGGTCTGCACCTCCCGCGCCCGGCGCAGGACGGTGTCCTCGTCGCGGGCGGCGAGGTCGGCCTCCAGGGCCCGGACCTCCTCGGCCGCGGCCGTCGCCTCCGTCGCCGTGCGGGCCACGGCGTCCTCGAGCGCCGCGTCGTCGGCCGCGGCGCGCGCGGCGCTCAGCCGGTCGGCGGCACCGAGCACCTCCGCCCGGGACAGCTCCAGCCGCGTCCGCAGCGCCGTCAGCTCGTGGGCCAGCCGGTCGGCGGTCCGGGCCAGCGCGGTGGCCTCGGCCTGCGCCTCCCGCACACGGGTCCGCTGCTCCTGCACGGCGTTCCGCGCGGCGGCCTCCGCCTGCCGCAGGGCGTGTTGGTCCTGCCCGTCGTCCGGTGCCGGACCCAGCTCGGCGTCCAGCCGGTCGGCCTCGGCGCGCAGCGCGTCCGCGTCCGCGTCGGCCGTCAGCTGGGCCAGCTGCGCCCGGGCCACGTCGACGGCGGCCTGCGCGGCGCGGCGCTCCTCGTGGGCGGCGCGGGCCGCGGCGACGTCCTCGACGCCGGCCGCGGTCAGCAGCTCCTGCAGCCGCGCCGCCGCGGCGTCGAGCTCGTCCGCGACGGGGCCGGTGTCGGCGCCCGGCAGCACGCGGACCGTGGCGAAGCCGGCGACGTCCACGGCGAGCGGCCGGGTGGCGGCGAGCTCCGTGACGGTCCCCGCGGCGACGGGGCGGCCGTCGAGGAGGACCTCCACGGCCGTGGCCTCGACGACGACCCGGGCGGCGACGGCGTCGGCCCGGGCGCGCAACCGGTGCACGGCGTCGTCGGCGGCCTCCAGGGCCCGCACCGTCGTGGCGTCGACGGAGCGTCCCGTGAGCGCCGCCTGCGCCGCGCGCACCTCGTCGGCGGCCGCGGTCACGGCGGCCAGCCGGCGGCGGACGCTGCGCAGCGCGGCCCGGTCGACCGCGCGGCGCACGGCCTGGGCCGCGGTGTCGGCGGCCTCGCCGGCCGCGTCCAGGGCGGCGGCCCGTTCCTGGGCCGACGCCGCGGCCGCGGCGGCCAGCGTCCGCGCCTCCTCCGTCGCGGGCCCGAGGTCGGCGGCCCGGGCGGTGTCCTGGTCGAGGGCGGCCGTGCGGCGGGCCAGGTCCGCGACCTCGCGCCGGCGGGTCGCGAGGGCGTCCCGGGCCCCGGCCGCAGCGCGGTCCGCGGCGGCCGCGCGCTCGCGGGCGGCGACGAGGCGGTCGCGCCGGGCGGCGAGGTCGGCGACGAGCGCGGCGAGGTCGGTGGCCTCGGCCGTCCGGGCGCTGAGCTCCTGGACGACCTCGGCGCGGTCGGCGGTCACCTCGGCGTGCCGGTCGGCGTCGTCGGCCAGCAGGTCCAGCGCCTCCCGGGCCCGCGCCGCCTCGGTGCGGGCGAGCGCGAGCTCCTCCGCGCACGCGCGGTGCCGGCCCGTGGGGCGGCCCGTGGCCGTCCAGAACTGCGCGGCCCGGTCGGCGGTGGCCGCGTAGAGCGACTGCGCGCCGTCCGCCCCGTCCTGCGCCGAGCCGGCGGCCGCGTCGAGGGCCGCGGCCAGGGCGGAGCTGCCGCTGAGGGCCGCGTCGTCGCGGGCTCTGCCGGTCGTTGCGCCGGGGGTGGCGTCCTGCAGGACCCGCAGGGCGTCCCACAGGGCCTGGTCGAGGGTCTCGGTGAGGATGTCGCGCACGCGCTGGTGCGCCTCGTCGCCGGTGAGCTGCTCGCGGCGCGGTGCGTGCACCGTGAGCGTCGTGGCGGGTCGGCTGTGCCACTGCTTGCGCAGCGTGAAGCGGTAGGGGCCCGTGCTGATCTCGGCCTCGACGGCGCTCGGGGCGTCCCGGTGCACGGGTTTGACGGCCAGGACGGAGGCCTTGCGGGAGGAGTGCTTCTCCGTCAGGAGCATGTCGAGGGCCTCGAGCGTGGAGGACTTCCCGACCTCGTTGGCCCCTTCGAGCACGACGACCCCCTGCTCGGGCAGGACGAGCTCGCGGTGCTCGACGCCGCGGAAGTCGTCGAGCACGAGGCGGTGGATCCTCACCGGGCGGCCCCGGTGAGCCGGAAGACGAGCGCGAGGGCGTCGCGGGCGGCGGCCGCGTCGGGGCCGTCGCCGGCTGCGACCTGCGCGAGCTCGGCGACGGCGGCGTCCGCGAACCCCCCGACGGCGAGGTCGGCGAGCTCGGCCTCGTCGGCGCGGACCACGAGGTCGGTGTGCCGGGCCCAGTGCTGCAGACCGGCCAGCCGGTCCGCCTGCGCGGCGAGCAGGTCGTCGAGCTGCGCCCCGGCGCGCACTGTGAGCGTCCCCGTCAGGGCCAGCGTCAGGACCGTGCGGTCCTTGGCGGGCAGGGCGTCGAGCCGTCGGCCGAGCGCCTCGACGTCCGCGGCGGAGTCGAGTTCCGCGCGCACGAGGGGGAAGTGCCACCGCCCCACGCGGACGGGTTCGACCTTCGGCGGCGAGGCGTCGCTGACCGTCACGACGAGGACGTTGCCCGGGTTGGTCTCGAGGCGGTCGGTCACCTCCTGGGTGCCCGAGTACCAGACGGCCCCGGACCGCCCGACCTGCGTCGTGGAGTGCCGGTCGCCCAGGGCGACGTAGTGCAGGCGTCCCTGTGCGACGGCGTCCTCGAGGGGGGCCAGGGCGATGCGGGCCGGGTCCTCGCGGTCCGGGGACAGCTCGTCGACGGCGCCGTGGCCCACGACGACGCGCAGCGTCCCGTCCGCCGGCAACCCGTCGACGGCCGCGGCGACGAGGTCGTGCGTGGGGTGCTTGGACGTCCACGGCGCGGCGACGACCTCGACGCCCTCGCGGACGGTGACCGGCCCCGGCGCGTCCAGGACGTGGACGTGCTGCAGCCCCGGACGCCCCGCGAGGGCCCGCAGCTGCGAGCCGGCGTCGAGCGGGTCGTGGTTGCCGGGCAGCAGGAACACCGGCAGCCCGTCGAACGCGGCGAGGGCGTCGGCGGCGCGGGCCAGCACCTTCGGCCCGACGGCGTTGGACTCCAGGACGTCACCGCACACGACGACGAACTCGGCCTCGTGCTCGCGGGCGACCGCAGCGATGCGGAGCACCGCGTCGAGCCGGTCCTGGGTGTAGCGGGGCTGGGCGTCGGCGTCGAGGAAGTGCCGGGTCATGCCCAGCTGCCAGTCGGCGGTGTGCACGAAGCGCACCTCGGACGGGGCGGGGTGCGGGGTGGGGCGCGAGGTGTTCGAGCCGGTGTTCGACGCCATGTCCCCGACGGTAGGCGAGCCCTCCGACACGACCCCTCCGACGCGCCGCGGGTGGGCGGTCGGACGGGTGGTGGCGACGGTCAGCGGGGCAGCGCGCTCGCACGCCAGGACCCCTGGCCGGGGGCCGGGGGCAGGCCGAGCACGTGCCGGCGGTCGGCCCACCGCGAGCGGGGGGCGGGCACCGTCGCGGCGGCCTGCGGCACGGCGCGGCTCAGCTGGGAGGTGAGGACGACCGTGAGGGCCGCCAGCTCCTCCGGGCCGGGGTTGCCGCGTTCGATGCGCAGTGCGCCGAGGACGTCGCTGAAGCTCACCGCGTCCTGCGGGTTCTCCTGGCTCACCGGGACCTCCTGGCGTCGGGACGCGTCACAGCGGGATGTTGCCGTGCTTCTTGGCGGGCAGCGTGGCCCGCTTGGTGGCCAGGGCCCGCAGCGCGCGGGCCACCTGCACGCGCGTCTCGCTCGGGGCGATGACGGCGTCGACGAACCCGCGCTCGGCCGCCACGTAGGGGTTGGCCAGCTGCAGCTCGTAGTCGTCGACGAGGTCGCGGCGCGTGGCGTCGACGTCCTCGCCGTTCTCGGCGGCGGCCTTCAACGCGCTGCGCTGCAGGATGTTCACCGCCCCCTGGGCGCCCATGACGGCGATCTGGGCGCTCGGCCAGGCCAGGCACACGTCGGCGCCCATCTCCTTGCTGCCCATGACGATGTAGGCGCCGCCGTAGGCCTTGCGCGTGATGACCGTGACGAGCGGGACGGTCGCCTCGGCGTAGGCGAAGAGCAGCTTGGCGCCGCGCCGGATGATGCCGTTCCACTCCTGGTCGGTGCCGGGCAGGAACCCCGGCACGTCGACGAAGGTCAGCACGGGCACGTTGAACGCGTCGCACAGGCGGACGAAGCGGGCGGCCTTCTCGGACGCGTCGATGTCGAGCGTCCCGGCCAGCTGCTGAGGCTGGTTGGCCACGACGCCCACGGGCCGGCCCTCGACGCGGCCGAAGCCCGTGAGGACGTTGGGCGCGAAGAGCTCGTGGACCTGCAGGAACACCTCGTCGTCGAGGACGGCGGCCACGACCGCGGCCATGTCGTACGGCTGGTTGGGGGAGTCCGGGACGATGGTGTCCAGGACCAGGTCGTCCTCGTCGACGAACAGACCGCGCTCGTGCTCCGGCGCCAGCAGCGGCGCCTCGGACAGGTTGTTCGAGGGCAGGAACGACAGCAGCTCGCGGACGTACTCGATGGCCTCGTCCTCGCTCTCGGCGAGGTGGTGCGCGACCCCGGAACGGGTGGCGTGCGTGCGCCCGCCGCCGAGCTCCTCGAAGCCGACGTCCTCGCCCGTCACGGTCCGGATGACGTCCGGGCCCGTGACGAACATGTGCGACGTCTCCTCGACCATCACCGTGATGTCGGTGAGGGCGGGGGAGTAGACGGCCCCGCCCGCCGAGGGCCCGAGGATGAGGGAGACCTGCGGGACGACGCCCGAGGCGTGGACGTTGCGGCGGAAGATGCGCGCGTACTGCACGAGGGAGGCCACGCCCTCCTGGATGCGGGCCCCGCCGCCGTCGTTGATCCCGACGACCGGGCAGCCCGTGGTGGCCGCGAAGTCCTGCAGCTCGGCGATCTTGGCGCCGTGCTCCTCGCCCAGGGAGCCGCCGAAGGCCGTGAAGTCCTGCGCGTAGACGCACACCGGGCGGCCGTCGACCGTCGCGTAGCCCGTGACGACGCCGTCGCCGTCGACGTGCTTGGCCGCCATCCCGAAGGCCGTCGCGCGGCTGCGGACGAGGCCGCCGCGCTCGACGAAGGAGTCCTCGTCCACGAGCGCCGCGATGCGCTCGCGGGCCGTCTTCTTGCCGCGGGGGTGCTGCTTGGCGGCTGCGCGCTCGTCAGCGGCCACGACGGCGGCCTCGGTCCGGGCGCGCAGGGCCGCGAGCTGACCGGCGGTCGTCCGGGGATCGAGCGGCGGGGACGTCTCGGGGCTGCTCACGGAGCCGCAGCGTACGGGACGTCGCGACCCCCGCGGTGACGGCGCGAGCGGTGGGGAGCGGTAGCTTGACGTCGAGAAAGAGCCGGAGTGGAGTCGGAGGGGACAGCACAGTGGCCAAGATCAAGGTTCAGGGTCCGGTCGTCGAGCTCGACGGTGACGAGATGACCCGGATCATCTGGCAGTTCATCAAGGACCGCCTGGTCCACCCGTACCTCGACGTCGACCTGGAGTACTACGACCTCGGCGTCGAGCACCGCGACGCGACCGACGACCAGGTGACGATCGACGCGGCGCACGCGATCCAGAAGGCCGGCGTCGGCGTCAAGTGCGCGACGATCACCCCGGACGAGGCGCGCGTCGAGGAGTTCGGCCTGAAGAAGATGTGGCGGTCCCCGAACGGGACGATCCGCAACATCCTCGGCGGCGTGATCTTCCGCGAGCCGATCATCATCAGCAACATCCCGCGCCTGGTGCCGGGCTGGACGAAGCCGATCATCGTCGGCCGTCACGCCTACGGCGACCAGTACCGCGCGACCGACTTCAAGTTCCCGAGCGCGGGCACCCTCACGGTGACCTTCACGCCGACGGACGGGTCGGAGCCCATCGAGCACGAGGTGTTCCAGGCCCCCGGGGCCGGCGTCTCGCTGTCGATGTACAACCTCGACGCCTCGATCGTCGACTTCGCCCGCGCGTCGCTGAACTACGGCCTGGCCCGGAACTACCCGGTGTACCTGTCCACGAAGAACACGATCCTCAAGGCCTACGACGGCCGGTTCAAGGACATCTTCGAGGAGGTGTTCCAGAACGAGTTCAAGGACAAGTTCGCGGCAGCCGGGATCACGTACGAGCACCGCCTCATCGACGACATGGTCGCCGCCTCCCTGAAGTGGGAGGGCGGGTACGTCTGGGCCTGCAAGAACTACGACGGCGACGTGCAGTCCGACACCGTCGCGCAGGGCTTCGGCTCGCTCGGCCTCATGACGTCGGTGCTGTCCACCCCGGACGGCTCGGTCGTCGAGGCGGAGGCCGCGCACGGCACCGTGACCCGGCACTACCGCCAGCACCAGCAGGGCAAGCCGACCTCGACGAACCCCATCGCGTCGATCTACGCGTGGACCCGGGGCCTGGCCCACCGCGGCAAGCTGGACTCCACCCCCGAGGTCACCGGTTTCGCCGAGACCCTCGAGGACGTCGTCATCAAGACCGTCGAGAGCGGCAAGATGACGAAGGACCTCGCGCTGCTCGTCGGGCCCGACCAGGCCTGGCAGACCACCGAGGAGTTCCTCGGCACGCTCGACGAGAACCTCGCCGCGCGCCTCGCCTGAGGTCGCCGCCGTCGTCCCGACCGGCCCCGCTCCCCGTCGCCGGGGGGCGGGGCTTCGTCGTCCCGCACGGGGTGCGGCACAGTGGGACGCGTGAGCGTTCCCGTCGCGGTCCGCGGCGTCGGCGTCCGGCGGGGCGAGTAGCGGTGCGGCGTCGCCTCGTGCTCGTGCTGACGCTGCTCAGCGTGCTGGCCGTCGCCGCCTTCGCGGTCCCGCTCGCCGCCAGCACGTCGGCGGCCCGCACGACGCAGTTCCTCCTGGTCCGCACCGGGGACCTGGACCGGCTCGCGGCCACGGCGGCGGTCGCGGGGGACGGCGGGGGCAGCGCGGGGGGCGGGGCCGCGACCCTGGCCGAGGACGTCGCCCGGCACCACGAGCTCTACGGCGAACCCGTCCTGGTCGTCGACGCCCGGGGGCGCGTGCGCGCGTCGGCGGGTCTGGGGTCCGACCCCCTCGCGCGCGCCGACACGGCCGCCGCGGTCGACGCCGCCCTGCGCAACCAGCCCGCCGCGGTGCCCGAGGCCCTGTGGCCGTGGTCGCGCGACCCCGTGCTGCTGTGGCGGCCGGTGGGGACGGGGGCGGACGCCGACGGGGCCGTCGTCCTGCAGGCCGATCCCGCGCTCGCCGCCCACGACGTGGCGCGGGCGTGGGCTCTCACCGCCGCCGGCGCCGTCCTCGCCTCGCTGCTCGCGGCCGGGCTCGCGCTGCTGCTGGCGCGCTGGCTGCTGCGGCCCGTGCAGGCCCTCGCCGACGGCGTGCGGGACGTCATGGCCGGGCGCGACGTCCGCCTCCTGCCGGAGACCGGGCCTCGCGAACTGCGGGCGCTGGAACGGTCCTTCCTGACGATGGCCGACACGGTCGCCGCGACCGCCGAACGGCAGCGGCACCTCGTCGCCGAGGCCGCCCACCAGATCCGCAACCCGTTGGCGGCGTTGCAGTTGCGGGTCGACGCGCTGGACCCGCACGTCGGGGGGTCCGGCCGGGCCGGGTACGAGGCCGCCCTCGCGGAGGTCGACCGGCTGAGCGAGATCCTCGACGGGACGCTCGGGCTCGCCGCCGCCGAGGCGTCCGCGGTCGCCTCCGCGGGCCCGGCGCCCGCGGGGTCGTGCGACCCGCTGGAGGTGTGCGCCGACCGCGTCGCGGCGTGGGAACTGCCCGCGCGGCACACCGGCAGAGCGCTCACGGGGCCGGCGGGGGACGCGGCGGCGGCGGTGTGGGTGCCGTGGCCGGCGGGGGAGCTCGCGCAGGTCCTCGACGTGCTCCTCGACAACGCCCTGCGGCACGCCGGCACGGGGGTCCAGGTGTCCCTGAGCGAGACGGACGGGGTCGTCGAGGTCCTCGTCGACGACGACGGTCCCGGCATTCCCGTCGAGGACCGACCGGCTGCGCTGCAGCGGTTCTGGAGCGGTCGCGGCGGGACCGGCCTGGGCCTGGCCATCGCCGACCGGCTCGTGCGCGGGCACGGGGGCGAGCTGACGCTGGACACGTCGCGGGCCGGGGGGCTGCGGGTCCGGGTCGTCCTGCCCAGCGGGTCCGGTGGTGCGGAGTGACGTGCGGGGTGACGCGGCGGGCCCTCCTGAGCGCGGTGCCGGGCGTCCTGCTGGCGGGGTGCTCGGCGTCCCCGGAGCCGCTGCGCCTGGCGGCCGGGGAGGACGGCGGGTTCTACGCCGAGTTCGGCCGGTTGCTGGCCACCGCCCTCACCGACGCCGGTCAGCCGGCCTCGCCGGTGGCGACGGGCGGGAGCGTCGACAACGTCGCGCGCGTGCAGGCGGGGGAGGAGCAGGTCGGGCTGGCCCTGGCCGACGTCGCCGAGACGCCGGCCGCCGCCGGGCTGCGGGCGCTCGGGCGGGTCTACGAGAACTACCTGCAGCTCGTGGTGCGCGCCGACGAACCGGCCACGGACCTCGCGGGGCTGGCGGGCCGCCGCGTCTCGACGGGGGCGCCCGGGTCGGGCGCCGCGCTCACCTCGACCCGGCTGCTCGACCTCGCCGGCGTCGGCGTGGAGCGGGTCACCCTCCCGCTGCGGCAGGCCGTCACGGCGCTCGCCGCCCACGACGTCGACGCCGTTCTGTTCTCCGGCGGTGTGCCGACCCCCGCGCTCGCGCAGTCGTCGGCGCCCGTCCGGTTGCTGCCCCTCGACGGCCTCGTCGGGGGGCTGCGGGCGCGCTGGGGGGAGGTGTACCGGGCCGTCCGGGTGCCCGCGGGCGCCTACGGGGCGACGGGCGCGCGGACGGGGACCGTCGGGGTGTCGAACCTCCTGCTCGCCCGGGCCGAGCTGGCGCAGGACGTCGTGGCGCGGGTCGTCGAGGTGCTCGTCGAACGGGCCGGTGACCTCGTGCCCTCCACGGCCCTCGGGACGCAGTACCTGGACCAGGCCTCGCTCGTCGCCGTGGGGTCCGTCCCCCTGCACCCCGCCGCGGCCGCGACGTACCGGCGGCTGCACGGCTGAGGCCCCGAGGCCGCCCGGGACTACCCCAGGTCGCTCGCCGCGAACGTGTCGCACTGCCGGGGGTCGCCCGTCCGCAACCCCTGTGTGAACCAGCGCTGCCGCTGCTGCGAGGTGCCGTGCGAGTAGCTGTCAGGGTCGGTCGTGCCGTCCCCGAGGTTCGTCTGGATGAAGTCGTCCCCGATGCGGGCCGCGGCGTCCAGGGCGCGGTCGACGTCGTCCTGGGTGAGTTCGGAGATCAGCGGGGCGCCGGAGTCGTCGGGGACGGTCGTCGCGTGGTTGGCCCAGGTGCCGGCGTAGCAGTCGGCCTGGAGTTCCAGCCGGACGCTGCCGCTCGTGGGTCCGGTCTCACCGGGTTGCACCTGGTCGGTCGTCCCGAGCAGGTGCTGGACGTGGTGGCCGTACTCGTGCGCGACGACGTAGGCGTCGACGAACGTCCCGCCCTCGGCGCCGAACCGCTGCCGCAGTTCGTCGAAGAAGGACAGGTCGAGGTACACCCGCTGGTCGGCCGGGCAGTAGAACGGCCCCGTGCCCGACGAGGCTGCCCCGCAGCCGGTCTGCGTCGCACCGGAGAAGTACACCGTCCGCGTCGGGACGTAGGTCGAGCCCAGGACACCGCCCCAGTAGTCCTGGATGGACTCGATGTCGGCGACCACGGCGCACTCCCGGCGGGCGTTCGCGTCCGCACCCGTCCGGCACTCCTGGGCGAGCTGACCGTCGTCGACGGTCTGGCCGGACCCGAGCTGGTCGAGGGTCGACCCCGCCTGCTGCGTCGGGTCGGTGCCGCCCAGCACCTGGAACAGGACGAGGACGAGGATCCCCACGATCCCCAGCCCACCGCCGCCGATGGCGACGGTCCGGCCGCCGCCTCCACGCCGGCGGTCCTCCACACCGCCCGCGTCCAGGCTCGCGTCGTCCCGGTACCTCACAGCCCGCACCTCATGCGCGCCAGCCTGTCGGCACGTCCCGCCGCGCGCCACCGGGCGGTCCCTAGGGTGGGCCCCGTGACCGACACCCCCCGCCGCCAGGTCGTCGTGGACACCGACACCGGCCTCGACGACGCCCTCGCCCTGCTGCTGCTCGCCGGGTCCCCGCACGCCGACATCGCCGCCGTCACCACGGTGTACGGCAACTGCGTCGTGGAGGACTCGCTGCGCAACGCCGCGTACGTGCTGCGGCTGGCCGGGCTGGACGACGTGCCGCTGTCGCGGGGGGCCGCGGGGCCGCTCGTGGGGGAGGCCCACATCGCCGGGTACGTCCACGGGAACGACGGTCTCGGGGACCTCGGGCTGGACCGGCCCGACCCCGCGACGACGCCGGACTCCGCCGCCGAGCGCCTCGTGGCGCTCGCGGACGCCGACCCCGGCCGCTACGACGTCCTCGCGCTCGGGCCCCTGACGAACATCGCCCTCGCGCTGCGCCTGGACCCGCGGTTCCTCTTCAAGGTGCGGTCCCTGACGCTCATGGGCGGTTCCGGTCCCTACCAACCGCTGGGGCGCTCGCTCATGGTCGACGCCAACGTCCAGAACGACCCCGACGCAGCCCACGCGGTCTTCGCGGCCGACCGGCCCGCGGACGACACCGTGACGATGGTCGGCGTCGACGTGACCGGGACCGTCGTCCTCGACGAGGCCATGACGTCCTCGCTGCGGCACGCCGGGACGGCGTGGGGGACGTTCGCCGCCGATGCCCTCGACGCGTACCACCGGTTCTACGTCCACGAGTGGGGCCGGAACGTCGCGCCCGTGCACGACCCGCTCGCCGCGGCCGTCGTCGCCGACCCCTCCCTCGTCCTGCGGCGCGTCAGCGCCCCGGCGGCCGTCACCACCAACGGGTTCGCGACCCGCGCGCGGCTGCTGGAACTGCCCGACGGCACGCCCGCCGCGCTGCCGCAGGAGATCGCGCTGCGGCCGGCCACGGCCGTCGTCGAGGTGGACCGGGCGCGGTTCCTCGCGGGGTTCGTCGGCACCCTCGCGCAGGGACGGACGCGGTGAGCGGACCGCTGGACCCCGAACCGCTGGACCCCGAACCGCTGGACCCCGAACCGCTGGACCCCGAACCGCTGGACCAGGTCGCGAACCTGCGCGACGTCGCGCACACCGACCCGCGGCTGCGGCCGGGGGTCCTGTGGCGCAGTGCCCAGCCGGTGGCCGGGGACGGCCCGCCGCGGGAGGTCGACGCGTGGCCGCCGGCCACCGTCGTGGACCTGCGCTCGGCGGCGGAGGTCCCCGGTGACGGGCACCCGCTGCGGCTGCCGGGGACGCAGGTCCACTCCGTGCCGCTGCTCGACCACGCCGGGGACCCCGAGGCCCTGGCCGAACGGCGGCGCACCCTCGAGGAGGTCTACCTCGGGATGCTGGAGCCGGGGACGGGGCTGCTGCGCGCGACCGAGCTGGTCGCCGGCTCGCCCGCGCCCGTCCTCGTGCACTGCGCGGCCGGGAAGGACCGGACCGGGCTCGTCGTCGCCCTCGTGCTGCGCCTGGTCGGGGTGTCCCGGGAGGCGGTGCTCGCGGACTTCGCGCTGACCACCGCCGCGATGCCCGACGTCATGCGCCGGCTCCTCGCGACGTCGCCGCTGCCCCCGGGTGCGGACCTGTCGACGCTGCCCCCGGAGTACTTCACGGCGCCCACGCAGGCCCTGGCCGCGGTCCTGGACGTGTGGGACCGCCACGAGGGCGGGACCGGGGGCTGGGCGCTCGCCCACGGCGCGGCCCCCGACCTCGTCGACCGGCTGAGCGCGCAGCTGCTCTGAGGCCCACCCGGCACGGGCCTACCCGACGACGCGTTCGAGCTCCTCGAGCACGATCCGCGCGGCCGTCGGGCCCGTGTTGAGGAAGAACGCGTCGTCGTCGACCTGGACGGCCCGGCCCGCGCGGACCGCGCCGAGGTCGCCCCAGGTCGGCAGCGACGTCAGTTCCGCGGCGTCGCCGCCCTGGACGCCGAAGAGCAGGTGGTCGGCGTCGGCGAGGTCGAGCTGCTCCGCGCTGAGGTCGCGGGACGTGTCGTCGGTGAAGCTCTGGGCCGGCGGCCGGGCCAGCCCCGCGTCCTCGGCGACGGACCCGCTGAAGGAGGCGACCCCGAAGACGCGGACGCGGTCGCCGTTGCGGCGCAGGAACGACACGGTGGGGGAGGGGTCCGGGGCGAGCGCCGCCGCGCGTCCGTGCTGCTCGTCCAGCCACGACTGCGCCCGCTGCCGCAGACCCAGTCCGTCGGCCAGCAGCAGGAGGTCCTGCTTCCAGCGCAGCCCCGTGCCCTGCGTGACCACGGTCGGCGCGATCGCCTGCAGCGCAGCGAGGACGTCGCCGTCCTTGGCGCTCGCGTTCACCAGCACGAGGTCGGGGGCCAGAGCCGCGACGGCCTCGAGGTTCGGTTCCGTGCGCGTCCCGAGGTCGGCGACGGCGTCCAGGGCGGCGGCGTCCGCGGGGAAGCGGTCCCGCAGGTACCCCGGGACGCGGCCGGCCCCGTCGCCGGCGGTCGCACCGACCGGGACGACGCCCAGCGTCAGCGCCGCGTCCATCTGCCCGGTGGAGATGACGACCACGCGGGTGGGGCGCGCGGGGACCGTCGTCGACCCCGCGGCGTGCACGACCGTGCGTGGGAAGACCCCGTCGTCCCGGCCGCTGCCCCAGCCGGCGGGCAGCTCCCGGGGCGTCACCCAGGAGCTCTCGGCCACCGGGGCGCTGGACGTCACGGGCGTGGCGGGGGCGTCGCCGGCGGAGGCGCCGGAACACCCGGTCAGGAGGAGGCCGGCCCCGGCTCCGAGGAACAGGCGGCGGTCGAGGCGTGCGATCACGAGGAGAGGCTAACCTCACCCGCCGCGGGGAAGGGGCGAGGCGGGGACACCGGGGGCGAGGGACCCGTCACACTGGACCGGTCCCGCGCCGCACCGACGCCCCGCACCCCCAGGGAGGTTCCCCATGCCCCGACGCCGTCTGCCGTTGCCGTCGATGGGACGTCGCGGCATGGCCCCGTCCCGCAACCTGGCCCAGGACGGGGCGATCCCGACCGTCGCCATGACGCGCGGCAGCAGCCTCATCGACAGCGGGGTCTACGCCGACGGGCACCGCGTGGTGTCCCCGACCGACCTCGTGAGCACCGTCGCGGCGCTGCGGGAGGAGGAGGGGCGCGTCGCCTGGATGGGGTTGTACCGCCCCGCGGCGGAGGAGCTGAACTCCCTCGCGGCCGAGTTCGACCTGCACGAGCTGGCCGTCGAGGACGCCGTCCTGGCCCACCAGCGGCCCAAGCTCGAGCGGTACGGCTCGACCCTGTTCGTCGTGCTGCGCGCGGCCCGGTACGTGGACGAGACCGAGGAGGTGGAGTTCGGCGAGCTGCACCTGTTCATCGGCGCCGACTTCGTGCTCACCGTCCGGCACGCGGAGTCCCCGAGCCTGGCCGAGGTGCGCAAGCGCATGGAGGCCGATCCCGACCTGCTGCGGCTGGGCACCGAGGCGATCCTGTACGCCATCCTCGACGCCGTCGTCGACGGCTACCTGCCGGTCCTGAAGGGGCTGGAGAACGACATCGACGAGATCGAGACGCAGGTCTTCAGCGGCGACCCCACCGTCTCGCGGCGCATCTACGAACTGTCGCAGGAGGTCTCCGACTTCCAGCGGGCCGTCACGCCCCTGACCGCGATCCTCACCGGCCTCACCGGGGGTTTCCAGAAGTACCGCGTCGACGAGGAGCTGCAGCGCTACCTGCGCGACGTCGCCGACCACGTCACCGTCGCCGTCGAGCGCATCGAGAACTACCGCAGCCAGTTGCGCGACATCCTCACCGTGAACGCGACCCTCGTCGGGCAGCGGCAGAACGAGGAGATGCAGGCCATGACCGAGGCGAGCTTCGCCCAGAGCGAGGAGGTCAAGAAGATCTCCTCCTGGGCGGCGATCCTCTTCGCGCCCAGCCTCGTCGGCGGCGTCTACGGCATGAACTTCACGCACATGCCCGAACTGCAGTGGCGGTACGGCTACCCGCTGGCGCTGCTGCTCATGCTCGGCCTCAGCGTCACGCTGTACGTCATCTTCAGGCGGCGCGGCTGGCTGTAGCCCGCCGGGCCCGACGCGGGCCGGCTGCGCGTCGCGGGGTGGGGATCGTTGAACCCTCGCTCTCGATGAACGACAGCGAGGGCCCCACGATCCGGCCCCCGAGCGCGCGAGGCGCGACGCAGGGTGACGTGCGGTGAGCGGCGGGTCAGCGGAAGACGACGGTGCGGTTCCCGTCGAGCAGCACGCGCTGCTCGGCGTGCCAGCGCACGGCGCGGGCCAGCGTCCGCGCCTCGACGTCCTGCCCGAGCCGGACCAGCTCGGCCGCCGTCGCGCGGTGGTCGACGCGTTCGATCTCCTGCTCGATGATCGGCCCCTCGTCGAGGTCGGCCGTCACGTAGTGCGCCGTCGCCCCGATGATCTTCACCCCGCGCGCGTGCGCCTGGTGGTAGGGACGGGCGCCCTTGAAGCTGGGCAGGAACGAGTGGTGGATGTTGATGGCGCGCCCCGACAGGCTGCGGCACAAGTCGTCCGAGAGCACCTGCATGTACCGGGCGAGGACGACGAGCTCGGCGCCGAACTCCTGCACGAGGTCCAGCAGGCGGGCCTCGCCGGCGGCCTTGGACGCCGCGTCCCCCGTCACGACGGGCACGTGGACGAAGGGGATGCCGTAGAACTCCGCCAGCGGCGCGAGGTCGGTGTGGTTGGACACCACGGCGCGGATGTCGACGGGCAGGTGCCCCGAGCGGTGCCGGAACAGCAGGTCGTTCAGGCAGTGGCCCTGCTTGGAGCACATGACGAGGGTCGGCAGCGGCTCGTCGGCGGCCGACAGCGTCCACGCGAGGTCGAAGCGGTGGGCCACGACCTCGAGGTTGGCGCGCAGCGCCTCCTCGCTCGCGGTCGCGTCGAAGGCGACCCGCATGGTGAACAACCCGGTGTCCGGGTCGCCGTACTGCTGGCTCTCGGTGATGTTCGCGTCGAGCGCGACGAGGGCTCCCGTCACCGCGTGGACGATGCCGGGACGGTCGGGGCAGGACAGGGTCAGGACCCTCGGACGCGGTGTCACACGGGGAAGCCTAGGGTGGCGCCGTGGCAGAACCCGAAGCGGTAGCACTGGCCGTGCGCGCGGGCGCCACCGTCTTCTCCGGCGAGAAGTCGACGCTCGTGCAGACCGGCCCCCGCCCCCTCGTCCCCGGCGGCTCGGGCCTGGAGCAGCTGCGCCGCACCACCGCCGCCCTCGACGGGGCCGACGCCGGCGTCATCGCGGCCGGTGCGGTGCCCTTCGACCTCGCGGCCCGCGGGGCCCTGCGCCTCGGCCTCGCGGAACGCACACCGGGCCCGCTGCCCCTCCCCCTGGCCGGCTCCTCCCGGCCGTCCACGGTGGCCCGAAGCCGTCCCGTGCCCTCGCCCGCGGGGTACGCCGACACCGTCCGCGCCGGTCTGGCCCGCATCCACGCGGGGGACCTGCAGAAGGTCGTGCTGGCCCGCACCCTGGAGCTGGAGGCGCTCGACGACTGGTCGGTGCCGGACCTGCTGGCCGCGCTCAGCGGACGCAACCCGGCCGCCACCGCGCTCGCCGTGCCCCTCGACGACCCCGCCGACGCCCGGGGGCGCTGGCTCGTCGGTGCCAGCCCGGAGCTGCTGCTGCGCCGACGGGGGCCGAGCGTGCTGCTGCGTCCCCTGGCCGGTTCCATCGCCCGTTCCCCGGAGCCGGACGAGGACATGCGCCGGGCCGACGCGCTCATGGCCTCCGACAAGGACCGCCGCGAGCACCGGTTCGTCGTCGACGCCGTGGTCGAGTCGCTCGCCCCGTTCTGCCGCCAGGTGAACGCCCCCGAGCCCGAGCTCGTCGCCACCCCCGCGGTCTGGCACCTCGCGACGCGCATCACGGCGCTGCTCAACGACACCGACACGACGTCGGTCGACCTCGTCGCCGCGCTGCACCCGACCCCGGCCGTCGGCGGCTCCCCTCGGGCCGCCGCGCTCGACGTCATCCGCGAGGTCGAGGGCCTGGACCGCGGCTGCTACGCCGGGGCCGTCGGCTGGCAGGACGTGCACGGCGACGGCGAGTGGGTCGTCGCGGTGCGCTGCGCCGAGGTGCAGGGGCGGACGCTGCGGATCTTCGCGGGCGCCGGCATCGTCGACGGTTCCGACCCGGACGCCGAGGTCGCCGAGACCGCGGCGAAGATGCGCACCGTCCTGGACGCGGCCATCGCGCGCTGATCCGGTGACGGCATCGCTCGGCGCCGTGTCCCTGGGCTAACCTGGCCGGGCCGCGACTGGCGTCGAGGTGGGTCACCACCGGGGAGCGGCAACGGGCCCTGCGTGCTGGGGTCCGCCGTTCACGGGGTCGTCCGCCTGGGCTCCGCGTCGCCACCACCGCCCGCCGTACGAGGAGCGACCGTGACCGACGTCCAGCCCATCCGCAGCACCGGCACGTCCGGTGTGACCGACCGTCCCCTCGCCGAGGTGGACCCCGAGATCGCCGCCGTGCTCGACGCCGAGCTCGGCCGTCAGCGCGACACCCTCGAGATGATCGCGAGCGAGAACTTCGCGCCGCGCTCGGTGCTCGAGGCGCAGGGGTCCGTCCTGACGAACAAGTACGCCGAGGGCTATCCCGGCAAGCGCTACTACGGCGGCTGCGAGCACGTCGACGTGGCCGAGGAGCTCGCCCGCACCCGCGCCAAGGACCTGTTCGGCGCCGAGCACGCCAACGTGCAGCCGCACTCCGGCGCCACCGCGAACGCGGCCGCCATGCACGCCTTCATCCGCGGCGGCGACGGCATCCTGGGCCTGGAGCTGGCCCACGGCGGCCACCTCACGCACGGCATGAAGATCAACTTCTCCGGCCGCATGTACGACGTGTCGTCCTACGGCGTGGACCCGCAGACGTTCCGCGTCGACATGGACGTCGTGCGGGCCACCGCGCTGCAGGCCCGTCCCAAGCTCATCATCGCCGGCTGGTCGGCCTACCCCCGCCAGCTCGACTTCGCCGCGTTCCGCGAGATCGCCGACGAGGTGGGCGCGCACCTCATGGTCGACATGGCCCACTTCGCGGGCCTCGTCGCCGCGGGTCTGCACCCCTCGCCGGTCCCGCAGGCCGACGTCGTCACCTCCACGGTGCACAAGACGCTCGCGGGGCCGCGCTCCGGCCTCATCCTCACGCGTCAGGAGTTCGCCAAGAAGGTCGACTCCGCGGTGTTCCCGGGCCAGCAGGGCGGCCCGCTCATGCACGTCATCGCGGCCAAGGCCGTCGCCTTCAAGGTGGCCGGCTCGGAGGAGTTCGCCGAGCGCCAGCGCCGCACCCTCGAGGGTGCGCGGATCGTCGCCGAGCGCCTCACCGCGCCCGACGTCGCCGAGGCCGGCGTGTCCGTCCTCACCGGCGGCACCGACGTCCACCTCGTCCTGGTCGACCTGCGGGACAGCAAGCTCGACGGCCAGCAGGCCGAGGACCGGCTGCACGAGGTCGGCATCACCGTGAACCGCAACGCCGTGCCGTTCGACCCGCGGCCGCCGATGGTGACCTCCGGGCTGCGCATCGGCACCCCGGCCCTGGCCACGCGCGGTTTCGGCGCGGCCGAGTTCACCGAGGTCGCCGACGTCATCGCGCAGGCCCTCAAGCCCGAGTTCGACGCCGACGCGCTGCGCGCCCGGGTCGCCAAGCTCACGGCGGAGTTCCCGCTGTACCCCTCGAACCAGGGTGTCCTGTGACCGCGGTCGTCCTCGACGGCAAGGCCGCTGCGGCGGCGGTGAAGGCGGACCTCGCCGAACGCGTCGCCGTGCTGCGCGCCCGGGGTGTCGTGCCGGGTCTCGGCACGGTGCTCGTGGGCGACGACCCCGGGTCGGCCAGCTACGTGCGCGGCAAGCACCGCGACTGCGCCGAGGTGGGGATCGAGTCGATCCGCGTCGAACTGCCCGCCACGGCGACGCAGGCCGAGATCGAGTCCGAGATCGCCCGGCTCAACGCCGACCCCGCCTGCACCGGGTTCATCGTCCAGCTCCCGCTGCCGGCAGGGATCGACGCCAACCGCGTGCTCGAGGCCGTCGACCCCGACAAGGACGCCGACGGCCTGCACCCGACGAACCTCGGCCGGCTCGTGCTGCGGGTGCGCGAGGAGATCACCTCCCCGCTGCCCTGCACACCGCGGGGGGTCATCGACCTGCTGCTGCGGCACGACGTCCCCCTCGACGGGGCCGAGGTCGTCGTCGTCGGGCGCGGGGTGACGGTCGGCCGCCCGATCGGACTGCTGCTCACCCGGCGGCACCCGAACGCGACGGTGACGTTGTGCCACACCGGGACGAAGAACCTGTCCGAGCACCTGCGGCGGGCCGACGTCGTCGTCGCCGCGGCGGGGGTTCCCGGGCTCGTGACGAAGGCGGACGTCAAGCCGGGTGCCGCGGTGCTCGACGTCGGCGTCTCCCGGGTGTTCGACGAGGCCACGGGGAAGAACGTGCTGGCGGGGGACATCGCGCTGGACGTCGCCGAGGTCGCGGGTTTCATGGCGCCCAACCCCGGTGGGGTCGGGCCGATGACGCGCGCGCTGCTGTTGACGAACGTCGTCGAGTCCGCCGAGCGCGCGGCCGGCCTGCGCTGACGCGCTGCCTGACCCCTCGTGTCCGAGGGGTCAGGTAGCTTTCCCGCGTGGCCCCGAGGAAGAAGAAGCTCACCGTCGCGACCGTCAACGTGAACGGGGTGCGCGCCGCGGTCCGCCGCGGGATGCAGCCGTGGCTCGAGTCCCGCGACCCGGACGTCGTGCTGCTGCAGGAGGTCCGCGCCCCCGACGCCGAACTGCGCAAGGCCCTGCCGGGGTTCGAGCACGTGGCGCACACCGAGGCCGCGGCGAAGGGGCGCGCCGGTGTCGCGATCGCGTCGACGCGGGAGTTCTCCGCCGTCCGGATCGGGTTCGCGCACGACCCCCACTTCTCCGACTCCGGCCGCTGGATCGAGGTCGACGTCGACACCGCCGTCGGGCCCGTGACGTTCGTCAGCGCCTACGTCCACTCCGGCGAGGTCGGCACCCCGCAGCAGGACGACAAGTACCGGTTCCTCGACGCCATGGACGTCCGGCTGGCCGAACTCGGGAAGGCCGCGGCCGTCACGGGACGCGAGGCCCTCGTCGCGGGTGACCTCAACATCGGCCACACCGAGCGCGACATCAAGAACTGGAAGGGCAACCGGGGCAAGGCGGGTTTCCTCGAGGACGAGCGCGCCCACTTCGACCACTGGTTCGACGGCCTCGGCTGGGTCGACACCCAGCGCAAGGTCGCCGGCGACGTCGACGGTCCCTTCGCCTGGTGGTCCTGGCGGGGGCAGGCCTTCGACAACGACACCGGCTGGCGCATCGACTACCAGCTCGTGACGCCCGGGCTGGCGGAGCGGTTGCGGACGGTGGAGACCGACCGCGCGCCCAGCTACGCCGAGCGGTTCTCCGACCACGCTCCCGTCGTGGCCGTGTACAGCGCCTGAGGGTTCCCTGCCGCCTGGCTGCCGATCGGCTGGGAGTTCCCGTCGATCCCCTCGGGGTGGGGCTGGGGAGTCCTACGGTGAGGTCATGGCCTCCTGGTCCGTGGTGGCGCTCCCGTGAGCGCGTGGGTGGGTGGGCTGCCGCCGGCGGCAGCCGCCCGTGTCGCGCGCCAGCGGGCGAGCGGCGCCACCGGTTCCTTCCTGTCCGCGCCCGCCGCCGCGGCGGTCGCGGCGGCCGGGCTCGTCCCGGCGGGGGAGGTGTTCGGCTGCCTCGTGCAGAACATCGGCTGGACCGGCGGCCTGTGCGGCAACTGGTCCGGGATGGGCGGGATCGGCCCCGGCGGCTGGGGGTGGACCTCCCCGGTCGTGACGACGGGTGACCCGGGCGGCAACCGCAACGGGTCCGGCCCGTACGTCCGCGCCGTCGAGGGTGCCTGGCACGGGGCGCTGCACCGCATGCTGCTCGAGGCCGCGGCCCTCGAGGCGGACGGTGTCGTCGGCGTCGTCGTCCGCCGTTCCACCCTGCAGGGCACGGCCGTCGAGTTCACCGCCACGGGGACCGCCGTGCGCACCGTCGCCCGCACCGCGCCCCCGCCGACGTCCCCGTGGGCCACCGACCTCACCGCCGAGGACTGCGCCGCGGCCCTGCAGTCCGGCGTCGCCCCCCGCGCCCTCCTGCTGGGCCTGTCCGTGGCCACGAAGCACGAGGACCCGCTGCTCTCCCAGCAGCGGATGAGCTGGAGCGGGCAGGAGGTCGACGGTCTCACCGAACTGGTGACGCGGGCCCGCGCCGACGCCCGTCGCCGCCTGGCCGCGGACGCCCGCCGGCACACCGACGGCGGCGGTCAGGTCGTGGTGAGCGGGATCGGGCTGACGAGCTTCGAGACCGTCTGCAACGGCAACGCGAAGGACCTGCACGCCGAGGCCGTCTTCACCGGAACCCTGCTCCAGCGCGACCCGTCCGCCCGGGCCACCTCCACCGCGGGCCGCCGCGTCCTGACCGTCCTGCCCCTGAACCGCTGACCCTGGAGACCCCGTGACCCCGCCGCCCGACGTCCCGCCGCCCGACGTCCCGCCGCTCGCCGACGTCCACCTGCCCGCCGACGCCCGGGAGCGGCTGGCCGGGATGCGCGGTGACCACGGTCGGGCGCTGTTCACGTCCGACCTGTCCGTCAACGAGTTCCTCCTCGTGCGCGAGGCCGGGTTCCGTCCCGTCGGTCTCGTCCTGGGGTCCAGCGTCTACCACGTGGGTCTGCAGGTGGGCCGGTGGAGCAAGAACATGGAGATGGACAAGCTCACGCAGGCGATGTACCACGCGCGGGAACTGGCGATGACCCGCATGGAGGCCGAGGCCGCCGAACTCGGCGCCGACGGGATCGTCGGGGTGCGCCTGGAGATCGAGTTCAAGGAGTACGGCAACGACATCGCCGAGTTCATCGCCGTGGGCACCGCCGTCGTGGCCGACGCCCCGCCGCCCACGGGGACGTGGCGGACCCACCACGGGCTGCCGTTCACCTCGGACCTGTCCGGCCAGGACTTCTGGACGCTCGTGCAGGCCGGGTACGCGCCGCTGGGGCTCGTCATGGGGACCTGCGTCTACCACATCGCCCACCGCGGGGTGCTGGCCTCGATGAGCACCGTCGGGGCGAACGTCGAGATCGAGCAGTTCACCGAGGCGCTCTACGACGCGCGCGAACTGGCGATGAGCCGGATGCAGGCCGAGGCCGAGCAGTTGCGGGCCGAGGGGATCGTCGGGGTGCAGCTGCTGTCGCTGCCGCACCGCTGGGGCGGGCACACGACGGAGTTCTTCGCGATCGGCACCGCCGTCCGCCCGCTGCGTGCCGACCACACGATCGCGAAACCCTCGCTCGTGCTGCCGCTCACGGACGGTCGGTGGTGACCCCGGCGACCGTGCTCCCCGGGCCGGGGGAGGACCCGGCCGCCTTCCTGGAACGCCTCGCGAGCGCGCTCTCCGCCGCGCTTCCCGACACCGGGGCCCTCACGCTGGAACGGCACCGGTCCGTCGGTGACCGGATCGCCGGGCGCCCCGGGGGGCTGCGCAGCGTGCGCGTGGAACTCCCCGCCGCGGCGCTCACCCTGCGCGCCAACGGCACGGGACTCGCCGCGGGTGTCGAGCGCGTCGTCCGGGGTGTCACCATCGCCCGCCGCGACGTGGCCGTGGGGGAGTTCCTGGAACTGCTCGCGGTGGGCGTCGCGGACGTCACCGCGGCCGCGGCGGGCGACACCGCGGCGGCGGCCCGGGCCCTCGTGGCCCTGGGGTTGTCGCCGCGCGCCGACGTCCTGCGGGTCGAGGAGGCCGACCCCGTCGAGAGCCTGCGGTCGCTGCCGGCGCGCGCGGCGGACCTGCTGCCCGCGGCCGCCGCCACCCTGGTGGCCCGGATCGCCGAACTCCTCGCCGACACTCTCACCCGCACCGCGCAGGGCTCCGACGCCCGCCTCGCCGTCGAGCGGACGGCCGTGCACTACCTCCCCGACACCCTCCGCGCCTTCGCCGTGCTGCCGCCGGACTGGGCCGGCCGCGCCGACGTCGCCGGGGCGCGCACCCCGGAGGAGTTGCTGCAGGACCAGCTCACCGTGCTCCTCGACGCGGTCACCGCGATGCACGACGCCGCCGTCCGGCAGGACGCGTCCGCGCTCGTCGTCAACGGGTTGTTCCTGCGAGACCGGTTCGCCGTCTCGAGCCTCGACCTCGGGGACTGACCCTGCTCGATCGGTACGTTCCGACCCGTCCAGCGCAGGTGGGTGGGTCGGAACGTACCGATCGAGAGCGGCGTGGCAGTCGTCCGTACACCTCAGCCGCGCAGCTCCTCCAGCGCGGGGAAGATGGCCTCCGACCACGTCGGGAACGCGCGCACGTGGTGCCACAGGAGGTCGACGTCGAGGCGGGCGCGGACGGCGAGGGCGAGTTCGGCGCCCCAGGAGTCCGCGGCGGGCCCGACGCACGCCGCACCGACGAGGACGCCGGCCTCGTCGGCGAACAGCTCGACCGCCCCGGTGACGGACCGGCCCTCGGAGAGCTCGACGAGGGTGGCGCGTTCCACCTCCCCGACGTCGAAGCGCGCCGACCGGGCGCCGGAGGTGACGCCGACCGAGAACACGGCCGGGTCGGTGTAGACGGCACGGGGGACTGCGGAGTAGTCGGCGTCCCGGCCGTGGCCCAGGAGTTCCCCGACGACGGTGCGGGCCTGGTGGTTGGCGGTGTGGGTGTAGTCGGCGATCCCCGTCACGTCACCGACGGCGAACAGGCCCTCCACGGGGCCGTCGTCACCGACCACGCGGCAGCGGGCGTCGGTGCGCAGCGCGCCCTTCCCGGTCAGCCAGTCGGACGGGAACCCGAACCCCTCGGTGACGGGTGTGCGACCCGTCGCGAGGAGCAACCGGTCGAACGGCAGCGAGGCGCCGGACTCCAACCGGAGGACACCGCCCTCCACGGCGGCCGCCGGGTCGCCCGTCCGGACGTCGACGCCGTCCGCGGTCAGCGCCTGCGCCAGCACGTCGCCGACCCACGACGGTTCGCGGGAGAGCAGGTGCGGGCCGCGCTGCACGAGGGTCACCGCGCTCCCCAGCCCGCGGTAGGCCTGCGCGAGTTCGACGGCCACCGGACCGCCCCCGAGGACGACGAGGCGGTGCGGCAGTTCCGTCGCGGCCAGCGCCTCCTCCGACGTCCACGTCGCGGCGCCGTCGAGCCCGGGCAGCGGGGGGCGCACCGAGGCGCTGCCCGTGCCGACGACGACGTGCGCGGCCTCGACGGTGCGCCTTCCGCCCTCGTGGAGCTCGACGTCCACCCGACCGGGGGCGATGCGGGTCGCCGAGCCGCGCACCACCTCCACCCCGTCGTCCACGAGCTGGGCCGCGGCGCCGGCGTCGTCCCGGTGGGAGGCGGCCTCGTCGCGCACGGCGCGGGCGGCCACCCAGGACAGTCCGGCGCGGGCCGACAGCAGGAGGGACTTCGCCGGGACGCAGGCGAGGAACGGGCAGAACCCGCCGACGTACCCGCGTTCGACGAGCACGACGCGCCGGCCGGCCTGCGCCAGCTGCTGGGCGACCATCTTCCCGCCGGAACCCGACCCCACGACCACGACGTCGGCAGGACCCGGGATGGCTGTGCTCACCCTGTGATGGTTCCCGAAGGATTGACGCGCCGCGCGTCGAAGGGGGGACGCTGCGGACACCTGGGAGTGCTCTGATGGTCGGGTGGATGGTCCTGCGGGGTTGAGACACCCGGTTCTCGAATGCGTCGACGTCGGCAAGCGCTTCGGTGCGGTGCAGGCCCTCGACGGCCTCACGATGTCGCTGGGCGCCGGTGCGACCGGGTTGCTCGGCGCCAACGGGGCGGGCAAGTCGACGCTCCTGCGCACCGCGCTGGGCCTGACCCGGCCCGACCGCGGCACGGTGCGGATCCTCGGCCTCGACACCGTCCGGGAACGCTCGGAGGTGCGGCGCCGGGTGGGTTTCATGCCCGAGCACCCGTGCCTGCCGAACGACATGTCGGCGCAGGACGTCTGCGTCTCCCTCGCCCGGATGCGCGGGCTCGGTCGTCGGGACGCGGTGCGCCGCACCAGCGAGGTGCTGTTCGCGGTTGGCCTGGAGGAGGAACGGCGCCGTCCCGTCGGCAGCTACTCCCTCGGCATGCAGCAGCGGACGAAACTCGCCCAGGCCCTCGTCCACGGGCCCGACGTCGTCCTGCTCGACGAACCCACCTCGGGGTTGGACCCGGCGGGTCGGGAGGAGATGCTCGCCATCGTCCGCAGGCTCTCCACCGAACTCGGCATCCGCGTCGTGGCGAGTTCGCACGTCCTGGACGACATCGAGCGTACGTGCGACGAGGTCGTCGTCCTGCGCTCGGGAACCCTCGCCGCGCAACGTCCGGTCGTCGTGGGCCACGACCCGTCGGGGCCGGCGGAACTGCGCGTCAGCGGGGACGTCGGGGCGTTCGCCGCGGCCCTGGAACCCCGCGTCGCGCCGTTCGGGGTGACGCTGGCGCCCACCCCCACCGGGGACATCGGGTTGAGTTCCAGCCCGGACGCGGCCCTGGACGCGGTGCGGGACCTCGCCGCGGAGCTCGGCGTCGGGCTGGAACGCCTCGCGCCGGCCGCGCGAGGGCTCGAGGACGTGGTCGTCGACGCGATGGCAGGGGGCACCCGGTGACCGAGGGGAACCTCCAGCAGGGCCCGCGCGCCGTCCTGCACGACATCCGGTACTCCCGGTTCGCCGGCCAGCTGCGGCCGCGTCGCGCGGCCGTCGGGTCGTTCGTCGCCAGCGGGATCCGCCGCCCGCTCGGCCTGCGGCGCAGCGCGAGCGCGAAGATCTGGCCGTTCCTGCTGCTGGCCGCGGCGTACCTGCCCTCGCTCGCCGTCGTCGCGGTCCCGCTGCTCGTCCCCGCCGTCCGCCTGCAGCCGACGGACCTCATCGACTACCCGCAACTGCTGACGACGAACTCCGTCGTGCTGCTGGCGTTCGTGGCGACGTCGATCCCGTCGATGCTCACGCGGGACCGGCGCGACCGCGTGCTGTCCCTGTACTTCGCGACGGCGCTGTCGTGGCTGGAGTACGTCCTGGGGGTCGTGCTCTCGGCCCTCGCCCTGCTCGCGCTCATCGTGCTCGGGCCGATGCTCGTCCTGTTCGTCGGCTCGATCGCGACGGCGGAGGCGCCCGGGACGTGGTTCGCCGACAACGTCGGCGACCTGCCGCGCATCGTCGCAGCCGCCGCGGTCGTCGTCCTGTTCCACACCGCGCTGTCCCTGGCCATCGGGTCGCTGACCGCGAAGCGGGTGTTCGCCGTCGGCGGGTACCTCGCGGTGGTCCTCGTCGGACCGGCCCTCACGGGGGTCGTCGCGGCCGTCACGGGTGAGGACTGGCCCCTCTCGCTCGACCCGTCCAGCGGTCCGATCCGGCTCGCCACCACCTTCATCGGCGGCGGCCTCGGGGACCCGGGCGCCCTCGCCTGGGTCGTGTGGACCGTCGTCGTCGTCGGGGGTCTCGGGGTCCTCGCCGGCCGCTACGCGAAGGGGGGCGACGCGTGAGCGCCGTCGAGCTGACCGGGGTCAGCAAGTGGTTCGCCGACACCGTGGCCCTGTCCGACGTGAGCTTCGCGCTCGGCGCCGGGGTGACGGGTCTGCTCGGGCACAACGGCGCCGGGAAGTCGACGGCCCTGCAACTGCTGGCCGGGGCGACGCGCCCGAGCCAGGGGACCGTGCGGGTGCTGGGGCTGGACCCGCACGCCGACCCGGCCGTCCACCGGGGCCTGGGGATCGTCGCGGACGGCGAGGCCACCTGGGCCCACGCGAGCGCCCGCACGCAGGTCGAGTTCCTCGCCCGCCAGCGCGGCGTCGCCGACCACCGGGGTGCGACGGCCGCGGTGCTGGAGCGGGTGGGGCTGACCCACGCCGCGGACCGCCGCGTCGGCGGGTTCTCCAAGGGGATGCGGCAGCGGGTCAAGCTGGCGCAGGCCCTCGTCCACGACCCCCAGGTGCTGCTGCTCGACGAACCGCTCAACGGGCTCGACCCGGCCCAGCGGCGCGCCGACGTCGACCTGCTCGCCGCGCTGGGCCGCGAGGGCCGGACGGTCCTCGTGAGTTCGCACGTCCTGTCCGAGGTGGAGCGGATGGCCGAGCGCGTCCTCGTCGTCGTCAACGGCCGGCTCGTGGCCGAGGGCGAACCGGCGGGCATCCGGGAACTGCTCGTCGACCGCCCGCTCACCGTGCGGCTCGAGGGCGACCGGGTGCTGGAACTGGCGGGCACGTTGCTGGCCGAGGGGCTCGTGGAGTCCGTGCGCCGCGAGGGGGGCGGCCGGCCGGGGGTCCTCGTCGAGGCGCCCCGTGCGGTCACGCTGGCCGAGGCCGTGCCGCGGCTGGCGCGCGAGTGCGGGACGACGTTGCGCCGCGTCGAGGGCGTCGGGGAGGACCTGGAGAGCGTGTTCGCGCACCTGGTGCGGGCCGCGAGAGGAGCGGGACGATGAGCACGACCCTGTACGGGTTCTCCCTGCGGGGCATCCTGTTCCGCGGCCGGACGGCGGGTTTCGCGGCGCTGCCGCTGGCCGTGGCGGTCGTCGTCGGCGTCGTCATCGCCATCACGAGCGTGCCCAACCGCTACGGCGTGCAGAACACCTTCACGGGGAACCTGCTGACGGGCCTGGTCATCCCGATCGTCGCGCTCGTCCTGGCCATCGGGGCCTTCGGGGACGAACGGGACGCTCGCACGCTGCCGCTGCTGCGGGCCGTCGCGCGGCCGCGCTGGCACACCGTGCTCGCGCGGTTCGCCGCGGCGTGGACGGCCACGGTCGTCGTCGTGCTGCCGGCCGCCGTGGCCTGCGCGGTGCTGGGGATCTCGGTGAACCAGCCCGTCGGACGGGTCGTCGGGGGCGTGGCCCTCGCGACGGTCCTCACGGCGGGGGCGTACTGCTCGGTGTTCGTGCTGCTGTCGCTGCTCACCCGTCGTGGACTGCTGGCCGGGCTCGCGTACGTCGTGCTGTGGGAGACGTTCCTCGCCGGGTTGGCCCCGGCGCTGCGCGGGTTGTCGATCGGTTCGTACGGCCGGCGCGTCGCCTCGCTGGCGATCCCCGGTGACGTCCCGCTCGGCACGGTGTCCTCGCTCGGGGTCGCCGGGGCGACCGCGGTCCTCGCGGGGATCACGGTGGTCGCGGTCGCCCTGTCGGCGGTCCGGTTGCAGCGCATGGACGTCTGAAGCACTCGGGCGGTCGGGTCGGGCGGTCAGCGGACGGCCAGGGGGCGGCCGGTCCGGACGGCGACGACGGCGGACTCGGCGAGCAACGACAGGCCGAGGGCGAAGAGGACGGACTGGCCCACGGTCGTCGACGCGACGCCGAGCGAGACCGCGCCTGCGTCCACCCCGAGGCGCAGCACGACGAGCAGCGCCAGGAGGCCGAAGCAGGCCGGACCCCAGCTGCTCATGAGCCGGCCCTGGACGTGCTGGAGGCGGACGAGGGCCCCGCGCGCCGCTCCGAGCCCCAGGCCGAGGCAGGCGGTGAGGACGAGGAACGCCGCCGTCGGTGCGTCCAGCACGGTGCTGCGCAGCAGGACCAGGCCCACGAAGGTCAGCAGGAGCGGCTTGCGCAGCGACTCCTCCGCGACCGGCTTCGGGCGGGAGCGCCGGACGAGGAGGAGGGCGACGACGGCGAGGGCGGCGAGGACGGAGACGAGAGTGCTCATGGGGACGACCTTCCGCCGCGGGCACCCCCCGGCGGATCGGCCCGCGGGTCGGTCCCGGGTGGAGAGCGGGTGGAGACGGCCGTGCAGCCGGGGGTTGAGGACGCGCCCCCGCTGCGCCGCCTAGGGTTCCGGGCGTGGGGGACCGGGTGGTGGAACGAGTGCGCCAGGCGTGGCGGCGGACGACCGTTCCGCTGCGCGTGGTCGAACTGCTGGTCGCCCTCGTCGTGCTGCTGACCCCCTGGGGTCGCCCTGCCCTGACCTGGTGGCCGCTCCTGCTCCTGCTGAGCGCCGCGTGGGTCGCGTGGACCGTCGCCGACCCGTTCTCGATGCGCGGCATGGACCCGCTGCAGGGCCGGCGGCGCGTCGTGGTCGTCGTGCTGCTGGCGGTCGTGGCGCTGAGCGCCTCCGTCGTCACGGCCAGCACCGAGGTCGGCTGGGTGTTCGCCCTCGCCATCGTCGCCGCGGTCGCCGGCGGCCGTGACACGGGGATCGTGGGCGGTGCCGTCGTGTTCCTCGCGGGGACCGCGGGTGTCCAGCTCGGGCTCCTCGGGGCGGGCGGCACGACGTGGTCGGCGGTCCTGGGCTACCCGGCCGGGTTGCTGTCCGCCGTCCTGGGCGGGGTGCTGCGCGCCATGCGCCGCGACAAGGAGGAGCAGTCCCGCCGGCTCCTCACCGAACAGGCCCGCGGCGCGGCCCTGGCCGAGCGCTCCCGCATCGCGCGGGAGGTGCACGACGTCCTCGCCCACTCCCTGGGCGGTCTCGCGATCCAGCTCGAGGTCGCCGACGCGCTCCTGTCGGGGGACGGGGACCTCGACGAGCGCCGCCGCGCGGCCGTCCTGCAGCGCGTGCGGACCGCCCACGACCTCGCGACCGCCGGGTTGGAGGACACCCGGCGCGCGGTGCACGCGCTGCGCGTCGACGCCCCGCCGCTGCCGGACTCCCTCGCCGCGCTGGCCGCCGGGGCGCGGGAGAACGGCACCGAGGTGAGCCTGCGGGTCGAGGGTCGCCCCAGGCCGCTGGGGGCGGGGGAGGTGGCGCTCCTGCGGACCGCGCAGGAGGCCCTCGTCAACGCCGCGAAGCACGCACCCGGGGCGCCCGTGACCCTCGAGCTGTCCTACCGGGACGCCGACACCGAACTCGTCGTCACCGACGGGGGTGCGCGCCGGGACACCTCGCCGCCCGGGTCGCTGCGGACCGTGGACGGCGGGTACGGGCTGGCGGGGCTGCGGGAACGTCTGGAACTGGCGGGCGGGTCGCTCGCGGCCGGTCCGCACGGGACGGGCTGGCGGGTCACGGCCCGGGTCCTGCTCTGAGCGCGCCGGTGCGGGAGGATCCGTCCGTGAGCGCCCCGGACGTCCTGCGCGTCGTCGTCGCCGACGACCAGACCATCGTGCGCGACGGGCTCGTCGCCCTCCTGGACCTGCTGCCGGAGTTCGAGGTCGTCGGGACGGCCGGGGACGGGGCCGAGGCCGTCGCCCGGGTCGCCGACCTCGCCCCCGACGTCGTCCTCATGGACCTCGGGATGCCCGGGGTGGACGGGGTCGAGGCCACCCGGCGGCTGACCGCCGAGCACCCGGACACCGCCGTCGTCGTCCTGACGACCTACGCCGACGACGCCTCGATCCTCGGTGCGCTGCAGGCGGGAGCGCGCGGCTACCTCACGAAGAGCGCGGGTCGCGCCGACATCGCCCGCGCCCTGCAGGCGGCCGCGGCCCGGCAGGTCGTGCTCGACGCCGGCGTCCAGGCCCGGTTGCTGCAGGCCGCGGGGAACCCGGCGCCACCGCCCGCCGCCGACCTACCGGACGGGCTCACCGAACGGGAGGCGGAGGTCCTGCGGCTCATCGCCCGCGGGTTGTCGAACCAGGACGTCGCGCGCGAGCTGTTCGTCTCCGTCGCGACCGTCAAGACGCACGTCAACCACCTGTTCGCCAAGACCGGGTCGCGCGACCGGGCGCAGGCGGTCGCGTACGCGCACGCTCGCGGACTGGTCTGACGTCCTGCCCGACGTCCCAGGTGAAGGCGCCGTCGGGGGACAGGTCGGGGGTGAGGACGAGCCGCCAGGCAGCCGGGTCCGGGGGTGGCGGTCCGGGGTCGACCGCGTGCGCGAGCAGCCACCGCCGCGACCGGGCCTGCTCGGCCCGCCAGAGCACCCGGTTCCGGTGCCACGCCGCCGCGAGCACCGCACCCGAGGCCGCGACCCCGAGCACCATCCACCCCACCACGAGAGCCGGCACCCGGGCACCCTCGCCCGTCCGCCCCGCTCCCCGGTGAACTCCCGCTGAACACCACCCGACCCCCGGCGGAAGACACTCCCTCCGCCCTCGGAACACGTGTTCCGGGGGCGGAAAGCGTGTCCTCCGCGCGGGGGTCGGGCTCGGTCGGGGGTGGGTCAGAGGTCGCGGGCGGCGCCCTCGGAGGGGAGGGCGGTGAGGAAGCGGGGGGCCCCCAGGCCCTGCTCGGCGAAGGCCGCGGCGACCGCGACGGCGACCTCCTCGACGCGCTCGGTAGCGACCAGCGCGATCGCCGACCCGCCGAAACCGCCCCCGGTCATCCGGGCCCCGAGGGCGCCGTGGGCGCGGGCGACGTCGACGGTGAGGTCGAGTTCGCGGCAGGACACCTCGTAGTCGTCGCGCAGGGAGTCGTGCGAGGCGTCGAGCAGCGGCCCGACCTCGCCCGCGCGCCCGGCCTGCAGGAGCTCGGCGGTGCGGCGCACCCGGTCGATCTCGGTGACGGCGTGCCGGACCCGGCGCACGAGCACCTCACCGTCGGCCTCCGTGCCCAGGCGCTCGAGGGCCGCGTCCAGGGCGGCCTGGTCGACGGCGCGCAGGTTGGGCACCCCCAGCAGGTCCGCGGCGCGTTCGACGTCGGCGCGGCGCTTGCCGTACTCCCCGCCGGCGTGGGAGTGCTCGGCGCGGGTGTCGACGACGAGCAGCGCGAGCCCGGACCCGGCGAGGTCGAGGGCCACCTGCGTCACGGAGTCGTCGTCGGTGTCGAGCAGGATGGCCCCGCCCTCGTGGCAGCGCAGCGACGCGGCCTGGTCCATGCCCCCGGTGTTCGCCCCGGCGACGACGTTCTCCGCGACCTGGCAGGCGCTCGCCAGCCCGGCGCGGCCGGTGTCGTCCAGGGGGAGTTCCACGAGTTCCCCGAGCGCGATCGCGACGGCGCACTCCAGCGCGGCCGACGACGACAGGCCCGAACCGTAGGGGACGTGGCCGTCGACGAGCGCGTCGAAACCCCCGGTCAGCGCGAGGCCCTCGAACCCGCCCCGCAGCAGCGCCCACGGGACCCCCGCGACGTAGGCGGCCCAGCCCGCGGGGGACCCGGCGCCGACCGTGGCGAGCGGGACCTCCACGACCCCGGCGGGTTCCTGCAGCGAGGCGACCCGGACGACGCCGTCGGTGCGCGGCCGCAGCGCGACGAACGTGCGGTGCGGCAGGGCCAGCGGCAGGCAGAGCCCGCCGGTGTAGTCGACGTGCTCGCCGATGAGGTTCACCCGCCCGGGGGCCGACCAGACGCCCTCGGGGTCGGTGCCGTACGCCGTGCGGAACTCCTGCGCCAGGTGCTGCGCGGTCGTCGCGCGCTCGGGGGCGTGGAAGAACTCGGTGCCGGGGGTGCTCATCGGGAAACCTCGCGCAGTCGGGCCGCCACCTTCTCAGGTGTCGTGTCGTTGATCCATGCCGCCATCGCCGACTCCGAGCCGGCGAGGAACTTCACCTTCCCCGGACCCCGCAGGACGGAGAACACCTGCAGGTGCAGGCGGAACTCCTCGCGGCCCTCGCGGACGGGGGCCTGGAACCAGCCCGCGATGTACGGCAGCGGGTGCTCGTCGGGGTAGTAGCGGTCGAGGCGGCCCAGGAGGTCGAGGTAGGCGCCGACGAGGTCGGCGCGTTCCTCCTCGGTGAGGGAGGGCAGGTCCGGGACGTCGCGGTGCGGGGCGAGGTGGACCTCGACGGGCCAGCGCGCGGCCGCCGGGACGTAGGCCGTGAAGTGCTCGGTCTCGAACACGACCCGGTGCCCGGCGCGGCGTTCGGCGTCCAGGACGTCGCGGAACAGGTTGCGGCCCGTGGCCTCCCGGTGCTCACGGGCGCGGCGCAGCATGCTCTGCGTCTTCGGCGTCACGTAGGGGTAGCCGTAGATCTGCCCGTGGGGGTGGGGGAGCGTCACGCCGATCTCGGCGCCGCGGTTCTCGAACACGAACACCTGCTCGACGCCCTCGGTCGCGCCGATCTCCTCGGTGCGGTCGATCCACGCCTCGAGCACCGTCCGCGCCCGGTGCGGGTCGAGCGTCGCGAACGACCCGTGGGTGTCGGAGGTGAAGCAGACGACCTCGCACCGGCCCGCGGCGGCCCGCGTCGGCCACAGCTCCTCGCCGTCGACGAAGGAGGCCTCGCCGCCGATGCGGTTCGAGAACGAGGGGAACCGGTTCTCGAACGCCACGACGTCGTAGCTGGAGTCGGCGATCTCGGTGGGGAAACCCCCGGGGACGGTGGGGGCCAGCGGGTCCTGGTCCGGCGGGGGCATGAGGGTGCGGTCGTTGCGGTGGGAGGCCATCGCGATCCAGTCGCCCGTCAGCGGGTCGAACCGCACCTGGGACCCGCCGCGCACGGTCTCCTCGGCCGGCGGCAGCGGCCGGTGGTCGACGGCGTCGCGGACGCGCTCACCGGACAGCCAGGGTTCGGTGTCGTCGAAGTAGACGAGTTCGCGGCCGTCGGCCATCCAGGTCGACGTCTTGCGGAACGGGTGGGTCGTGGGTCCTGTCACGGGTGGTCCTCCGGGTCGAGCGGGTCGTGGTCGGGGCTGCTGGGGCGGGCGAGGACGAGTTCGCCCACGTGCTCGGCGAGGGCCGCGCGGTCGTCGGGGTCGAGGCCGTCGTCGGTGACGAGGACGTCGACGGCGTCCAGGGGGGCGAACGAGGCGAGCCCGACGACGCCGAGCTTGGAGGTGTCGGCCACGACGACCACGCGCGCCGCGCAGGCCATGAGGGCGCGGTTGGTGTCGGCCTCGAGCAGGTTCGGCGTCGTCAGGCCCGCGCCGACGTCGAGGCCGTGGACGCCGAGGAAGAGCACGTCGACGTGCAGCCCGGCGAGCCCGGCGTGCGCGACGGGCCCGACGAGCGCATCGGAGGGGGTGCGCACCCCGCCGGTGAGCACGACCGTGCGCCCCGACCCCGGCTCGTGCAGGACGTCGGCCACGCGGGGGGAGTTCGTCACGACCGTGAGGTCGGGCACGGCGCGCAGCTGCGCGGCGACGGCGACGGTCGTCGTCCCCGCCGACAGCGCGACGGAGGCGCCGGCGTCGGCGAAGCGGACCGCGGCGCGCGCGACGGCCTCCTTGGCGGCGGTGCGCAGCGTCGACTTGGCGGCGAACCCCGGCTCCTCGCTGGAGCGGCCGACCGCGGCGGCGCCGCCGTGGACGCGGGCGACGAGACCCTGGCGCGACAGCTCGCCGATGTCGCGGCGGACGGTCATCTCGGACACGCCGAGCCGCTCGACGAGGTCGGCGACGCGGACGCCCCCGTGCGCGCGGACGGCGTCGAGGATGAGCTCCTGCCGCTGGTGGGCCAGCACCGTCCGAGCATGACCGGGCGCCCGTGCAGAGTCAACCAGAACCGAACAGAACCGCACAGGAGGCGGCGACACCGAGCGCGGCCGGCTGCTGGCAGGATGGAGGCATGGCGCAGGGAACCAGCACGGACGCAGCCACCACCCAGGGTGCGGGGGGCCGTCCGCGCCTGCTGTCCGGCATGCAACCCACGTCCGGCTCGCTGCACCTCGGCAACTACCTCGGCGCCCTCAAGCAGTGGGTCGCCCTGCAGGAGACGCACGACGCGCTCTACTGCGTCGTCGACCTGCACGCGCTCACGGTCTCCCCGGACCCGGCCGAGCTGCGCGAGCGCACCCGCTGGACCGCGGCGCAGTACATCGCCGCGGGCATCGACCCCGAGCGCTCGGCCCTCTTCGTCCAGAGCCACGTGCCCGCGCACGCCCAGCTCGCGTGGGTGCTCTCGTGCCTCACGGGCTTCGGCGAGGCCAGCCGCATGACCCAGTTCAAGGACAAGTCGGCCAAGCAGGGGTCGGACGCCACGACCGTCGGGCTGTTCACCTACCCCGTCCTCATGGCCGCCGACATCCTGCTCTACCAGGCCGCCGAGGTCCCGGTCGGTGAGGACCAGCGCCAGCACCTGGAGCTCACGCGCAACCTCGCCCAGCGCTTCAACTCCCGCTTCGGCGAGACCTTCGTCGTGCCCGAACCCTTCATCCCGAAGGAGACGGCGAAGATCTTCGACCTGCAGGACCCGACGGCGAAGATGAGCAAGTCCTCCTCCTCGCCCAACGGCATCGTCGACGTCATGGACGACCCGAAGGCGACCGCGAAGAAGATCCGCTCGGCCGTCACCGACACCGGCCGCGAGGTGCTCTTCGACCCGGCCGAGAAGGCCGGCGTCTCCAACCTGCTGTCGATCCACTCCGCGCTGTCGGGTCGTTCGATCGCCCAGCTCGAGACCGACTTCGCCGGGCGCGGCTACGGGGACCTGAAGAAGGAGCTCGCCGAGGTCGTGACCGACGCGCTCGCGCCGGTGCGCACCCGCACGCTGGAGCTCATGGCCGACCCCGGGGCCCTCGACGAGCTGCTGGCCCGTGGCGCGGACCGCGCGAACGAGATCGCCGAGCAGACGCTGGCCACCGTCCACGAGCGCGTGGGCCTGGTGGCGCGGGCGGGCGGACGCCGGTGAGCTCACCAACCACCGCGGCGCGCCCGTCGGGGGAGGGGACGACCCAGGTCATCGGGGTGTCCATCCCCGTGCCGGACCCGCACGCCGCCGAGCTGACGGCCTGGCGCGAGGACTTCGGGGACCCGCTCGCTCGGTCCATCCCGCCGCACATCACGCTGCTGCCGCCGTTCCCGCTCCCGCCCGGGGACCTGGCCGCCGCGCGCGACCACCTCGAGGCGACCGCCGCGGCCGGTGCCCCCTTCGACGTGCACCTGCGGGGCACCGCGACGTTCCGCCCGGTCTCGCCCGTCGTCTTCGTCCAGCTGGCCCGCGGCATCTCCGAGTGCGAGCTGCTGCAGGCCGCGATCCGGACCGGCCCGCTGGCCGCGGAGATCACGTTCCCCTTCCACCCGCACGTCACCGTGGCCCACGACGTCGACGAGGCGTCGCTCGACCGCGCCGAACTCGTGTTGCGCGACTGGGAGGCGACCTTCACCGTGAAGGGGTTCAGCCTCTACGAGCACGGCGCCGACGGCGTCTGGCGGCCACGGGAGGACTTCACCTTCCAGCAGTGAGGGGAGCCCCGGCCGTGAGTGGCGCCGTGGACCAGGCCAAGAGCGCCGTCAGCACGGTCCAGCACTCGTTCCCCCTGCGCGCCTACCAGCGCTACGGCAAGGCGCGGGGGAACGTCCTCGCGGGCGGCATCGCCTACTTCGCCTTCTTCTCGATCTTCCCGGCGCTCATCGCCGCGCTGACCATCGTCGGCTTCCTCATGCAGGGCATCCCCGAGGTGCGCGACTACGTCGTCCGCAACCTCGTCTCCGGGGTCAACGCCTACGTCCCGGACCTGCTGCACCCGGGGCAGGAGCCGGCGGGCGGGGCCGCCCAGGCCAACGGCATCTACATCGACCAGTACCTCACGGGCTCGACGCTGACGTGGGCCCTCGTCGTCTCCGTCGTCACGGGTCTGCTCACCGGCCTGGGCTGGATCGACGGCATGCGCCAAGGAGTGCGGGCCGTCTTCGGCGAGGACGCCGGCGGGGGCAACGTCGCGGTCGTCAAGCTGCGCGACCTCGGCGGCATGTGCGTCATCGGCTTCGGGGTCCTGCTCTCGGTCCTGTCCGTGGTCGCCACCAACGCGGCGGGCGGGTTCCTGCTCGACCTGCTGGGGTTCGACCCCTCGACGTGGTCGAAGGTGCTGCTCGCGGTCCTGGGGTTCGCCGTCTCCTTCGTCATCGACACCCTCACGTTCCTCGTGGTGTTCCGGGTGCTGCCGGGGGCGGACGTCCCGGTGCGGGACCTGCTGCAGGGCGCCGTCGTCGGTGGGGTCGGCATCGGGATCCTCAAGCAGTTCGGTGCGACCATCGCCGGGCGCAGCGCCGACGGCGGCGGGGCGTTCGTCGGGTCCGCGGTGACGCTCGTCGTGCTGCTCGTCCTCATGAACCTCATCGGCCGCCTCGTCCTGCTCGCGGCGTCCTGGGCGGCGCAGCGCGCGGAGGACGCCGGGTCGCTGCACCCCGACCTCATGGCCCAGGCCCGGCTCGTCGTCCCGCTGGGCCCCGAGGAGCCCGAGCGGCACGAACGGCGGCTGCCCTTCGTCTCGGGGCTGGTCGTCGGCGCGGTGTCGGCGGTGGCGCTGCGGCGGGTCGGCCGGCGCTGACGCACAGGCGCGGGTGGGATGATCGCGCCCGTGGTGATGTCGAAGCCGGTCAGCTGGTTCCTCGTCCTGTTCGGCGTGTGGAGCTGGTTCATCTGGCCCAACTTCCTGCGCAACATCTGGTCGGACCCGCGCTCGTTCGACGGTGGCCCGCAGCCCTTCTTCCTCGTCCACCTCGTGCTCGTCGTCGTGAGCCTGGCCTTCGGCACGGCGATCGCGGTCATCGGCGTCCGGGGTCTGCGAGGATCGGCCCGCCGAACCCGCTGACCCACTGCTGGAGCGACCGTGCCGAGCCGCCGGGCACCGACCCTCGAGTCCGTCGCCGCGCGCGCCGGGGTGTCGCGGGCGACGGCCGGGCGCGTGCTGTCGGGGTACGCGCGCGTGAGCGAGACCGCCCGGCAGGCGGTGCTCACGGCGGCCGCGGAGCTGTCGTACGTGCCGAACCAGGCGGCGCGGTCCCTCGTGACGCGGCGCAGCGGGTCCGTGGCGCTCGTCGTCGTCGAACCCGTCGAGCGGTTCTTCTCCGACACCTACTTCCCGCTCGTGCTGAGCGGTGCGCAGGCCCAGCTCGCCGAACGCGAGGTGCAGCTCGTCCTCGTCGTCCTCTCGAGCCAGCGCGAACGGGAGCGCTTCGAGCGCTACGCTCGCAACGGCCACGTGGACGGCGCGCTCTTCGTCTCCGTGCACGGCGACGACCCGCTGCCCCAGGACCTGCGCGACGCGGGGTTGCCGGTGGTGCTGTCCGGCCGCCCCTACCGGGACGGCGGCACGGTGCCCTTCGCGTCGGCGGACAACGTCGGCGGTGCGCAGACGGCGGCCGAGCACCTCGTGGAGCGGGGGTGCCGCCGCATCGTGACCGTCACCGGGCCGCAGGACATGAGCGTCAGCCACGACCGCCTGGCGGGCTTCCGCGCCGGGCTGCGCGCCCACGGGCGGCGCTGGAACGCCGGGCTGGCCGAGACCGGCGACTTCACGGTCGACGGTGGCCGGTCCGCGACCGAGACCCTGCTGGCCCGCTGGCCCGACCTCGACGGGGTCTTCGCCGCCAACGACCTCATGGCCGCCGGGGCGCTGCAGGCCCTCGCCGCGGCCGGCCGCTGCGTCCCGGGGGACGTGCGCGTCGTCGGGTTCGACGACGCGCCCCCCGCGGCCGCCGCGACGCCCCCGCTCACCACCGTCCGCCAGCCCGTGCCGACCATCGGGCGCGAACTGGCCCGCATGGTGCTCGCGCTCGTCGACGGCGAGGAGGACGTCCCCGACGTCGTCGTGCCCACCGAGCTCGTGGTGCGCGAGAGCACCTGAGGGCAGAGGGCTCCCCGCCGGTGGTCAGAGCGTGGTCGTCGTGCCCAGCGCGAGGTTCTCCACCGGCTGCCCCGTGAGCTGTTCGGTGAACCGGGCGGACCCGTCCTTGCCGGCGTCGGACAGCATGAGGTCGTGGATCGCCACCACGCGGCGGGCGCCCACGGCCCGGACGAAGTCGACGCCCTCGCCGACCTTGGACCACGGGCCGCTCGTCGGCAGCAGCAGCGTCCCGACGGGGACGCCGGGGGCGTCGTAGGAGTCGCCCGGGTGGTAGACGCTCGCGTCGCCCTCCCCGATGAGGAAGGCCACGTTCTGCATCGGGGGCAGGTCGCGGTGGATGACGGCGTGCTGCCCGCCGAAGACGCGGACGGGGACGCCGGCGAGGTCGAACGACTCCCCGGGGGTGACGGCCCGCACTCCCTCGACGGCGTCGGCGACGCTGGCCGGGCCGACGACGGGCAGGTCCGGGCGGCGCGCGAGTTCGGCGCGCAGCGCGTCGGCGTCGACGTGGTCGGGGTGGTCGTGGGTGAACAGCACCGCGTCGGCGGCCGCGAGCAGTTCGGGGGTGTTCGGCGTGTACGCGCCGGCGTCCACCAGCAGGGACGACCCGTCGTGGGTCAGGACGACCGTCGCGTGCGTGTGCTTCGTGAGCTCCATGCCCCGATCATCACCCCGCCCCCGACGTCCTCCACCGCGGGGTCTTCCGGGGGACGGTCGCGCTCTTGCGCCCGCGGTCGGCGGGGGGTTGGGTGGGGATCACTGCGCCGGCACCGACGCCGGCGCCGCGAAGGGAGATGCGTTCGTGACCACGACCGGCACGTCCCACGGCAACCGCGCCGTCGCCTACCTCGGCCCCGGCCGGGTCGAGGTGCAGACGATCGACTACCCGACGTTCGAACTCAAGGACGGCCCCGGGGTGAACCCCGCCAACGTGGGCCGCAAGGTCGACCACGGCGTCATCCTCAAGCTCGTCGCCACGAACATCTGCGGTTCGGACCAGCACATGGTCCGCGGCCGCACCACCGCCCCGCCGAACCTGGTGCTGGGCCACGAGATCACCGGTGAGGTCGTCGAGGTCGGCCGCGACGTGGAGTTCCTCAAGACCGGCGACCTCGTCTCGGTGCCGTTCAACATCGCCTGCGGCCGGTGCCGGAACTGCAAGGAGCGCAAGACCGGCATCTGCCTCAACGTCAACCCCGACCGCCCGGGCTCGGCGTACGGGTACGTCGACATGGGCGGCTGGGTCGGGGGGCAGGCGGAGTACGTCCTCGTGCCGTACGCGGACTTCAACTGCCTGAAGTTCCCGGACAAGGACCAGGCGATGGAGAAGATCCTCGACCTGACGATGCTGTCGGACATCTTCCCGACCGGGTTCCACGGGGCGGTCAGCGCCGGGGTCGGTGTCGGCTCGACGGTGTACGTGGCCGGGGCCGGTCCGGTCGGGCTCGCCGCGGCGGCCGGTGCGCAGCTGCTGGGCGCGGCGGTCGTCATCGTCGGCGACCTGAACGCCGAGCGGTTGGAGCGGGCCCGCAGCTTCGGCTGCGAGACCGTCGACGTGTCCAAGGGCGACCCCCGCGACCAGGTCGAGCAGATCCTGGGGGTGCCGGAGGTGGACTGCGGCATCGACGCGGTCGGTTTCGAGGCGCGCGGGCACGGGTCGGGGTCGGCGACCGAGGCCCCGGCGACGGTGCTGAACTCCTTGATGGAGCTGACGACGGCCGGTGGGGCGCTTGGCATCCCGGGCCTGTACGTGACGGGTGACCCGGGCGGGGTCGACGAGGCCGCGAAGAAGGGCTCGCTGTCGCTGGACCTGGGCACCGGGTGGGCCAAGTCGCTGTCCTTCACGACCGGTCAGTGCCCGGTGATGAAGTACCACCGTGGTCTGATGATGGCGATCCTGCACGACCGGGTGCAGATCGCCAAGGCCGTCGGCGCCACGGCGATCTCGCTGGACGAGGCGCCCGACGCGTACGCGAAGTTCGACGCCGGTGCTCCGCAGAAGTTCGTCATCGACCCGCACGGGATGATCAAGCGCTGACAATCTGTCCAGATCCTGTGCCCTGAAGTAGGCAGTATGCCCATCGTCGACGCGCTACGGTGATGCTCCGCAGTGCGTCGACGATGGGAGCTGCTCGTGACCTCGGTGTTCCTCGACTCCTCGGCCGCCGTGCCGACCTTCCGCGAGCTGGCCGCGCCCGAGCGCGCCGCGCTGGCCGCGTTGGGTGCCCGGCTCACGGCCGACCCCGTCACGGAGGCCGACGCCTTCGGACGGCAGGCCCGCCTGCTGGCGCGGGAGCTCCCCGCCCAGCTCGTCGAGTCGCTCTGGGCCTTCGAGGAGCGCGGCTCCGACTCCGGGGTGCTCGTCCTGCGCGGACTGGAGGTCGGCGAGCTGCCGGCCACCCCGCCCGACAACACCGGCGGTGTCGGCGGGCGCACGCTGCTGGCCCGCCAGCAGGCCATCGTCAGCCACGCGCTCGGCCACATGGTCGGCTACGCCGCCGAGGGCCACGGGCACCTGCTGCAGGACATGGTCCCCAACGCCAAGCTCGCGGCGACCCAGCAGTCCCAGGGCTCCCGCGTCGAGCTCGAGGCGCACACCGAGCAGTGCTTCTCGGCCCTGCGCCCCGACTACGTCGTCCTCGGCTGCCTGCGCGGTGACGCCGACGCCGCCACCTACGCCTTCCGGGCCCTCGACCTGCTCCAGCACGTGGACCCGAGCGAGGTCATGGAGCTCTTCCGACCGCTGTGGACGACGCTCGTCGACGAGTCCTTCGCCGACTTCCTCGACACCCGCGAGGTCCGCGGCCCGTTCTCGCTCCTGTCCGGCGACGTGGACGACCCGACGATGCTCGTCGACCAGGACCTCATGCACGGCGTCACCAAGCACGCCCAGGCGCTCCTCGAGCGCGTGCTGGAGGTCTACGTCACCCACCGCCACGCCGTGACCCTCGAGCCCGGTGACGTGCTGCTGCTGGACAACCTGCGCGCCATGCACGGCCGCTCGCCGTTCACGCCCCGCTTCGACGGGACCGACCGGTTCATCAGCCGCGGGTTCGTCGTGCGCGACCTGCGCCGGTCCCGCTTCGCCCGCCCCGGCGGCGGCCGGGTCGTGCAGGCCAGCTTCTCCTGACGCCCGTCCCCGCCCGGCTCGCTCCGCTCGGGGACGGATCGTTGGCACCTCACTTCCATTCATCGGCAGTGAGGTGCCAACGATCAGGACCCGCGCGCGCGAGAGGGAGTGCGGGGGGAGGGGTCAGCGGCGACGGCGGTGGCCGCGGGCGGTCCACCCGAGGTAGCCGGTGAGCGCCGCGAGGGCGGCGCCGCCGATCGCGACCACCTTCGTCTCGTGCGGTTTCAGCCGTTCGGGGTCGGTCGAGCCGAGGGTGGCGAGGGCCTCGATGCCGGCGGAGACGACGAGTCCGACGACGAGGCGGTTGCCGATCCGTTCCAGCCGCGCCACGAGCGGGTCCAGCTCGTCGGTGCGCAACGAGACGGAGACCCCGTCGCGGTCCAGCACGTCGAGCAGCCGCCCGAGCTGACCGGGCAGATCCACGCCGAGCTGGACGACGTCGACCCCGGCCTGCCGGACCCGCTTGGCCAGCACGAGCGGGTCGAAGTGGCGCAGGACGAGGCGCCGCGCGTACGGCCCGAGGGTCCTGCCGAGCTGGAAGTCGGGGTCCAGGCTCGCGCCGAGCCCCTCGGTCATGACGATCATCTTGACCACGAGGGCCAGGTTGCGCGGCAGCGCCAGGTGGTGCCGGCGCAGGATCTCCAGGACGTCGCGGACGATGTCGCCGACCTTGATGCGGCCCAACGGCAGGCCGTCGTAGGTGCGCAGCAGGTGCGCGCAGTCGGTCGTCAGCCGCACCCGGTCGATGCGGTGCTCGGTGACGCCGATCGCCGCGAACGCCGCGGCGATGCGGGCGGGGTCGCGCCGGTCGAACGCCGCCAGGAGCATCGCCAGCTGCTCGCGGGAGCGCTCGTCGACCTCCCCGACCATCCCGTAGTCCAGCAGCCCGATGCGGCCCGACGGTTCGATGAGGAAGTTCCCCGGGTGCGGGTCGGCGTGGAAGAACCCGTGCTCGAACACCATGTCCGCCAGCAGCCGCGTCGCCCGGGCGGCCAGCTCGGACCGGTCGATGCCGTGCTCCTCTAGGCCGGCCACGTCGCTGATCTTCACGCCGTGGAGACGTTCCAACGTGATGACGCGGGACGTCGTGGTGTCCCAGTAGACCTGCGGCACGCGGATGTCGGGGTCACCGTCGAAGTTGCGCGCGAACCGCTCGGCGTTGTGGCCCTCGGACAGGTAGTCGAGTTCGGCGCGCAGGGTGTCCGCGAAGTCCGTCGCGAGACCGACGACGTCGTAGTCCGCGGCGACCGACCAGCGCCGCGAGGCCTGGACGGCGAGGGTCCGCAGGATCTCCAGGTCGCCCTCGACCTCCTCCACGACCCCGGGGCGGCGGACCTTGACGACGACCTGGGTCCCGTCCTCGCGGACGGCGGCGTGGGCCTGGCCGATCGAGGCGCTCGCCAGCGGTTCGCGGGCGAAGTGGACGAAGAGCTCCTCCGGGTCCGCGCCGAGCTCCTCCTCGACGGCGTGCCGCACGACGTCCCACGGCACCGGGCTCGCGCTGTCCTGCAGCTTCTCCAGCTCGCGCTGGAAGGCGGGGGACAGCAGGTCGGGGCGGGTGGAGAGGATCTGGCCGATCTTCACGGCCGTCGGGCCGAGTTCCTCCATGACGAGGCGGACGTGCTCGGCGCGGGTGTGGCGTTCGCGTTCACGGGGCCGGCCGAAGAGGTCCCAGTCGGTGCGCACCCACCGTTCGAGCCCGAGGGCGTCGATGAAGTACCCCAGACCGTGCCGGGACAGGATCCGGCTGATCTGCAGGTAACGGTCCTGGTGGCGCACGCTGTCTCCCCGCGGGTTGCCCTGTCGGGCACTCTACGCAGCGCGGCTGGGCCGACCTCAGGGGCGGGTGAGGCGGTGCACGCCCACCGTGGCCGGGCCGTCGTGGGGGACGGACTGCACCGACCACGCCCGCGCGGCGCCCTCGAGGAACTCCGGGGTCGGCAACCGGCCGGGGTCGGCGACGAGGGCGTGACCCCCGGGGGCCAGGAGCCTCGGCAGCGCGGTGAGGATCGGGGCCACGTTGCGGTGTTCGTACAGGACGTCGGCGGCCAGGACGACGTCGAACGGCGGCGCCAGGGGAGCGGGGTCGTCCACCCAGCTCCACCGCTGCGCGCGCAGCGTCGCGCCGTTGCGCACGGCGTTGTCCCGCAGCAGGTCCACGGAGTCGGGGGCCCAGTCGGCCGCCGTCACGTCGTGCCCCGCGAGGGCCGCGCACAGCGACGGGACGCCGAGGCCGGCCCCGATCTCCAGCACGCGCAGCCGGCCGGTCAGCTCGGTGGGGAGCAGGTCCGCCAGGACGAGGGCGCTCGGCCACAGCTCGGCCCAGTAGGGGACGAACTCGTCGTGGGCGAAGGCCTCCTCGGTGAAGAGCGCCTCGAGGTCGCGCGGCATCCGCAGGGAGAGGTGGCGGCCCGCCGCCTGCACGTCGCGGTCGACGAGGTCCAGCACCCGAGGATGGTATCGACCCGCCCGACGTCGACCGGGGACACTGGACCCGACGGGAAGGGGGGTGGTCGTGGTACTCGACGTGAGCGTCCTGCACCGGGTCTGGACCCACGTGGCCGTGCGTCTCGTCGTCGAGGTGGCGTCGGCGTCGACGGAGCTGCGGGACGCGGGCTCGAAGAAGGCCCTGTACGAGGCGCACGGCATCCCGACCTACCTGCTCGTCGACCCGGCGGCCGGGACCCTCGTCGCGTGGGAGCTCGAGGGCGGCGCCTACCGGACGGCGTGGCGGATGACCGACGAGGGCCCCGGCCACGGCCTGCCGGCCGGCGTCACCCTCGCGGACCTCACCCGTGAACCCCGCTGACGTCCGGGACGACGAAGGGCCCGACCGCACGTGCGGTCGGGCCCTTCGTCACCGGTGGGTCAGAGCTTGCGCGAGATGAGCGCCTGCTTGACCTCGGCGATGGCCTTGGTCACCTGGATGCCGCGGGGGCACGCCTCGGAGCAGTTGAAGGTCGTGCGGCAGCGCCACACGCCCTCCTTGTCGTTGAGGATCTCCAGACGCAGGTCCGAGCCGACGTCGCGGCTGTCGAAGATGAACCGGTGCGCGTTGACGATCGCGGCCGGCCCGAAGTACTGGCCGTCGTTCCAGAACACCGGGCAGCTCGACGTGCACGCGGCGCACAGGATGCACTTGGTCGTGTCGTCGAAGCGCGCGCGGTCGGCCTGCGACTGGATGCGCTCACGGGTCGGTTCCGCACCCTTGGCGATGAGGAACGGCATGACCTCGCGGTAGGCCGCGAAGAACGGCTCCATGTCGACGATCAGGTCCTTCTCCACGGGGAGGCCCTTGATGGGCTCCACGAGGATCGGCTTCTTGATGTCGAGGTCCTTGAGGAGCGTCTTGCACGCCAGCCGGTTGCGGCCGTTGATGCGCATGGCGTCGGACCCGCAGACGCCGTGGGCGCAGGAACGGCGGAACGACAGCCGGCCGTCCTGCTCCCACTTCACCTTGTGCAGCGCGTCGAGCACGCGGTCGGTGCCGTGCATCGTCAGCTCGTAGGACTCCCAGTGCGGCTCGGAGTCCTGCTCCGGGTCGTACCGGCGCACCTTGAGCGTGATGGTGAACGAGGGGATCTCACCCTTGGCCGACACGGTGTCGCCCTCGCGCGGGGCCGCGCCGCCGGAACCCTCACGGGCGCGGTCGGCCGACTTGGCCGACCCCGCTTCGCCGTTGGTCTCGGCCGGGCTGGTCTCGGACGTGGACATCAGTACTTGCGCTCCATCGGCTGGTAGCGGGTCTGGACGACGGGCTTGAAGTCCAGGCGCGTCGTGTACGACCCGTCGGCGGCGTGCTCGCGGTACACCATCGTGTGCCGCATGTAGTTAACGTCGTCGCGGTTGGGGTAGTCCTCGCGGAAGTGCCCACCGCGGGACTCCTTGCGCTCCAGCGCACCGAGGCACATGGACTCGGCGAGGTCGAGCAGGAAGCCGAGCTCGAGACCCTCGAGGAGGTCGAGGTTGAACCGCTTGCCCTTGTCCTGCACCGAGGCGCGGGCGTAGCGCTCCTTGAGCCGGTCGATGTCGGTGAGCGCCTGCTTGAGCGTCGCCTCGGTGCGGAACACCTGGGCGTTGGCGTCCATCGTGTCCTGCAGCTCGCGGCGGATGTCCGAGACGCGCTCGCCCTGGGGGCGGTCGCGCAGGTCGGCCATCCAGTTCACGACGGGCAGCTCGGAACCGTCCGGGACGGCGATCCACTCGGCCTTCGTCGCGTACTCCGCGGCGGCGATGCCGGCGCGGCGGCCGAACACGTTGATGTCCAGCAGCGAGTTCGTGCCGAGGCGGTTGGACCCGTGGACGGAGACGCACGCGACCTCGCCGGCCGCGTACAGGCCGGGGACGACGCGCGTGTTGTCCTGCAGGACCTCGGTGTCGATGTTGGTCGGCACCCCACCCATCGCGTAGTGCGCGGTCGGGTACACCGGGACGGGTTCGGTGTACGGCTCGACCCCGAGGTACGTGCGGGCGAACTCGGTGATGTCGGGCAGCTTCGCGTCGATGTGCGCGGGTTCGAGGTGGGTCAGGTCGAGCAGGACGTAGTCCTTGTTCGGCCCGGCCCCGCGGCCCTCGCGCACCTCGTTGGCCATCGAGCGCGCGACGATGTCTCGCGGCGCGAGGTCCTTGATGGTGGGCGCGTAGCGCTCCATGAACCGCTCGCCGTCGGCGTTGCGCAGGATCCCGCCCTCGCCGCGGGCGGCTTCGGACAGCAGGATCCCCAGGCCAGCCAGACCCGTCGGGTGGAACTGGTAGAACTCCATGTCCTCCAGGGGCAGGCCGCGCCGGTAGGCGAGGGCCATGCCGTCCCCCGTGAGGGTGTGGGCGTTCGAGGTCGTCTTGTACACCTTGCCGGCGCCGCCGGTGGCCAGGACGACCGACTTGGCCTGGAAGATGTGGATCTCGCCCGTGGCGAGCTCGTAGGCCACGACGCCGGCGATGCGCTTGTCACCGGGGGTGCCGATGGTCGGCGGGGTCTTCAGGCCGGGCTGGTCCGCCGCACCCTCGATCTCCGAGCCCGTCTTGGCCTCGGACGTCGGGACGAGCAGCAGGTCCAGGACGTAGAACTCGTTGAAGAACTCCACCTCGTGCTTGACGCACTGCTGGTAGAGCGTCTGCAGGATCATGTGGCCCGTGCGGTCGGCGGCGAAGCAGCTGCGGCGCACCGGGGACTTGCCGTGGTCGCGGGTGTGGCCGCCGAACCGGCGCTGGTCGATCTTGCCCTCGGGGGTGCGGTTGAACGGCAGCCCCATCTTCTCGAGGTCGAGGACCGCGTCGATGGCCTCCTTGCACATCACCTCGGCGGCGTCCTGGTCGACGAGGTAGTCACCGCCCTTGACGGTGTCGAAGGTGTGCCACTCCCAGTTGTCCTCCTCGACGTTGGCCAGCGCGGCGCACATGCCGCCCTGGGCCGCACCGGTGTGCGAGCGCGTCGGGTAGAGCTTCGTCAGGACGGCCGTGCGGGCGCGCTGCCCGGACTCCAGGGCCGCGCGCATCCCGGCGCCGCCGGCCCCGACGATCACGACGTCGAACTGGTGGGTCTGCATGAGTTCCTCCAGGTCAGCGGGCCGCGCAGAACGAGAAGTTCTGCGAGGGGTCGGCGCACGGGTCGAACGTGAAGATGACGAGGGTGCCGACGACGATGACGATGACCGTCGCGACGTAGAGGGCCATCTTGAGCCAGAAGCGCGTGGCGTCGCGCTCGGCGTAGTCGTTGATGACGGTGCGGACGCCGTTGGTGCCGTGCAGCTGCGCGAGCCACAGCATCAGCAGGTCCCAGACCTGCCAGAACGGGCTGGCCCACTTGCCGGCGACGAAACCCCAGTCGATCTGGTGGATCCCCTGGCCCGTCATGAGGTTCACGAACAGGTGTCCGAAGACCAGGACGATGAGGACCAGGCCGGACATGCGCATGAAGAGCCAGCCGTACAGCTCCCAGTTGGTGCGGGTCGCCTTGTTCCGCTTGTACGGCGAACGCGGGGTTTCCAGGGCCGGGGCGTAGCTGCCGCCGGGGGTCTGATCGGTGCTCACGACGCGCCGCCCCTCAGTGCGTGAAGACGTTGGTCAGGTGACGGACGAGGAAGGGCACCATGAGGACGACCCACAGGCCCACGACGCCCCAGAACAGCTTGCGCTGGTGCTTGGTCCCGCCGGACCAGAAGTCGACGAGGATGATGCGGACCCCGTTGAGCGCGTGGAAGACCACCGCACCGACGAGACCGGCCTCGCCCAGGCCCATGATCGGGTTCTTGTACTGCCCGATGACGCCGTTGTAGACCTCGGGCGACACGCGCACCGTGGCGGTGTCCAGCACGTGGACGAAGAGGAAGAAGAAGATCAGCACCCCGGAGATGCGGTGCATGACCCACGACCACATGCCCTCGCGGCCGCGGTAGAGCGTGCCTGCTGGTCGTCCCGTCTTCGACTTCCCGACGGGCGCGCCCTGTCCGGGTGGGGTGAGGCTCGTGGCCACCGACGTCCTCCTCGAGTGCTCCTCGACGCCGGGTCCACCGGGGCCTCGGCGCTCAGGCGGCGGCGTCGTGACCACTGTAGGCGCGCGGGCAGGAGGGAGCCGCCCCACGGCCGTCGCCGTGTGGCTTTTGTGATGAAGGACTCACAGCGCGGTGACGAGCGCTGTAGCGCAGGTCACGCAGGCCAGGCTCACCTACCCTGGACCACGGCTGGAGGGGAGCGCAACCTCCTACAGCGTGTCGGACCCGTTCGGCCCAGCCTGCGGGTCCGTCCGGGCGACCGCACCCGGACGACCGCCGGTCACGCGCCGTGCGCCACCGGTAGGTTCCCCGTCATGACTGACGGGGGACAGCTCAGCGCAGGGACCGGACCGGGCTCGTGGGCCTCGTGGTCCGCGGACGACCTCGAGGACGCGCAGATCGACCTGTCCGACTTCCACGCCGTCGTGCCCGCCGGCGGTGCCGGTACCCGCCTGTGGCCGCTGTCGCGCAGCGACCGGCCCAAGTTCCTCCTCGACCTCACCGGTCGCGGCCGCACGCTGCTGCAGCAGACGTGGGACCGGCTCGAACCGCTCGCCGACGCCGAACGGCTGCTCGTCGTCACCGGCCGCTCGCACGCCGCCGCCGTGGCCGAGCAGCTGCCCGACCTTCCCGCGGCCAACATCCTGTGCGAGCCCGCCCGGCGCGACTCCGCCGCGGCGATCGGCCTGGCCGCCGCGGTCCTCGTGCGCCGCAACCCCGACGCCGTCCTCGGCTCCTTCGCCGCCGACCACGTCATCTCCGGTCGCGACGACTTCGAGAGCTCGGTGGAGGAGGCCGTCGTCACCGCGCGCCGCGGGTTCGTCGTCACCATCGGCATCGCGCCGTCGCACCCGGCCACCGGCTTCGGGTACATCCGCCTCGGCAAGCGGCTGCGCCTGCAGGGCGCCCCCAACGCGCGCCGCGTCGTGCAGTTCAAGGAGAAGCCCGACGCGCGCACCGCGGCGGCCTACCTGTCCACGGGGGACTACCGCTGGAACGGCGGCATGTTCGTCACGCGCGCCGACGTCCTGCTCGAGCTGCTCGCCACCCACGCCCCCGCCCTGCACACCGGGCTGCAGCGCATCGCCGACGCGTGGGAGACCCCGCAGCGCGAGGCCGTGCTCGAGGAGCAGTGGAGCGCGCTGCCCGCCATCGCCATCGACCACGCCGTCGCCGAACCCGCCGCCGAGGAGGGCCGCGTCGCCGTCGTGCCCGCGACCTTCGGGTGGGACGACGTCGGCGACTTCTCCTCCCTCGCCGAACTGCTGCCCGCCGACGTCGACCAGCCCAAGGTGCTCGGCAACCCCGACCTCGTCCTCACCGAGGGGGTCGCCGGTGGGCTCGTCGTGCCGGGCAACGACCGCGTCGTCGCGCTGCTCGGGGTCGACGACCTCGTCGTCGTCGACACCCCCGACGCGCTCATGGTGACGACGCGCGCGCGGGCGCAGGAGGTCAAGAAGCTCGTCGAGCGGGCCATCGAGGCGGGGCTCGACGTCGTCTGAGCGTCCGCCGCGGTTCCTGGACGGCGACACACCGCGCGGGGCCGGCCCCGTCGGCGGGGTGAGGTCGGCGGGGGTCCGGCGACGCGGGTAGCGTCGGGTGCCGTGACGAGCGACACGGGCAGCCCGCGGACCGCGACCGGTTCCGGGGGTCCCGCGGAGCTCGGTCGCCGCATCGCCGACCTCGTCGTGGCGCACGAACCCACGGCCCGGGCGCTGCGCCGCGACCTGCACGCCCACCCCGAGCTCGCACGGGCCGAGCACCGGGCGACGGCGAGGATCGCCGAGCTGCTCACGGCGGCCGGCGCCGACGTGCAGCTGCTGCCCGGCAGCGGGCTGATCGCCGACCTCGGGCCGGCGGCCCCACGCGAACGCACCCTCGCCGTCCGCGCCGACCTCGACGCCCTGCGCACGCCGGAGTCGACCGGCCTGCCGTACGCCTCGACGGTCCCGGGCGTCGCGCACGCCTGCGGGCACGACGTGCACACCGCCTCCGTCCTGGGGGCCGGGCTCGTCCTGGCCGACCTGGCGCGCACGGGCGACCTGCCGCACCGCGTCCGGCTGGTGTTCCAGCCGGCGGAGGAGGTCATGCCCGGGGGCGCGCTCGACGTCGTCGGCGCGGGGGCCATCGACGACGTGGCCGCGATCTACGGCCTGCACTGCGACCCCACCCTCGACGTCGGCACCGTCGGCCTCAAGGCCGGGCCCATCACGTCGGCCTCCGACCACGTCACCGTGCGGCTGCGGGGGACGGGCGGCCACACGTCGCGACCGCACCTGGCCGGGGACCTCGTCTTCGCCCTCGGGCAGGTCATCACGCAGCTGCCTGCGGTCCTGGCCCGCCGCGTCGACCCGCGCGCGGGGGTGAACCTCACGTGGGGTGCGGTGCACGCGGGCGACGCAGCCAACGCCGTGCCCGCCGAGGGCTTCGCCGCGGGCACGTTGCGCTGCATGGAGACCGAGGCGTGGCAGCACGCCGGGGAGCTCGTCGAGTCCGTCGTCGCCGACCTCGTGCGCCCCTACGCCGTCCGCGCCGAGGTCGAGCTCGTGCGCGGGGTCCCGCCCGTGGACAACGACATCCACGCGACGGCGGCCCTGGACGCCGCCGCGCGGGCGCTCCTCGGCGACGACGGCGTCCTGCCGACCCGGCAGAGCCTGGGTGGGGAGGACTTCGCCTGGTACCTGCACCACGTCCCCGGCGCGATGGTGCGCCTGGGCACCCGCACCCCCGGCGGCCCCACGTACGACCTGCACCGCGGCGACTTCGCCCCCGACGAGGGGGCCCTCGCCGTCGGGATGGGGGTGCTGGCCCTCACGGCCCTCTCCCCGCGGGCGCTGCCGGGCGGCTGAGGAGCGCGCGACCCAGCGTGAGGCGGGCGTCACGACCCCGCGGCAGGCGGGTGAGGTGACCGGCGCCAAGGTCTCGATCTGGACAACCTGACCGGTCGGCGGCGCTGACCGACGGTTTTCGCACACTACGATGACCGCGCGTTCGCACCTGTCTCGCGCCGGGGCCGACGCCACGATGCGATCCACCCCGACCTGGAGGACCTCACCATGACTTCGATCCACCGCCTCGCCCCGGTGGCAGCCGTCGGCATGGCCGCCGTGCTGCTCGCCTCCTGCGGGAGCCGGCCGACCGACACGCAGGGGTCCTCCGGTGGCAGCGCCAGCGGCTCCGGCGAGAAGTTCAGCGCCTGCATGGTGCTGGACACCGGCGGCGTCGACGACCGTTCGTTCAACCAGTCCTCCTACGCCGGCTTCAAGGCCGCGCAGCAGGAGAACCCGAACATCCAGATCTCCTACGTCGCCTCCAACAGCGACGCCGACTACGTGCCGAACCTCAACGCCGAGGTCGGCAAGGGCTGCGGCACCATCGTCGCCGTCGGCGGCCTCATGTCCGACGCCGTGAAGGAGGTCGCGGAGCAGAACAAGGACCAGAAGTTCGCCGAGATCGACTCCGCTCCCGTCGCCGACAACGTCTACGGCTTCGAGTACAACACCGTCGAGGGCGGCTTCCTCGGCGGCTACCTGGCGGCCGGCATGACGAAGACCGGCACGGTCGGCACCTGGGGCGGGCTGAACATCCCGCCGGTGACGATCTACATGGACGGCTTCTGGGAGGGCGTCCAGTACTACAACCAGCAGAAGGGCAAGAACGTCAAGGTCATCGGCTGGGACGAGAAGAACCCCAGTGGCGGCACGTTCTCGAACTCCTTCACCGACCAGGCGGCCGGGCGGTCCATCACCGAGACCCTGGCCTCCCAGGGCGCCGACATCGTCATGCCGGTGGCCGGGCAGTCCGGGCTGGGTGCGGGCGCGGCGGCCGAGGCCGCCGGCGGCAAGCTCAACCTCATCTGGGTCGACACCGACGGCTGCGTCAGCGCCGAGCAGTACTGCAAGTTCTTCATCTCCTCGGTGACGAAGAACCTCACCGACGCCGTCAAGGACTACGTCGTCAAGGCCGCCGCGGGCGACGTCCCGACCGGCGCGTACATCGGCAACCTCAAGAACGACGGCACCGGCCTCGCGCCCTTCAACCAGTTCGACGCGCAGGTCCCGGCCGAGCTCAAGACCGAGCTCGACACGGTCAAGCAGGGCATCATCGACGGGAAGATCCAGATCACGTCGCCGAGCGCCGTCAAGGCCGGCTGACCGCCCGCACCACCGCAGGAACGACGGACGACGGCGACGAGGGGACGACCCGCAGGTGCAGCTGGAACTCAAGGGCATCACGAAGCGCTTCGGGCCCCTCGTCGCCAACGACTCCATCGACCTCGTCGTCCGGGAGGGCGAGATCCACGCCCTCCTGGGTGAGAACGGGGCCGGCAAGAGCACGTTGATGAACGTCCTCTACGGCCTGTACACCCCCGACGAGGGGCAGATCCTCGTCGACGGCCGGCCCGTGGAGTTCTCCTCCCCGGGGGACGCCATGGCCGCCGGGATCGGCATGGTGCACCAGCACTTCATGCTCGTCCCGACGTTCACCGCCACCGAGAACATCGTCCTCGGTGCCGAACTCACCTCCGGCGGTGGTTTCCTCGACCGGCGCCGCGCCCGGCAGCGCGTGGAGGAGACGTCGCAGCGGTTCGGGCTCGCGATCCCCGCCGACACCCTCGTCGCCGACCTCGCGGTCGGGGTCCAGCAGCGCGTCGAGATCGTCAAGGCCCTGCTGCGCGACGCGAAGGTGCTCGTCCTCGACGAACCGACGGCGGTGCTGACCCCCGCCGAGACCGACGACCTCATGCGCGTCATGCGCGAACTCGCCGACGCGGGGACCTCGATCGTCTTCATCACCCACAAGCTGCGCGAGGTCAAGGCCGTCGCCGACCGCATCACGGTCATCCGCCGCGGGAAGGTCGTGGGGGAGGCGTCCCCGCAGGCCTCGCCCGAAGAACTGGCCGCCCTCATGGTCGGGCGCGACGTCCGGTTGCGCGTGGAGAAGAAGGACGCCGCACCGGGCGCGCCCGTGCTGAAGATGGCGGGCGTCCGCGTCGTCGACCCGTCCGGCACGGTTCTCCTGGACGACATCGACCTGCAGGTGCGGGCCGGTGAGGTCCTCGCCGTCGCCGGGGTCGACGGCAACGGGCAGACCGAACTCACCCGCAGCATCGTCGGTCTGCAACCCGTCGAGGCGGGCACCGTCACGGTCTCCGGCACCGACGTCACCGGCCGCCCCATCGCCGACGTGCTCGCGCTCGGTGTCGGCTACGTCCCCGAGGACCGGCTGCACGACGGGCTCGTGGGCTCCTTCAGCATCGCCGAGAACCTCGTGCTCGACCTCGTCGACTCGGCCGCCTTCGCGAGCGGCCCCTCGGTGAACCGCGAGGCCGTGCGCCGCAACGCCGACGAGCGCATCAGCGAGTTCGACATCCGCACGCCGTCGGCGCAGGCCGCCGCCGCGACCCTGTCCGGCGGCAACCAGCAGAAGGTCGTCCTGGCGCGGGAGATGTCCCGTCGGCTGGACCTGCTCGTCGTCGCCCAGCCCACCCGCGGTGTCGACGTCGGCAGTCAGGAGTTCGTGCACCAGCGCATCGTCGCCGAACGCGACCGCGGTGCCGCCGTGCTGCTCGTCTCCACCGAGCTCGACGAGGTGCGGGCGCTGGCCGACCGCATCGTCGTGATGTACCGCGGACGCATCGCCGGTGAGGTCGGACCGGACGCGACGCAGGAAGAACTGGGCCTGCTCATGGCGGGCGCGACCTCCGGGAAGGAATCGCAGTGACGTCGACCTCGGTCGAGAAGGACGCCCCGACAGGTGGTCCGCGGCCCCGCAGGCGGCTGTACTGGGGCGGCAGCTGGCTCGTGACGGTGTTCGCGGTCGTCGGGGCGCTCCTCGTCGGCGCGGTCCTCATCGTCATCGGGGACAAGCCGTCCCGGCAGAGCCTGGGGTACTTCTTCTCCTACCCGCAGGACTTCCTGCTCAACGTCTGGTACTCGGTGCGCGACGCCTACGTGGCGCTGCTGCAGGGGGCCGTCTACAACCCGAACTTCAGCGGGATCAACGCGCTGCGCCCGATCTCCGAGACGCTGGTCAACGCGACGCCGCTCATCCTCGCCGGGCTCGCCGTGGCGCTCGCGTTCCGCGTCGGGCTGTTCAACATCGGCGCTCAGGGGCAGATCATCGTCGGCGCCGTCGCGGCCACCTGGGTGGGTTTCGCCGTCGACCTGCCCGTGGTCCTGCACCTCGTCGCCGCCCTGCTGGCCGGGGTCGTCGGTGGCCTGGTGTGGGGCGGGATCGTCGGCCTCCTCAAGGCGCGGACCGGTGCCCACGAGGTCATCACGACGATCATGCTGAACTACGTCGCGATCAACCTGCTCACCTACCTGCTCAGCGTCCACGGGTTCCAGCGGGCGCCCTACACGCAGGCCATCTCCGAGCAGGTCGCCGGCACCGCCGTCCTGCCCAAGCTCCTCGGCTCCTCGCTGCGGGTGAACCTCGGTCTGGTGCTCGCCGTCCTGGCGGCCGTCGCCGTGTGGTGGTTGTTCGAGCGGTCGCGCCTCGGGTTCCGGCTGCGGGCGGTGGGGGCGAACCCGAACGCCGCCCGGACCGCCGGGATGGCGGTCGGCCGGTTGCAGGTCGTCTCGATGGCGCTCGCCGGGGGGCTCGCGGGTCTCGCCGGGGCGACCCAGGTCCTCGGCGTCACCGGCAGCGTGACCGGCAGCGTCGCGGGGAACATCGGTTTCGACGCGATCACCGTGGCCCTGCTGGGGCGCAACAACCCCTACGGCGTCATCGCCGCCGGCCTGCTGTTCGGCGGTCTGCGCGCCGGGGCGGTGCAGATGCAGTCCGTCACCGGGGTCCCCGTCGACCTCGTCGGGGTCCTGCAGGCCCTCGTCGTCCTCTTCATCGCGGCCCCCGCCCTCGTGCGGGCCGTGTTCCGGTTGCGCGACGGCGCACCCGCCGTGGGTGCCGAGCTGTCGGGAGGGTGGACCCGGTGAGCGGTTCGGCCAACGTCCAGGCCCCCGCGGCCATCGTCGAGCTCGCCCGCGTCGAGCCGCCCGTCAGCCTGCGCAAGCGGGTGCTGACGGGGGCGCTGCTCGTCGTCGTCGGCCTCGTCACCGTCCTGGGCTGGGGCGTGGGGTCGGGGTCGTCCGACGCGACCTTCCGCTTCGGTGGCGGCTCGTCCGTGAGCCTGCCCGACCTCACCGTCCCCGGCACCGTCACCCCCGTCGTGCTCGGCGTGGTCGTCGTCCTCCTCGGGCTCTTCCAGCTGGCCCGCGGGTTCCGGGCCCGTCGCAGCCCGGTCGTCATCGGGGTCACGCTCGTCTGCTTCGTCGTGGCGTTCCTGTGCTGGGTGATGAGCGGCGCCGACGCGCAGTCGATGGACGTCGTCAAGCTGCTGCAGCAGACGGTCTTCCTCGCCACCCCGCTGATCCTGGGAGCCCTCGCCGGTGTCCTGGGGGAGCGCAGCGGCGTCGTGAACGTCGCCATCGAGGGGCAGATGCTGACGGGCGCCTTCGCCGGCGCTCTCGTCGGGTCGATGGCCGGGAACCTCGGCGCCGGGGTCGTGGGTGCCGTCCTCGCCGGGGCCGTCGTCGGCTGGCTGCTCGCGGTGTTCGCGATCCGCTACCGCGTGAACCAGGTCATCCTCGGCGTCGTCCTCAACGCGGCCGCGCTCGGGTTCACGGGCTGGGCGTACAAGGCGCTCATGCAGTCCGACACCCAGCGGTACAACTCGCCGGGCGTGCTGGCGCCGGTGGACATCCCGGTCCTCGCCGACATCCCCGTCGTCGGACCGCTGCTGTTCCAGGCGAACGTCCTCGTCTACGTCATGTACGTCGTCATCGTCGCGCTGCAGGTGGTGCTGTTCCGGACGAAGTGGGGTCTGCGCACCCGCGCCGTCGGTGAGCACCCCAAGGCCGCCGCGACCGTCGGGATCGACGTGCTGCGGGTCCGGTACGTGAACGTCGTCGTCGCCGGCGGGATCGCGGGCCTGGCCGGGGCGTACCTCTCGATCGGGACGATCGGCCCCTTCACCGAGAACATGTCCGCCGGCAAGGGGTTCATCGCCCTGGCCGCCGTCATCTTCGGCCGGTGGAGCCCGCGCGGCGCCGTCGGGGCCTCGCTCCTGTTCGGGTTCTTCGCCGCCCTGCAGACCCTCGTGGGGATCCTCCAGGGCCCGGCCGCGGTGCCCTCGAGCTTCCTGTCGATGCTGCCGTACCTCGCGACGATCCTGGCGGTCGCCGGGTTCGTCGGCCGGGTCCGGCCGCCGGCTGCGAGCGGGGAGGTGTACCCGTGACGGGCGCGGGCATCGACTGGGACGCCTTGCGCGCCGCGGCCCGGGCGGCCCTGGTGCACGCGTACGCGCCGTACTCGGAGTTCCCCGTCGGTGCCGCCGCGCTCGTCGACGACGGCCGGGTGGTCGCGGGGGCGAACGTCGAGAACGCCTCCTACGGCGTCACGCTCTGCGCCGAGTGCACGCTCGTCGGGCAGTTGCAGATGACCGGCGGCGGCCGTCTCGTCGCGTTCGCGTGCGTCGACGGCGCCGGCAACCTGCTCATGCCGTGCGGACGGTGCCGACAGCTGCTCTTCGAGTTCGGCGGCCCCGACCTGCTCGTGGACTCCCCGCGCGGGACCGTCCCGATGACCGAGGTCCTGCCCGACGCGTTCGGCCCGCACGACCTCACCGACCCCGACCGCAAGCCCGGAGAGGCACCCCAGTGAGCCAGCAGTTCGCCGCCGTCGACGTCATCCGCACCAAGCGCGACCGGGGCGAGCTGTCCGACGCGCAGATCGACTGGGTGCTCGACGCCTACACCCGCGGCGACGTCGCCGAGGAGCAGATGTCGTCCCTGGCGATGGCCGTCCTGCTCAACGGGATGAACCGGCGCGAGGTGTCCCGCTGGACGTCGGCGATGATCGCCTCGGGCGCGCGGCTCGACTTCACCGACCTGCCTCGGCCCAGCGTCGACAAGCACTCCACCGGCGGGGTCGGGGACAAGGTGACCCTGCCGCTGGCCCCGCTCGTCGCGGCGTGCGGTGCCGCGGTGCCGCAGCTGTCCGGCCGCGGGCTCGGTCACACCGGCGGAACCCTCGACAAGCTCGAGGCGATCCCCGGCTGGCGCGCGTCCCTGACGCTGCCGGAGATCCGGACCCAGCTCACCGACGTCGGGGCCGTGATCTGCGCGGCCACGGGGGACCTCGCGCCGGCCGACAAGAAGCTCTACGCGCTGCGCGACGTCACCGGGACCGTCGAGGCCATCCCGCTCATCGCCAGCTCGATCATGAGCAAGAAGATCGCCGAGGGCACCAGCGCGCTCGTCCTGGACGTCAAGACCGGGTCCGGCGCGTTCATGAAGGAGCTCGCGCAGTCCGTCGAGCTCGCGCGGACGATGGTCGACCTCGGCACCGACGCCGGCGTGAGGACCGTCGCCGTCGTCACCGACATGTCGACGCCGCTGGGCCGCACGGCGGGCAACGCGCTCGAGGTCCGCGAGTCCGTCGAGGTCCTCGCCGGCGGTGGCCCCGCCGACCTCGTCGAGATCACGCTCGTCCTGGCGCGCGAGATGCTCGCCGCCGTCGGCCTCGACACCGTCGACCCCGCGGACGCCCTCGCCGACGGCCGCGCGATGGACGCCTGGCGGCGGATGGTCGCCGCGCAGGGCGGCGACCCGGACGCGCCGCTGCCGGTGGCCCGCCACACCCACGAGGTGCTCGCCCCCGCCGACGGGTTCCTCGACGTCGACGCGATGGCTGTGGGCGTCGCCGCGTGGCGGCTGGGAGCCGGCCGGTCCCGCCGCGAGGAGGCCGTCCAGGCCGGTGCGGGCGTGGAGCTGCACGCCGTCCGCGGGGACGCCGTGCGCGCCGGCCAGCCCGTCATGACGCTGCACACCGATACCCCCGAGCGGTTCGAGTGGGCGCTGCAGGCGCTGGAGGGCGGGTTCCCCGTCGAAGGACTGCATCTGCACGAGCAGCTCGTTGACGACACCGCTGGCCCCCTCGCTGGAGGCGAGCCGTTCGGTCTGCAGCGCAGCGTGTCCG